>JBILVU010000092.1:0-23611 GCA_044370285.1 Prosthecobacter sp.
CGTGGCTACACCCTCGCCTTCTTCCTCAACGAACTCGTGCAGACCGAGGCGAAGCTTGCTGCCATGGAAAATGCCGTCGGCAAAGGCACCGAAGCTCTGAAGGATCACAACGCCTCCGTCACTGCCCAAAACGCCACCATCACGAAGCAGAACGAGCTCCTCAAACAGCTCGCCGCGGAGCGAAACACAGCCGTCGAAAAGCTCAACGCTCGCACCAAGGAGTTCAACGAACTCGTCGAGAAGTATAACAAGCTAGCCAAGAGCCGCTGAATCCGCTTTAGCGGTTCCTCACCTGATTATTGCCGTTCTGCTTGAAGTAATCGTCCCGCATCTTGCGGAGTTCTTCGAGACGATTTGCGATCTCGCTCTTGCTGCGGGCCTGATCCACCTGCTGGCGTTGAACGAAAGGATTGTTGGTGCCCCAGTTTCGCCAGGGGCCAGCGGGCACCTCACTCACATCCACAAAGCGCCAGTCACAGCGGCTCATGCTCGGCATGCCCAGGTAATCACGCACCGCAGGACTCACATCGATGCCAGCTCCATTGTTGCTCGTGTTTCGCGGGCGGGAACTGCCGAAAACATAGTCCACATCATCTGTTTCAAAGGGGCCGCAGTCCTCCCATTGAGCGTAGCAGATGCGGTTACCGAAGCGGATGGCCAGCCAAGTGCCTTTGAGGATGGATCTGCCGTCACGCGAGAATTTTTGCTTAAACCACGGAATCTTCATCTTGGCGGAAGACTTCGTGGTGTTGTGGTTGATCACATCGTTGTAGGGCAGGGCGATGTAGAAAGGGTTTTGCTTCGGCGTGAAGCCGATGGGCGTGAAATTATCCGTGCGGTTCGAGCGGTCGGGATCGTCGTAGCCGCCGAAGTTTTTCATCCACTCCGTATCCCACGAGCTCATGTGGTTTGGGGTGGGATTATTCTCTGTCGGCTGCTCGCCCACCCAAAAGACGGTGGCTACGATGTCCAGCTTCCATGGGTAACGGGCATAACCCATCTGCGGCATCGAGGCCTGCGGGATCTGAATGCGAGGCAGGGAAGGGGGCGTGGCGGTCTTGGGACTCGGCTTCGGCGAGGAGGTGCTTTTCGCGGCCGAGGAAGTCGAGACGCCTCCGGCTGCCACTTTAGCAGTTACAGCGGCCACCATCACCGGCTTCGACGAACCGGATTTGGAACTCGCGGACTTCTTCGAAGAGCTTCCCTGACCCAATGCCGATCCCACGCTCATCGCGGCGATGAGCATAAGTCGTGACATGGAAATGGCGGCAGGCATGTGGGGGTTGGGGAATTTGCCAGTGAGACAGTTTAGCAGCTTCGAGAGGAAAATCGCAATCCGAAATCTGGTAAGGAAAAACTCAATGGACTGAAATTCAACCTTCCCGAAGTGTGCGGAAATGGACAGGTGCCTAGCAGACGACGTTCAAACCTCACCTGCGGCAAAACCAAGTGCAGTCCCAACAATTTCAATAACGCCGCAGCGCTGTGTCGTGCAGCTCGTGCGAGTCGTCCGTCGTCGGATAGTCCAGCGTGTAGTGCAGGCCGCGGCTCTCGTGGCGGCGGATGGCACATTCGACGATGAGGGAGGCGGTCTCGACGAGGTTGCGCAGTTCGAGGATCTCGCTCGTCACGCGGTTGTTCCAGTAAAACTCCTGCACTTCGCGTTTGAGGTTTCGCAGGCGGGCGGCGGCACGTTGGAGGCGCTTGTTCGTGCGCACGATGGAGACGTAGTCCCACATCAGGCGGCGGATCTCGTCCCAGTTGTGGTAGATGACCACCAGCTCGTCGTTTTCCACCACGCCGCTGCTTTGCCACGGCTTCAAATCATAACTCTGCTCGGCTTTTTTGCCGATGGGTAGCTTCTTGAGTAGATGCGCCACCGAGCGGTGAGAGGTCACCACGCATTCGAGCAGTGAATTGCTCGCCAGGCGGTTCGCACCGTGCAGGCCGGTGCATCCCACCTCGCCCACGGCGCAAAGGCCGCGGATGGTCGTGGCACCGTTCACATCCGTCAAAACGCCGCCACATTGATAGTGCGCGGCGGGGACGACGGGGATCGGCTCCTTCGTGATGTCGATGCCGATGGCCAGACACTCGCGGTGGATGTTTGGAAAGTGACTCAGGATGAAGTCCGCCGGTTTGTGGCTGATGTCGAGATACACGCAGGGGCCGCCAGTGCGCTTGATCTCATGGTCGATGGCTCGCGCCACGATGTCGCGAGGAGCCAGTGTGCCGCGCTTGTCATACTTCGGCATGAACTCCACGCCGTTCTTGTCGTAAAGCCGCGCCCCTTCGCCACGCATGGCCTCGGTGATCAAAAACGAGCGCTTCTGCGGATGATACAGGCACGTCGGGTGAAACTGGATGAATTCCATGTTCGCCACCGTCGCTCCTGCACGCCAGGCCATCGCAACGCCGTCACCCGTCGCCACCTTCGGGTTCGTCGTATAAAGGTAAACGCGTCCGCAGCCACCCGTCGCCAGGATCACGCGGTCACTGCGAAAGGTCTCCACCTCACCCGTGGTCTCATCGAGCACATAAGCGCCGAGCACACGATCCTCAGAGGCGAGGCCCAGCTTCGCCGTCGTGATCAGATCGATGGCGTAATGGTTTTCGAGGATGGTGATGTTTTTCTTCGCCCGAACAGTCGCGAGAAGTTTCTCGGTGATTTCTTTGCCCGTAGCATCCGCTGCATGCAAAACGCGGCGTGTGGAGTGCCCGCCTTCCTTCGTCAGATCAAACTCAAGGTGACCGCTTTTCGCCTCCCGCTGGTCAAAGTGAACGCCCCAGTTCACCAGCTCCGCGATGCGGCTCGGCCCCTCGGTCACAATCGTGCGCACCGCCGCCTCTTTGCAAAGCCCCGCGCCGGCGATCAGCGTATCGCTCACATGCTTTTCGATCGAGTCATCACCCGCCGTCACGCAGGCGATGCCGCCCTGAGCCCAGTTCGAGTTCGAATCGAGCGCCCCGCGCTTCGTGAGCATGATCACGCTGCCATGCTCTGAGGCATGCAGCGCCGCGCTGAGGCCTCCGGCACCCGTGCCGATGATGATAAAGTCGGATTCGACCATCCCGCCCTCTCGTCGCGGATGGCGGGCGTTGCAACTGTCACGCGGTCTGGGTCACTTCTTCCCCTTCTGCGCCGCTGCGGTGAACCAATCGACGCCACCGCCTCCGCCAAAGGGATTGCCCATGCCGCCACCGCCGCCGGAGCTGCGCTGGCCACCACCGCCGCTGCTGAAGGTGCGCGGTTGGCCGCCACCCTGGCCCATCGGCTTGCCTTGACCGGTCTTCTTCTCGAAATCCGGCTTCGCCTTCATGCTCAGCGCGATGCGCTTTCTCGGAATATCCACCTCCGTGACGGTCACCATGACTTTTTGGGCCACTTTGACGACCTCCGCAGCATCGCGGATGAAATGATCGGCCAGCTGGCTCACATGCACGAGGCCGTCCTGATGCACGCCGATGTCCACGAAGGCACCGAAGGCCGTTACGTTCGTGATGATACCCGGCAGCTTCATGCCCACGGTAAGATGCTTCATCTCGCTCACGCCTTCGGCAAAGCTGAAGACCTCGAACTGCTTACGCGGATCACGACCCGGCTTCGCGAGTTCGTTCATGATGTCCTGCAAGGTCGGTAGGCCCACATCGGCGCTCACATACTTTTTGAGGTCGATCTTCGTGCGAAGCTCCGGCTTCTGCATCAAATCGGCCACGCCGCAGCCGAGATCAGCCGCCATCTTCTCGACAAGTGGATAACGCTCCGGATGCACGGCACTCGAATCAAGCGGATGCGCCGCGCCACGGATGCGCAGGAAGCCCGCCGCCTGCTCAAAGGCCTTTTCGCCGAGCCGTGGCACTTTGAGGAGGTCTTTGCGACTCGCGAAAGCACCGTGCTCATTGCGGAAGGCCACGATGTTCGCCGCGTGGGCGCTGTTCAGGCCGGAAACATAGCTGAGGAGCTGCTTGGACGCCGTGTTCAGCTCCACGCCAACAGCGTTCACGGTGCTGATGACGACATTGTCGAGACTGCCCTGAAGCATCGTCTGATCCACATCGTGCTGATACTGACCGACGCCGATGGACTTCGGATCGAGCTTCACCAGCTCCGCCAGCGGGTCCATGAGACGACGGGCGATGGAAACGGAGCCGCGGACGGTCACGTCATGATTGGGGAACTCATCGCGGGCCACCTCGCTGGCACTGTAGATCGAAGCGCCGCTTTCATTCACCATGATGACCGGGATCGAGGACGGCACGCCGATCTTCTTCACAAACATCTCCGTCTCGCGGCTGGCGGTGCCATTGCCGATGGCGATGGCCTGCACCTTGAAGCGTTCGATCAAATTCATGAGCAGTGTCTTCGCGTGCATGAGGCTGTTCCCATCACCGAGCAGGTAAATCACATCATTATAGACGAGCTGCCCCTGCGCATCGAGCACGACGATCTTGCAACCGGTGCGGAAACCGGGATCGATGCCCAAAACACGCTTCTGACCCAGCGGCGCGGCGAGCAGCAACTCACGCAAATTGTCGGCGAAAACCTTCACCGCCTCGGCGTCGGCTTTTTTCTTCGATTCCAGGCGTGCCTCCGTTTCCATGCTGGAACTGAGCAGACGCTTGTAAGCATCCTGCGCGGCCAGTTTGACCTGCGCGGAACATGGGTTGTTGCCTTTCACCGTGAGACGCTCGACGAGTGCGATGGCCTCCGCCTCCATCGGCTGGATGCGCATGAGCAAGAAACCCTCTTTTTCGCCGCGACGGATCGCGAGCATGCGGTGCGATGGGATGGACTTCACCGGCTCCGTCCAGTCGAAGTAATCGCGGAACTTCTGCGCCTCCGGGTCTTCCTCTTTGCCGAACATGACCTTCGAAGTGACCGTGCCGGTGTCCGCGAAGAGCTTTCGCAAGGCCGCACGCACCTCGGCGGTGTCGCTGATGCGTTCCGCGATGATGTCACGAGCACCGGCGAGAGCCTCCGTGGCATCTTTGACCTTTAATTCGTCCGTTTCGGCATCGAGCTTCACAAACTTCACCGCCTCGCCATCGAGATCGACCCCATTGGTGAGCACGTTTTGCTCGATGAAGTCCGCCAGCGGCTCCAGACCCTTCTCCTTCGCGATGGTGGCCTTCGTGCGGCGTTTCGGACGGAACGGCGCGAAAACGTCCTCAAGCGCATTCATCGTGTCCGCCTTCTCAATTTTGGCCCGCAGCGCATCCGTCATCAGTTTGCGCTCCTCGAGCGATTTCACGATGGCTGCGCGGCGATCATCCATCGCCACGAGCTGGCCCATGCGTTCCTGGATGTTTTGAATCTGCACCTCGTCGAGCTCTCCCGTCGCTTCTTTACGATAGCGGGAGATGAAAGGCACCGTGGCACCATCCGCGAGCAGTTTGGCCGTCGCGCCGACCTGGATTGGCCGCAGTTTCAGCTCTCCGGCGATGCGTTCGACGTGAGCGATGTTGATATTCAGTTCGTTGGCAGCAGACATGGTTGAGAAAATGGAAAGCGGGGTGGTTGGGCCGCTCGTGTTAGCGACGCGGTATCACCCGGCAAGCAATGTCCGCCTGCTGTGAAAAACTTTTCTCATTCATGGCGCTTGCATCGCCCGTGCGCCTTTCACACCTCAAACTCATCCGCCGGATCAAAAGGCGGCATCGGCACATTAATGATGCGCAGTTTTCCCACCGCGCGATGCACGCAGCCCGGCCTGATCATCACCGTCGTCATCGGCTTGAGCGGAATGATCTGCCCATCCGCTTCGAGATGGCCTTCGCCCTCCAGCACGATATAAATCTCAGTCATCTTCTCATGCCAATGCGCCTTCGAATCTGCATGGATGTCCGTCAGATGCACCGTCGCCAGCGTGTTCCAAGGTTCCTTGAACGCTCTACGCGCCTGCCCACACGGGCATGGCGTCGGCGTGATCTCATCCAGTTGGGCGACAGCGAAGCGAGGTTCGTTCATCCCGCTTTTTGCAGCTTCTCCCACGTCAGATCAAATCGCTTCAGATATTTCTTCAACCGATCCGCATCATTCATCTTCGATCGCTTCGCCCGTGAGACCGCAAACAGCTTCCGCCCCGCATCCGACAGCGTCTTCGACTCCCGGCATGTTTTGATCACAAACTCAAGCTGCACGCGATCAAACGGGTCGATCTCGTAGAACGAGTTTTCCAACTCGTTCTTCTGCATCGGCTCCCGCCAACCTTCCTGCAGCCGCGCCACCTCCGCCTCCACGCACTCGACGGTGATTCTCCCCTTCGGAGCCAGCGTGGCCATGCGGGTCAGCGCCGCGTTCAAATCACGAAAATTCGCGCTCCACTTCGCCTCCGGCCCCTTCGCGAACTTCAGAAAAGCCTCCCGCGCTTCCTTGTTCATGCGCACCTGCCGCCGGTGGGACTTCGCATAGCGTTCCAGCTCGAAATCGAGGTTAGCCGCGATGTCTTCCCGTCGCTCCGCGAGGCTTGGCAGTGTAAAGGTCCACAAATTGATGCGAGCGAGCAAATCGTCGCGGAATTTGCCCGCAGCGACTTGCGCCCGTAGATCGCGATTCGTGCCGGCGATGAGTTGGAAGTCACTCTGCACAGCCTTGTCGCTGCCCAGCGGCAGGAAGGTCTTGTCTTCGAGTGCTCGCAGCAGCATCGCCTGCTCGTCCAGACCCAGTTCACCGATCTCATCGAGGAAAATCAGCCCCTTGTCCGCCTCCTTGAGCAATCCCGGCCTGTCCGACTGCGCCCCGGTGAAGGAACCGCGTTTGTGGCCAAACAGAGCAGACATCGCCTGATCACCGCGCAGCGTGGCGCAGTTCACTTCGACGAATCGACCGCTCAAACCGGCCCTTGAGCGTCGTAGGTCGTAGATGCGGCCTGCGAGCATCGATTTGCCTGCGCCAGTCGGTCCCATGATGAGAATTGGCGCTTTGGAGTTCACGGCGACGAGCTCGATCTGCTCGATGAGCTTGTTGAAGCCCTTGCTCTTCGTGGCGATGCCGCTTTTCAGGAAATCCAGCGTGCGCTCCTGCTCCTGGGCGAAGCGTGTGGAGAGCCGATCATACTTCGACAAATCGATGTCGATGATCTCGTAGCGCCCCGAGGCCTTCGCATCGCGCCCGCCCTCGCGTGACGGCGAGGTTTGCAGCAACCGCGCCGGGATGAAGTTCGCCTCATTGAGCAAGAACCAGCAAATCTGCGCCACATGCGTGCCCGTGGTGAGATGAATCAAATATTCCGCCTTCTCCGGCTCGAACTCATAGCCACGCACGAGGTCGTAGAGCCGCTCATACACCTCCTGAAAGTCCCACGGGTCCTTCAGCGCGAATTCATGCACCACCACCTCCGTCTCCGGTGAAACCTTCGCAATATCCGCGACCACGCTTTTCGCCAGATCGGCAAACTTCGGCTCCACGAGCAGCTCCAGCCGCGAAACGAGCAAATCCTCCTGCTGACACATCGCCACCGTCGGCCGCCACTTCGACCAACGCTCCGCGCCCTGAGCGCGGTCCAACGTGGAACCGAGGAAGCCAAAAGTGATGATGGGTTTAGCTGAAGCCATATTTTGGATAATTAGCTAGCTTATCAGATAAACAATCAGGATTTGTTTGGTGTCATGGCACGGCCAAGAAATCGCCCGAAAAATTTTCTTCCCCTGTATTTACAAGGCTTCCAGCGTCATCCGACCCCTCCGTGCCAGGTTTTGGCACGCCGCTAGCAATACTAGCTTCCGTCCTCCGACTCCATGCAGCGACTGAAGCGATACGCACAAAGAAGCTGCCCATCGGTGAGGAGACAAATAGTTAAAGGGCAACCTCGGGGTGCGAATCCCCATCTCATAACAACCTTCCCGGATGGCCGGGGTGAAAATCTGCTCCGGCAGATGGACACAACGGCCTGATGACTCTGCGAGCTGTCTGGCAGCGTGGCGATGTCCGCCGCGTGCGGGCCATTCAGCTCCCGTCAGCGGGCCGCCAGCCATCCGGGAAGGACATTTTCAACCATCCAATCATCATGAACACCTTCATCTCCACCTTTCGTCCTGCCGCTGGATTCAGCTTTGTGGTCCAGGACCACGAAACCGCGCTGCTCTTCCAGCATGGCCGCTACCTCCGCGCTCTTGAGGCAGGAAAGCACCGCCTCTGGAGCGCTGGTCATGAGGTGAAGCGCATCGACAACCGCGAGCAAATGCTCCTCGTGCAAGGCCAGGAACTCCTCACTGCCGATCAAGTCGTGCTGAAGGTCTCCGCAGTAGCCACTTTCCGCGTCGCAGATGCCCTCACAATGCATCGCGCCACCCAGGATGCCGCTGCCGTGCTTTACAACGAGGTCCAGCTCGCCCTGCGCCAGATTGTGGCTGCGGAGGCTGCGGAAGCCTTCCTGCAACAGAAAGCCGGGCACGGAGTGAAGCTTCTCGAACTCATCGCCGACCGCGCCCAGTCTCTCGGCCTCTAAGTGGACCGCATCGACATCCGCGATGTCATGCTGCCTGCCGATCTGAAGCGCAGCTTCATGTCTGCCCTCCAGCAGCGTCAGGAAGCCCAAGCTGGACTCGAAAAAGCCCGCGCCGAAACCGCCGCCCTCCGCACCCTCGCGAACGCCGCCAAGCTCATGCGTGACAACCCCGAGCTCCTCCAACTCCGTTACCTGCAAACCCTCCAGGAAGTCGGAACCGGTGTCGGAAACACGCTGGTGCTGGGGCTGACGGACTCCGAGCGGCTCAAAGGAACCGTGAAGGCGTGAACCAACCTTCAACTTTAGAATCAACATGCTCACATCAACCGACATCGACTACGCCATCTCCATCCAGAACCGCTGCTACAAGCTGCTGCAGTGGCTTGGGAATGCCGTGCGGGAAGGATTTGTGCCCGCTGTCAAAGCGCACGCTGTGGCCGATGCCGGTCACGCGGCTAAGGCATGGGTGGAAACGCACTTCTTCAATCTTCCGGCGGATTGCCGTCCGCTCGCGGATGAGATGGAGCAGTTCTCCAACTTCTTCGGCACCTATCTGGAGACCTCTTTCGACCTCGTGGCTAATCCAGGAACGCGATATGAATCCACTTGTGGCTGCGACTGCGGTTTTTGTCTTCGTATTGTTCGTCCGCAGTACATCCGCACGAAATCGCTCACTCGTGAGGACAAGGAACGCGCTCAGAAGCTGCGCATCCGCCGCCTGGAGATGCTCGCCCGCGAGGAATGCCTACCGTCCTTTGAGCTACGCATTCGTGAAAGTCTAGCCGATGAAGAGTTGCGTCTCCGAGCGTCCTTTTCTGCCTATGGCGCTGCTTTGTTGGACCGCCTCAAAGGCATTTCAGACGGTCCAGCAGTTCTCGCCTTGTGGCGCGATTTTGCCTGGAATCAGAACGGCTCTCCGAATCGCGATTTCAAACTCAAAACCAAACACATCACCGAAGCCGAGAAAGCCCTCGTGGCACTCCTTCGAAGTCAGGCAAACGCGTGATCCAAATCTCCAATCATAAATCATAAATGAACTCCCCCTTCCACATCACCGGCGAAGCCGAAGCCATCCTCCCAGTCCGCAACAACGCGGGAAAACCCATCACCGTCATCGGGACGGAGGCGATTCGCGCGGGTTTTGACCCGTCCTGCATCGAGCAGGCGCTGAACTCGCGTTCTGCGCCAGGCGTGACCGATCTCGTGCTCAATCCCGATGCACACAGCGGTTACGGAGCGCCGGTGGGCTGCGTGATGGTCTCGCCGACGCACATTTATCCAGGACCCGTCGGCGTGGACATAAAGTGCTCCATGTCGCTGCTCCAGATGGACATCCCCGCCGATGAAATCATCGACAAAACCATCCGCCGTCGCCTCATCGACGCCATCATCGAGCGCACGCCGACCGGTGCAGGCCGGGGGCAGCGCGAGGCGAAAAAGTCCCGCCGCGTGTCCGCCGATCTCGGCGTGCAGGTGTGCACCGAAGGCGCGAGCCGCAGCGTGTGCGAAGCCCTCGGCATCCCGCCCGAGTGGGCGCAGCGTTGCGAAGACAGCGCCCACCTCGGCCACGACGGAAACGTCTCCACGCTGCACGAGCGCCTCGACAAAATGCGTGCCTTCAACGGCTTCCCCGGCTTTGAAAACAAAATGACCCAGCTCGGCTCCTACGGTGGTGGAAACCACTTCGGTGAGTGCGAGGTCGTGCAGCTCGCTGACGACGCCGACATGCGCCGCACTGCCGAGGTCTTCGGCCTGCGGGACAATCATGTCGCCTTCCTCAGCCACTGCGGATCTCGCGGGTTCGGGAACATCCTCGCGCAGCGCCAGTTCAAGGCTTTGGAAGGCTTCTTCCGCACCTGGGGCCTCGCATTCCCAGCCGAGGACAAACAGCTCGTCTATGCCCCGCTCGGAACGCCCGAAGCGGACGCCTATCTCGACGACATGGCGCTCGGGGCGAACTTCGCCACCGTGAACCACATGCTCATCAATGCGCTCGTGCTGGAAGCCTTCCAAGAAGTGCTTCCCGGCACGAAAGGGCAGCTCGTGTACTTCATCAGCCACAACATCGCCCGTCAGGAAGTCGTGAACGACCAGCTCGCCTGGGTCCACCGCAAAGGCGCCACGCGAGCCTTCCCCGGCGGCCACCACGCGCTAAAAGACACGCCTTTCGCCGCCACCGGTCACCCGATCCTGCTGCCTGGAAATCCACGCGATGGCTCCGTCGTCATGGTCGCCAAGCCTGATGCCGTGAAGAGCTGCTACAGCGTCAATCACGGTGCCGGTCGCTGCATGGGCCGCAAAGCCGCCGCCCGCAATCTCAACCAACTGGAGGTCAACGCCGACTTCGAAAACCACGACATCCTCTACAACGCCCGCCAATACCCCATCGACGAAGCCCCCAACGCCTACAAAGACTTCAAGGAAGTCCTCCACAGCGTCGAGTCCGCCGGCCTCGCCCAGCAGGTCTGCAAACTCAAAGCCCGCTTCGTCATCAAAGACGCGGCGGAGGCGGATGATTGAGGAAAACCAAGCTGACAGAAAAATGGGGGCAGCAAATTCCAGAACCTAAAACTCTTCCATTTTTCTGCCCCTATTTGCTGTCAGCCAATCTCATCAACGACATGACCACTCAACGACATGACCACTCTAGCAACAGATCATCAAATACCTCAAACTGCCGAACGAATCGCTTGGGCGCGTCGTGGCGACTATCGCGAAGAAGACGCCGAACTCATCATCGGCAACCGCGAAGGGCTGATTGCCCTTCGAGAGGCCATTGATGCCGCTTTGGACAAAGGAGAGGCCTTTGTCGAAGCGTCGGAAGTCGAGTTCAGCCACATCAAAGTGAGTGAACAGCCGCGCCCCGATTCTGAAGAGACAACCAGCAATGGACTACTACCGATACTGGCCTGTTTGCTTCTGTTTGGTGGAGTGGCGGTCATTTTCGTGATCGGCTGTGTCCAAGTCCTTCGATTTATTTTCTGATCCAATGAGCAAAACCAACTCCTCCATCATCTCCATCTCCGGCGAATCCGGCGGCGGGCAGTTGCTGCGGTCTTCGTTGTCGCTGGCGCTGGTCACGGGGCGGGCGTTTCGGATGACGAACATCCGTGGGAAGCGACCGAAGCCGGGGCTGATGCGTCAGCATCTGACCTGCGTGAAAGCGGCGGCGGAAGTCTGCGGCGCGGAGGTCGAGGTGGCCGATCTCGGCTCCACGGAACTCGTTTTCCAGCCTGGGAAGGCCGCGGCGGGTGATTACGCCTTCGCCATCGGCTCCGGCGGTAGCACGACGCTCGTTTTGCAGACGCTTTTGCCTGCGCTGCTTCATGCCGAGGCCTCCAGCACGTTGCGCATCGAAGGCGGCACGCACAACCCGATGGCTCCGCCGTTCGAGTTCATCGAACAATGCTTCCTGCCCGTGATTCAGAGCATGGGCGTCGATGCTAAGGTCACGCTGGAGCGACCTGGCTTCATGCAGGCAGGCGGCGGCGTGCTCACGGCGGAAATCGGGCCGATCAAGAAGTGGAAAAAGCTCAAGCTCACCGAACGCGGTGAGCCGGTGGAGACCTTTGGCCGCGTGTTGCACGCGCATCTGCCCGGCGAGATCGTGAAACGTGAAATCGTGACCGCCTCCAAGATCCTCGAATGGTCCGAAAACCACATCGACCTCCGCTACGCGAACGACAGCACCGGCCCCGGCAATGCCATCCTGCTCGGTGCCCGTTTTGCGAACGTCTGCGAGATCAGCACCGGCATCGCCCAGCTCGGCAAATCCGCCGAAGCCGTCGCCACTGGCGCAGCGAAGGGCCTGCGCGGCTATCTAGCCTCGACGGCACCGGTCGGTGTGCATCTGGCGGATCAGCTTTTGCTTCCTATGGCCCTCTCAGGCGGTGGTGTGTTTCACACGCTCTCCATCACCGACCACACACGGACGAACATGGCGCTCATCGAGCAGTTTTTGCCCGTGAAGTTCAGAGTGGAAGAAATCGGGCCGGGCGTGCGGGCAGTGCGAGCGCATTGAATTCACATCCAGTGAAGACCCGCGTATTCTTTACTTGGACTTCATCACGGTGGAGAAGTTCAACGCCATGTCCATGAAAGCGAAGGCGCAAGCGATGAAGATAATGACAGTAAACCAAAGGCTGAGCTTGGCCGCAGCGGACGTGTCATCCACCCGCCCCGTATCACCGGGGGCGAGGACCAGCAAGGCGCACCACAGAGGCGGCACGATCAAAAACCAAGCTCCGTAAATGGCAAAAAACTAACCGAGGCTCCGCTCAGGCCTGACGAGACCCGTTTCAGATACACTGACAAGATGGAGCTTGCGAAACGCTTTTGTCGCGAGCCATCCTATCGCGATGATCGTTAGCTGGATGAGGCCAAACTGACTGATGACTTTCGCTGTGGGGTTCATGGGAGGCCGATTAGATTATGCCAAACCGTGCGAAAGTCACCGCGCCTGGAGCAGGCACTGAATAGGTCCAAAACGGACAAACGAAGGCTTCTGCCAAGAAGTGAGAATGGATGCGACATCATCTGCCGTCCGGGCAGCAAAGGCAAATGGACGCACGGATGCGAACTCCTCCACGTCATCATCATCATGATGTTCGTGTGGAGTGCCTTCACTGCATGCTTTGCAAAGAGTGCGAATCGTGTACCAGTCCTCGATGTGGACATCGTCGGTGGAGAGCATCTCCAAAGCCTGGGCTTCTTTCAGCGAAGCATTTTCGATCTCGACGACGAACGTGCTGAAGTAAGAAGTCTCGAGGATCTGAAGTTCGTTCAAGACCGGGTAATCACGCTGGCCGAGTCGACGCGAGCCAACGGGCTCGCCATCCAAGAGTATAACGTCTCCGTAGCGGTGTTCACTCTCCGGCGTAGGCACATTGATGATGCGTGCCCGAGCAGGGTCGATGCGATGGCACCACACGACTTCACCATTGGTCGTCTTGAGACGAGCCGGAGTCTGACCTGCCTGCATTTCAAGCGGAGTGTCATCAATATCGACATCGATATTCGCCGCCCGCCAAGCCTGACGGGCAAGACGCCATTTTCCCAACGCCGTGCCTGCTATGCCGATATTCCACCAGGCTCCGATGGAGTCGCTGCTGAGCTGAGTGGCATTCTGCGAAGCTTCCAGACACTCCTCCCAGCGGCAAAGCCATTTCATCGCGACCCCAAGTCCAAATTGAGACTCCCAGGACGATGGCATGGCTTCTCTGGCGGTCTGGAAATGCTTTGCTGCGCCCGCGTAGTCATCCACATCCCAGCACGCCTGAGCCTGCTTCATAGCGCGGTCATGCCTGTAGCGTTGAAACATATCGTGACGTTTTTTTGGTTGCTAGACGTGTCCTCAAACTCAAAGCGCCGCCAGCGCGGCGGCGGCGACTTCGGCGGTTTGTTCGAGGTCGTCGCGGCTGTGGGCCATGCTGATGAAGCCGGTCTCGAACTGGCTGGGGGCGAAGTACACGCCGTGATCGAGGCAGTGGTGGAAGAATTTGCGGAAGGCGGCGAGGTCGCTGGTTTTCGCGTCTTGGAGGTTGTGGACCTCCTTTTCGGTGAAGAAGAGGCAGAACATGCTGCCTTTGCGATACCAGCGGTAGTTGAGGCCCTTTTTCTTGAGCACATCGAGCACGGCGGTCTCCATGATCTGGCCGAGATTTTCGAGGAGGGCGTAGCCGTTCTTCTTCTCCAGCTCGCGGAGTTGGGCCAAACCGGCGGCGAGGGCGACGGGATTGCCGCTGAGCGTGCCAGCCTGATACACCGGGCCGAGCGGGGCGAGGTAATCCATCACATCGGCTCGACCACCGAAGGCTCCGACGGGCAATCCGCCGCCGATGACTTTGCCAAGGCAGGTCAAATCCGGCGTGATCTTTTCCAGTTCCTGCACGCCGCCTTTGGCGAGTCGGAAGCCGGTCATCACTTCGTCAAAAATGAGCAGCGCCCCGTGTTTGGCGGTGATGTCGCGGAGCTTTTGAAGGAAGCCAGGCTTCGGCAGAATGAGGCCCGCATTGGCCGGATAGGGTTCGACGATGACGCAGGCGATCTCGTGACCTTGTTTCTCAAAAAGCTCTTCCAGCGCTGCTTCGTCGTTGAAGGGCAACACGCTCGTCAATTCGGCGAAAGCCTTTGGCACGCCAGCGCTATCGGGATTGCCATGGGTGAGTGCACCGCTGCCAGCGGCGACGAGGAGGCTGTCGCTGTGGCCATGGTAGCAGCCATCGAATTTCACCAGTCGATCACGCTTCGTGAATCCACGGGCGAGACGGATCGCGCTCATCGTCGCCTCGGTGCCGCTGCTCACCATGCGCACCTTTTGGATGCTCGGCACCCATTCGCAGATCGTGCGGGCCATTTCGACCTCGTAAAGGTTCGGGATGCCGAAGCTAACGCCGTCTTTGGCTGCGTTGTGAATGGCCTCAATGACGGCGATGGGCGCATGGCCGAGGATCGCCGGACCCCAGGTGCCGATGTAGTCGATCAGGCAGCGGTCATCGACATCGTAGATGCGGCAGCCTTTGGCACGCCTCACGAAAAACGGGTCGCCGCCGACGTTGCGAAAGGCACGCACGGGCGAGTTCACACCGCCGGGTATGTATTGCTTAGCGAGGTCGAAGAGCTTGGTAGAAAGAGGTCCGTTTGGCATGGGTGGGTGGGGCTTGGGGCGGGGGATGAACCTCAACCATCAAAAATCTTCAATCGGCAATCATCAATGCCGCGCGAACCCGGAGGATTGACGATTGCTGAATGTCGATTGCTGATTGTTGAGGGATCAGAATCGCCCGAGCCATACGCGAAAGCCTCGGGCCGTCGAACAAAAGGTTGCTCGCAGGCGTCGGAGTCGGGTATTCTACGCCTGCCGCCGCCATGAAACGTCTTCTTTTCCTCACGATGTGCCTCACGGCGCTCTCTTTTGCCTCCGGGCAGCTTTCCAGAAACAAATCCTCTCTGCCGCAGGAGCCGGGCACCTTCTCCATCGAAGGTCTCACGCCGAAACCCGTCATCGTGCGCATCCAGGCGGAGGCTCCGGTTTACACCACGAACAAGTTTGACCGCGCCATCGGCAGCTTCGCACCGGGCGTGCCTGTCACCCTCGTGGCGATGAGTGATACCTCCTACCGCGTGCGAGGCCGTGCCCGCCATGGCGATGTGGCCGGCTGGGTGAGACAGGCGGACATCCTTTCCGCCGATCCGCAGCTCGCCGACAAGCTCAAAAAGCTCTTCGCACGCACCCAGCAGGTGGCCGAGCTCATCAAAAACAACCAGGTGGCTCTCGGCATGACCAGCGAGGAGGTGCAGGCCTCCCTCGGCAAGCCCACGCGGAAAAACACCAAGATCAATGCGGGCGGCAAACAAGAGCGTCTCGAATACGCCATGTATGAAAAGGTGCCGCAGGTGACGACCGGTCGCGATGCCTTCGGCCAGCTCGTGCAGACGGTGATCTATGTGAAGGTGGAGGTGGGAACGCTGAGCCTGAACTTCAAAGATGGCGTCGTCGATGAGATCGAGGAGACCAAGGGCAACCCACTCGGCAACGGCGGTGTGCAGGTGGTGCCCGCGCCGATTTTCTTTTGATGCATCACTGCGGCGCTCGACGGCCAAACTTCCGCTCCAGCTCGGCGGTGCCGATTTGGACTAGCGTGGGTCTTCCATGTGGGCAGCAGTAGGGCATCTCGCAGGCGAAGAGATCTTTGAGCAGGCCTTGCAGCTCGGGGATGCTGAGTACGTCGTTGCTCTTGACCGAAGCGCGGCAGGCGGTGGTGGCGATGGCATCCTCACTGAGACGTAGCGAGGAGGTCTTGGCGCTGAGGCTGCTGAGCTCTTCGATGACTTGATCGAGCCACGCTGCGGGATCGTGAGTCTTCAAGAAAGCCGGCAGCGCTTCCACTTTGAAGGTGTTTGGCCCGAAGGAATCGATCTCGATGCCGAGACGGCTCAGTGCGGTCAAATTCTGCCGTAGCAGGTCGGAATCACGCGGCGTGGTTTGCAGCGTGATGGGGATCAGCAGCCGCTGGCAGGGCACGCCGCCGCTTTCGAGGGCGCGGCGGAATTTTTCGAAGTTCACCCGCTCATGTGCCGCGTGCTGATCCATCAAAACGAGACCCTCGGGGCTCTCCATGAGCACATAGAGCTTCTGCAGCACGCCGATGATGCGGAAATCAGGCATCTCGGTCTTTGGCTCGGCTTTGGGAGCAGGCGTTGGTTTAGCTGCCGGAGGCGCAGGAAGCGGCGCTGGCATCGAAACGGGCTTCGCAGGCTCGACAGGCTTCGTGGGCTCAAACTCACGCTTCAGGGGTGGCGACTGTTTTTCGACTGCGAGACGCAGGACTTCCTGCTTCGGTGGTTCGATTTCGATGGCGGGTGGAGGCGGCGCGGGCGCAGGCCGCATCGGCGCATGGCCGGAGTGAAGCTTGTTCGCCGTCTCGAGCGTGCGGCTCACGGCTCTCGCGATGGCATCACGCACGCTGTTTCCATCATGAAAGCGCACCTCTTTCTTCGCCGGATGCACATTCACATCAAAGGCGTGAGCATCCATCTGGATGAAAAGATAGGTCACCGGATGCTGGCCCTTCATCAGCGCCGTGTGATAGCCCTCGCGCAGGCCATACGAGATGCTGGCGCTCTCGATGGGGCGGCCGTTCAGGTAGGTGATCTGCATCTGGCGGTTTGAGCGGCTCATGCCGGGGCCGCCGATGTAGCCGGAGATCGTCACGCCGTGATGCGTCTGCTCTTCCACCTTGATGAGGCGGTTCGCCAGTTCATCGCCCATGAGGCCGCGAATGCGCTCCAGCAGATCCCGCGTGGCCGGCAGGTGAAAGGTGAGATCACCATTGTGGGTGAGCGTGAAGGCCACATGCGGATTCGCGATGGCGTGCAGCAGCACCTGCTGCTCGACGTGGGAGAATTCCGTCGGCTCCGTGCGCAGGAATTTCCGGCGGGCGGGCACATTGAAAAAAAGCGAGCGCACCTCGATCGTGGTCCCGCCAGAGCCGCCGTGATCCCGCACCTCGACGAGCTTGCCGCCGTTCACCTCCACCTCGGTGCCGACCAGCGCATCTTTTTCTCGCGTGGCCAGGCGGAAGCGGCTCACGCTGGCGATGCTCGGCATGGCCTCGCCGCGAAAGCCAAAGGTATTGATCGCCGCCAGGTCGTCTTTCGTGCGGATCTTGCTGGTGGCGTGGCGTTCGAGGCAAAGCATCGCGTCCTCGCGGTCCATGCCACTTCCGTCGTCCACGATTTTCAGCATCGCCATGCCGCCCCGCTGGGCGTGGACCTCAATGTGGCTCGCCCCGGCATCGAGGCTGTTTTCCACCAACTCCCGCACCACCGCAGCGGGCCGCTCCACGACCTCACCCGCGGCCACCTGGCTGGCGAGGGCGTCGGAGAGAATGCGGATGCGAGACATGGGGGAAAAAGAAGGGGGGCGGGTTGGGGCCGCCATCTTGGACCTGCGGTGGCGCTTTGCAATCCCGCCGCGCCCGTGCCATCGTCCCCCATCATGATTTCCATCACCGAAGCCGCCGCCAGCCATCTCAAAGACCTCATCGCCGCCAAAAACGCCCCGGCCGACCACGGCCTGCGCATCCGCGTGGAAAAAGGCGGCTGTGCTGGCATGCAATACGTCATGCAGATCGAGGCCCCCGCCGAGGGGGATGCCATCCGCACGGACCACGGCGTCTCCGTCTTCGTCGATGCCACTAGCCTCGATTACCTCCGCGAGTGCCAGCTCGACTACGAAGACGCCCTCAACGACGCCGGATTCCGCATCCGCAATCCGAACGCGGCCCGCAGTTGCGGCTGCGGCACGTCGTTCGAGCCGCTGACGGCGTAAATCCGAAGGTAAAATTCCCGCGAGTTTGCCCAAAGTGCCGCGTTACCACGCGCCACCATGAAATCGCTTCTCGTTGTCAGTTTTGCCCTTGTTGCCGCCGCCACCGCGTTGGCCGCGCCGCCGAAGTTTAATGTGCTGCACATCGTCTCGGATGATTTGAATACCTCCCTCGGCTGCTACGGGCATGCGCAGGTGAAATCGCCGCACATCGACAAGCTCGCGGCCACCGGCGTGCGCTTTGAAAAAGCCTACTGCCAGTATCCGCTGTGCAATCCGAGCCGCGCGTCCTTCATGACCGGCATGCGCCCCGGCAGCACGAAGGTGTATGAAAACAGCACGCACTTCCGCCAGGCCCTGCCCGATGTACTCAGCATCCCGCAGACGTTTTCGAAGGCGGGTGCGTTCTCGGCTCGCGTCGGCAAACTTTACCACTACGGCGTGCCGACGCAGATCGGCACCAGCGGCCTCGATGACGAGCCATCGTGGCAGCAGGTTGTGAATCCCATCGGCCACGACAAAAAAGTCGAGGACCAGATCCACACGCTCACGCCGGGGCAGTTTGGTGGCACCTTGAGCTGGTTCAACGATCCCTCCGAGGAGCCGCAAACCGATGCGATTGGCGCGGCGGAGGCCATCAAGCTGCTCGAAGCGAAGAAGGATGGCCCGTTTTGCCTCGCGGTCGGCTTTTACCGTCCGCACACGCCGTATGTCGCGCCTGCGAAGTATTTTGAAGGTTATCCCATCGACAAGATCCAGCTCGCCACCGGACCGATGAAGGATGCGCCGGGCATGCCAGCCGCCGCGTATGCCAGCTACAAAAAAGAGCAGGACCAGCTCACCGATCCGATGCGCAAGGAGATCCTGCAGGCTTACTTTGCCTCCACGACTTTCATGGATGATCAGGTCGGGCAGGTCGTGGCAGCGGTCGAGCGGCTCGGGCTGCGTGAGAAGACGGTCATCGTGTTTCACAGCGACCACGGTTACCACCTCGGCGATCACGGCCTGTGGCAAAAGCAGAGCCTGTGGGAAAATTCCACGCACGTCCCGCTCATCATCAGCGTCCCGGGCAATGCCAACAATGGCAAGAGCTGCCCGCGCCCCGTCGAGCTCATCGACCTGCACGCCACGCTCGCCGAGGTGTGCGGCCTGCCTCTTCCTCAAAGCGATGGCACCAGCCTCAAGCCGCTGCTCGACAATCCCCAAGCTGCGTGGGACAAGCCCGCCTTCACCCAAACGCTGCGTGGAGCACCGGTGGGCACCAATGCACCCGGCTTTGACCCGAAGAACCTCGAAAAAGGCAAAGGCAAAAAAGGGAAGGGCAAAGGCAAGGCCGGTGGTTTCCTCGGCGTCAGCGTTCGCACCGAGCAGTTCCGCTACACCGAATGGGATGAAGGCCGCCAAGGCGCGACGCTCTTCGATCTCCAAAACGATCCGCAAGAAACCAAAGACCTCGCCAAAGATCCTGCCCATGCCGAAACCGTCGCCAAGATGAAGGCGATGCTCGCGGGGTTGAAAAAGTGATTCTCGCCATGCGTGCCCTTGTCTGCTTTTTCCTGATGATCGGCTCGGCGCTCGCCGCCGAGCCCGAGGTGATGCTCGAAGAGTCCTTCACCTCTGAGCTATCGAAAGACTGGTTCTGGGGTCTCGGCACCTGGAAAGCCGAAAACGGCATTCTTCGTGGCTTTGAGTCCGGCCCTCGGCGACACGGCCCGGTGAAGATGCGACGACTCGCGCTCCACGATGCCGTCATCGAATGCGAATTCCGCCTCGAAGGCAAAGCGACCTTTGCGGGCATCATCTTCAATGGCTCTCAGGAGCGTGGTCACCTCTTGCATCTCGTGATGAGCAAAGACCAGCTCCGCATTCTCGCTCATCCGAAGAAGGGCGAGACGAAGGAACTCCTCCAAGTGCCTGCGATTCTGAAATCCGGCGCTTGGCACAAGGTGCATCTCACCTTTCAAGGTCCCAAGATAACAGCCTTCGTGGATGGTGTGTCGATCAACGCCGAGCATGCATGCATCGCCGAGGAAAAGCTCACTTTCGGCCTCGGAGGTGATTCAGGCGGTCCCGAAGGCGAAAAGGCAGGCGCATTGGAGTTTCGAGGTCTGGTGGTGAAAGCACCGTAAACCTCACTTCTTCGTCATTTCGGTCAGCTTCGCCGCAAAGCGCTTCCCGATCTCGTTTTGAGCGGCCGTGTCGAAATGCACCGAGTCGCCGATGTGCGTCTTCAAATCGCGTGCATCCACGCAGGCCGTGTGTGGCACGGACTTCGGCAGGGCGAGCTGGATCTCATTCATTTCTTTCAGGTTTGTCAGCAGCGGTTCCGGCTTCATCTCGCCAATCGTGCAGGCGATGAAGGGCAGCTCCGGCAGCGCCAAATCGGCTCGCAGCGCCTCGATCATCGCGCGGAGTCGCTCGGCGTGCAGCGGCAGCTCCTGCGGGTTCGCGTTGGCCTCGCCTTGCAGCCAGATCACACCGCGAAGGCGGGCCTTCACCGGTGCGGTTGTCTGCAAAGCCAGCTTCGCCCGGCGAATCGCCTCCTCATAGAGCTTCGCGCCCTTCTGCCAGAGCTTGATGGATGATCCACCGATCGCGCAAGGCACTAGCCCAATCGCAGCCGTCTTGTCTTGTGCTGCCAGCACTTCGGCAAAGGCCAGTCCGGGGCCGACACCGGCGTTGTCGTGACCTTGGAAGGTCTTCGCATCACCCGTGAGATGCAGCGGATGCCGGGCGAGATACCACTGGTCATCCATCTTGTGCATCATGACGATGCGCGGGTCGTTCTTCGGCTCCTCTGGCATGAATCCACGCCCTTTCATGTTCGACTGCCCGCACAGCAGCCACAGATCGAGATGCGTCGCCCCTTCCGGCAGCTTCGTGATGTCCACACTCACCAGCGGCGGCTTCGTCGGCGGTGGTGTGGAGACTTTTTGAGCGTGGAGCGAAGAGCTGAGGGCGAAGAGACAGAGAAGAAATGCGCGGCGCATGGTGCGTGAACGGGACGCTGCAGTGGTTATTGCCTGCCGCGATGTCGATTTCGTTCTCAACGGAGCAAAGACTGAATCAATAGGCAGGAGAATGGGGCAGAAGAATAGCTTCATCATTCTTCTGCCCCCATTCTCCTGCCTTCCTATCGTCGCTCACAAAATCATCAATCAATGTCGTAGAAGCGCAGCTTCTCACCATCCATGGCCATCTGAATGCGAATTGGAGCACCTTTCGGCCATTTGTTGTTTGGCTGGGCGTCAAGACGGTCTGCGAATTGAATGATGATCGTCTCTGGAACCAAGGGATCTGGCATGGTGCCGATCTGGAAGTCTTTATCGTTCACGCCTTTGGCTTGGTAGGCGGATAGCACGTCGTCAAAGTACGACTTCAACAGATCCGACACACCAGCAATCTGCTGCGAGAACCGATCTTGGGAGATGCGTTTCTTCAAGGCCGTGTGAGCACACGATTCATAAAACTTGGCGTGATCTTTCGTGGCGAGAACGGTTCTGAACCTCTGAATGGCGAGCATGACCGGCTTCGCCTGCTCGTGTGTGATTGGAACCGGCTTTTGGTAGGCATCACGAGGCCGCGCAGATGCCTGCTGCTGTGCTGAAAGCACGGAGGTCATCGCCAAGCCGAAACCAAGTGCCAGAAGGATGATTTTCATTTTTGAATGCAAACTGAGTTCAATCGACTGTCACCTTCACATTCACAATCTTCCCCTCAAACTTCCCCTTCGCGGTGTAAGTGGCCACGGGGACTTTGTTGTCGTGGCCGAGGCAGAAGTCTTCTTTGGGCTGCGAGCGGATGAGGCCGGGGCCATTCGCGGTGATGGGGGCGTTTTGGTCGAGTTGGAGGGTGAGTTGGCCGTTTTTGGCGAGGGTGGCGGTGATGCGGTGGGGTTGGTTGTCGGTGGGGTAGTCGGTTTGGGCGGTGGTGAGGGTTTTGCCGTGGCGGATGGCCCAGATGAGCTTGCCGCCGCTGAGATGGAGCGCGTAGCCGGTGCTGGCGCCGCCGTGGGCGATGAGGATGGCGTCGCGCTGCGCGGTGGTGAGTTCGCAACTGAGGGTGAAGGGCGTGTCGGCGATTTGCGGGGCTTTGTCGGCGTCGAGTGTGGCGTGAGCAAGGTAGCCATCTTGCTCCGCAAGATGAGCATTGGGCGTGCTTCGGAGCATGGCGATCAAATCGTAGGTTTGGGGTGCTTTCGGAGTGCCTGAAGCCTCTCGCGGAGCGAGAGGGCTACTTTGCTTCGCGTTGCGGCGTTCCTTGGGTTTGTCGCTCGTCGGATAGAGCGTGACGGGGTTTTCGGCCTCGCCGGGCGGGCGGCGGCTCTTGGGTTCGTCGCCACCGATCTCGGTGGTCATCTTTTCGGCGAGGGCGGTCAGTTTCGCGACGATGTCGGGATGTTGGGCGGCGAGGTTGGTCTGTTCGCTGATGTCTTGGTCGAGGTGGTAGAGGCGCGGGTTCTTTTTCGCATCGTCGGCGGCTTCTTTGCCCATGGTTTCTTTTTGCGTGGTGAGCGCGAGCTTCCACGGGCCTTGGCGCACGGCCTGGAGGTTGTAGCTGGGGAAGTAGTAGTGCGCTTCGCGTGGGGAGTCTTTGCTTTGGCCAAAGAGCAGCGGGGAGAGATCGCGGCCATCGATCACGGGCTGCGCGGGCAATTCGGCTCCGGCGATTTTCAGGCAGGTGGGCAGCACGTCGATGGTGCCGGCGACGGCATCGCTCACGCTGCCGGGCGCGATCTTGCCGGGCCACCACGCGAGCGTGGGGACGCGCACGCCGCCTTCCCAGGTGCTGCCTTTGCCGCCGCGCAGGGGACCGGCGCTGCCGCCATCGGCGCCTTTGATGAGCCAGGGGCCGTTGTCGCTGGTGAAGATGACGAGCGTGTTGGTGTCGAGCTGCAGCTCGCGCAGCGTGTCGAACACGCGGCCGACGCTGGCATCGACCTCCTGCACCCAGTCGCCAAAGCGGCCGTTTTGCGAGCTGCCCTGGAAGGCCTTGCCGGGATGGATGGGCGTGTGCACGGCGGTGTGCGGGAAGTAGAGGAAGAACAGCTGCGCCGTGTTCTTGGTGCCTGGTTCTTGGTTCTTCGTTGCTTGGGTGCTGCGGATGAACTTCACGGCCTCGTCGGTGTAGATTTCCTCGATGCGATCCTGATCCGTTTCATCGAGCAAACGCTCCACCTGATCATCGCGCACGAGCGGCACGACGCGGCGACCGTCCACGCTCGCTGTTTTGAGCATGTCATTGGAATACGGGATGCCAAGGTAGTGATCGAAGCCCTGCTTCGTCGGCAAAAACGCCGGTTGGTCGCCCAGGTGCCATTTGCCGATGCACTGCG
>JBILVU010000019.1:0-57808 GCA_044370285.1 Prosthecobacter sp.
CAGGATCACAAATTCTGGCTCCGGGTGCTTCGTCAGCAGGCGCTGGCGGATGTCGTTGACGAGGCGACGCTGCACCTCGGCCTCGGGCGTCGTCGCCATGTTGAAAAGCATCACCAGCAGCGGGCCGGTGGGCTGCCAGAGGGAGGCAAAATCATCTTCATCACCCGCCTGGATGCGGGTGTAGTCCGCCCGCGCCATGCCGCCAAAGCGCTCACGAATGCCGCGGTCCCACACCTCCCGCTGCGAGGCGGATGGATCCATGCCGTGTACCAGCACCTCCACGCGTTCCTCGCCGCCTTCGATGGCATTGAGGAGTCGCCGCACATACGGGCCCCAGGACAACTGCCGCGCTCGTTTCGCCATCCCGCGATGAATCCGCGCCACACAGATGCCTGCCAGCGCCAGCCGAGGTATGATCACCAGCACCAGTAGTGTCCCTGCATACAAATGAATCCACGGCAGCGCCGGGGCAGGGGAGACCGGCTTCCCGGCCGTGCGCCGCATCTCCGGCACCTTGTCGAGCGGCACCGGCATGCCGAGAGCCGATGATGCGGGTTTGAACAAGGTGCCAAAAAAAGTCTTCGCGCCTTCATCGGTCAGCAGCGTGCTTTCCCACACGGCTCTGTACTCCTTCGACCACCCTCTCGCATACAGCGCCACCGCACCGCCGAGCGCCAGCATCGCCGCGCCGATGTGCAGCCAGGCCCGCATGCGAGCCTGGAGCCTCCGCCAGGCCAGCGGCCAGGCGAGATCAGCAAAACGTTCCTGCACCGCATCCGGCTGTTTCGCCTTTCGGGCACTGGAAACGCCGTGCGCCAGCAATTCCGCCAGCCAGCCACCGCGTCCGGCGAGCGTCTGCGAGGGAAGCAGCTCGCACAACAGGCCTAGCACGATCACCACCGCATTCCACGCCAGCAGACCCACCAGCGGCAGCGCCAGCAGATTAAACTCACGCTCCTGACCCAGATCCGTCATCCAGTAGCCCACCACGCCCGCAGCGATCCAGCCCGCCACCGCCCAGCTCCAGCGGCCCTGCGGCACGCGGAGCGAATCGAGCACGCGGATCAAATCCCCGCGCCATCCGATGGCCTCCGCCTCCAGCCACGAGGCTCGTTTGTCCAAAAAAGACTGCGCCCGGTCATCCAGCGTATCGGCTTTTATCTCCTCGCTCGTCAGCCCCGCTCGCGAATGCGCCGTGGCTTCGCGACGCCGCTCCGCGTTCACGAGTGTCCCGTCGGCATCGCCCTCTTCAAGGGCACGCCAACGCAGCACGCGCAGCCAGTCATTCCAGATCATCAAAAAGGG
This sequence comes from Prosthecobacter sp., assembly GCA_044370285.1. GTDB lineage: Bacteria > Verrucomicrobiota > Verrucomicrobiia > Verrucomicrobiales > Verrucomicrobiaceae > Prosthecobacter. The sequence goes on from JBILVU010000019.1 coordinate 1,306, forward strand.
GGGCAGTTTGGGAAAGAGTGCGCACTTAACGCGGCTTGCAGCGGTTTCCAATCCTGTGTTAGAGCACCGCGATGAAGAAATCCCCCGCTGACGCCCGCCTCTACGGCATTCTCGATCTCGGCTACGTCCAGCCCGCGCAGGTCGAGGCGATGACGGCCGCGCTGTGCGAGGGCGGCGTCGATTTGATCCAGCTCCGGGCCAAAAAAGCCGCGAAAGGCGAGGTCGAAAAGCTCGCTCGGCAGATGCAGGCCGTGCTGCGAGATTTTGAGGTGCCGCTCATCATCAACGACCACGCGGACATCGCCGCGCAGATCGGCTGCGAGGGCATCCACGTCGGCCAGGATGATGACGCCGTCGCGAAGGCGCGTGAAGTCACACATGGCGCTTGTTTCGTCGGCAAATCCACGCACAGCCTCGATCAGGCCATCGCCGCGCAGGCGGAAGGCGCGGATTACATCGGCTTCGGGCCGCTCTACGCCACAGGAACGAAGCCGGACTACATCCCGATTGGGCTCCAAGACATCGCGGAGGCGCATCGCCGGGTCTCGCTGCCCATTTTCTGCATCGGCGGCGTGAATGCCGGGCGACTCGATGAAGTGCTCGCGGCCGGTGCAAGGCGCGTGGTGGTCGTTTCGGCGTTTTTGCAGGCCGCCGATGTTCGCGGCGAGGTGCGGGCATTGAAGAAGAGGTTACCTTGAAACTCCCACCATGCTTCTGCGCCGAATTCGACCTCTGCTCCTGCGTGCCTGGCGGCTTTCGCTGCTAGTGCTGGCCGTCGTCGTGATTCAGAAGCATCAGCCGTCCGGCCTGCAAAGCATCGCGGTGGAGCGAGTGAGGGACTTTTTTCCTGCGGCGGCCTCGCTGGAGCTTGGCGATGGATTTTGGACGGTGAAGGATGCCTCGGGCATCGCTCTCGGCCAGGTGATGCAGACCGCGCCGGAGTCCGACGACATCATTGGCTACTCCGGCAGCACAAACACTCTCATCGCGCTGGATCGCAATCGCCGCATCCTCGGCCTCCGCGTGCTGCGCAGCGGCGATACGACCGATCATCTCGCGGAGGTGGTGCGGCATCGCGAGTTCTTCGGGCAGTTTTATCAGAAGAAGGCGGCGGATCTCGCCGCGATGCAGCCACAAGCCGTTTCGGGGGCGACTTTAACGAGCAGCGCCATCGCTGAGGGCGTGCTGCGGCGCATGGGCAAGAGCGCCACGAAATCCCTGCGCTTCCCGCAGGAACTCACGCTGGAGGAAGTGACCAAGCTCGAACCCAAAGCGAAAGCCCTGCGAGGCGAGGCTCCGCGCTGGGAGGTGCTCGACGAGAAGCAAAACGTGATCGCCATCGCCATCCGCACCGCACCCGCGAGTGATGGTGTGGTGGGTTACAAAGGGCCGAGCGATTCACTTTTGCTCCTCGATGCCGATGGCAAGACGCTCCGCTCGATGGCGCTGCGGAAGACTTACGACACCGAAGCCTACACCGCCTATGTGACGGGCGATCCAGCCTTCTTGAAGACCTTTGACGGCATGACGATGGAGGCCATCGCGGGCATCGATTTCGACCAAGCGGGCGTGGAAGGCGTCTCCGGTGCCACGCAGACGAGCTGGGGTGTGGCGGAAGGCGTGCGCGTGCGTGCGCAGGCTTTTTTGAATGAGAAAGCGGACTCCGCCGCATGGTGGCAGCGCATTCGCTGGCGCTGGCAGGATGCGGGACACCTTACCGTGATCCTTTCGGCGCTTGGGATGGCTTTCACACGCTTGCGCGGCATCGCCTGGTGTCGGCATGTGCATCATGTGTTGTTGGTCCTTTACGGAGGTTTTGTGTCCGGCGAGATGCTTTCCCAAGGTCTCATGGCCGGCTGGGCCGCTGGTGGTGTGCCATGGCGGAATGCCATCGGCCTCGTCGCCCTCGCGGCGGTGGCTTTGCTCGGGCCGGTGTTTACTTCGAAGCAGCTCTACTGCCATCACATCTGCCCGCACGGTGCTTTGCAGCAACTTTTGGCCAAACGGCTTCGCTGGCAATGGTCGCCCTCGAAACGGCTCGATGGGTTTTTGAGCATGCTGCCCTTCGTTTTGCTGCTCGCGGTCTTTGTGAGCGTCGTTTGGGCCGTGGGGCTCGATTTGAATCAGGTGGAGCCTTTTGATGCCTACCTCTTCCGTGTCGCCGGCATCGCCAGCATCGTCATCGCGCTCGTGGGGCTGGTGTGGTCGCTCGTCACGCCGCTGGCCTACTGCCGCTTTGGATGCCCCACGGGAGCTTTGTTCAAGATGCTGCGCTTCACCGGTAGCAGCGATCACCTCGGCACTCGCGACTGGTTGGCCCTGGCGGCCATTGTGACGGCATTTTTTGTGTGAATGCCACTCGCGAAAGCTGCTGCGGCATCCATCATCGCCCTCCCTCATGCGTTTCATCGACACCCTCGAATCCAAGCTCGGCCGCTTCGCCATTCCCGGCCTCGTGCAGGTCATCGGCATCTTCCAGCTCGGCGTGCTCGTGCTGATGCTGATGATGAGCCAGGACTCTGCGCAGACGTATCTCGACTTCCTCTCGCTGGACATGGACCGCGTGATGCAGGGCCAGGTTTGGCGGCTGGTGACGCATGTGTTCATTCCACGCAGCACCTCCATTCTCTGGGCGGTGTTTGGCACGCTCATCATGATGTGGATCGGCCGCGGGCTGGAGGCGGCGTGGACGCCCTTTCGCGTGAATCTTTACATCCTCGTCTGGATGGTGGCCGTGACGGCCGGAAACCTCCTTTTCGGCTGGCCGGCGGAAGCGCTGTTCCTTTACCAATCGCTCTTCTTCGCCTTCGCCACTTTCTACCCGAATGAGGAGATCATGGTGTACTTCATCCTGCCGGTGAAGATCAAATGGCTGGCCCTCATCGCCGCCGGCATGACGCTCCTCGGCGTGGTGCAGCAGCCCGTGCTCTTGCTGCCCGTGCTCTGCGGGCATTTGAACTACCTCGTGGCCTTTCTCCCCGGCCTCATCAGCGAAAGGCTGCATGCCGCGAAGGTCACCGATCGCCGCGCCCGCTTCCAAGAAGCCGCCCCAGCTTCAGGAACCTTCTTCCACCAATGCAGCGTCTGCAAAAAAACCGAGATCGACCATCCCCAGCTCGACTTTCGTGTGCTCGATAACGGTGACGAAATCTGCTCCGACTGCCGTTCGAAGCGCTCCGCGTAGTGGAAAACGTCCGTTTTCAGAAATGAGCGTCTCTTCGGCTTCGCAGGCCCTTTCGGCGTGCTGACGCCCGCCGCTACGCAAAGCGCTTCTCGTAGCTGAAAACGTCAGTTTTCAGCATTGAGCGTCCCCTGGCACACCACTCGCCCTTTCGGCGTGCTGACGCTCGCCGCTACGAAGTTACTTCTTGGGCTTTTCGGGCAGCGCTTGGAGGGCGGAGGTGTCGATGCTCGTCTCCAGGCCACGCAGGATCTTGTCGGTGAACTGCTGACCGCGCACTTTCACCTCGGGATGGCTTACGGAACTATGACCGCCATCGGTGATCGGCACGAAAAGCGAAGTCACACCAACTTTTTGCAGCGCCGCATGAATCGCGTTCGCATGCAGGAAGGCCACGCGCTGGTCTTTGGTGCCGTGGAAGGTGATGAAGGGCGGATCATCCTGGCTCACATAGGTCACAGGGGAGGCCGCTTTCGCTTCAGCAGGCTTTTCCTGGGCATTTCCGCCGAGCAGGCCGCTCACGGCATCATCCTTCCAGATGGGTTTGCCTTCCTTGTCGAACATGAGCGCCTGCGTGAAGTCCTCCGGTCCGCAGAGATTCACCACGGCCTGCACGCGACTGCTGAAGCCCGTGTGCGGCCCCAGATCGCCTTCCAATTCCTTCACATCGCCGCTCGTGCCGAGGAGCGAGGAGAGATGACCACCCGCCGAGCTGCCCCAGACGGCGATCTTGTCCGCATCGAGGTTCAACTCCTTCGCGTGCGCACGAATCCAGCGGATGGCGGCCTTGCAATCATGCACCTGGGCGGGCCACGAGGCCTCTTTCGTGAGGCGATAGCCCACCGTTACGGTGGCGTAGTCACCGGTGCGGGCGAGTTGAATGGCCTGCGCCCCATAACCCAGCCGGTCGCCATTCACCCAGCCGCCGCCGTGGATCAAAGCGATGACCGGCAGCGGCTTCTCGCTGTTTCGTTTCTTCGGCAGATACACATCCACCATCTGCTTCGCGTTGTCATTGCCCGCATAAGCTTGATCAAGCCGGAGGTCGATCTGGTTGGTCGCCGCCACCTCGCGGACTTTTTGCTTCTGAGCGGCCAAATCCTGACCGAGGGCCGAAACGACGAGCAAGAGAAGAGACAGACATGTTTTCATGGTGAAGGTCAAACGTGTGGAGTGATGCAAACTAGCGCCAATTCACCCACGACAGCGCCCACCATTCCAGGGTGATGATCTGCTCCGACTGCCGCTCGAAGCACTCCGCGTAGTGGAAAACGTCAGTTTTCCAAAAACGAGCGTCTCTTCGGCATCGCATCCACTTTCGGCGTGCTGACGCCCGCCGCTCGGCTCAAGGCTTTTTCTTCAGCCTCTCCCATGCCATCTCCACCCAGAAGAACTGCGAATAGTAGAGCTTCGTGTAGTCGTAATGGGCGATCACCTTCTCCACTGCGGCGCGGTGTTGTTTCAAGACGGCCTCGTCAGGGCAAAGCGTGACGACCCACGCGGCGGCGGTGGGTTCGCGGACGAAGGCGGTTTCTTTGCCGCGACGTGGAGCCAGCTTCATGAAGTTCTTCAACTGCACATGAGCCAGGTCCTGAGCCTCCTGCTCCGTCTGCTGTGGTTTCCAGTCGGCGTTCATCACGCGCCAGTTCATCTCAAAGTAGCTCGTGTCCGCGTTGTCGAACTTCTCTGCCATCGGCAGGCTCTTGATGGCCAACTCAGCACTGGCCTGCAGGCCCCGGGCATAGGCGGCGCGGATCGCTTCATCCTTTTCCATCTCCCAAAGCGCCCGCACGGCGCTGACGCAGGTGCAGGAGGTCCAACTGTGATATTTGGCATACTCAAAGACCATGCCGTGCTCGCAGACCTCCAGCCGCGTGCGGTTTTCCTTCCCACCGCGCTCCACCAACGCCTCACGGTAGAGCTTATCCCACTTCGCCTCGCCGGTGATCTGATGCAGCGCCTTGCAGGTGAAGAGCAGGCGCGGCGCGCTGTCGAAGCCGAAGCCGCTGAAGCCGCCACGTTTGCCAAAGGGCTGCTCGGCCGGCATCTGCCACTTATTCGCCGCGATCACCTCTGCCGTCGTGACGAGATGCTTGGTGATACGCTGCTTCTCCTCATCCGTGGCGAGACCCGACTCCCAATAGCGCCACAAGCCCACAAACCACGGCAGCGTCTGGTCGTTCGAACCCATGGCATAATGAGACTTCCCATCCGTGCTCACGCCGCGCCCAACGAAGCCCTTCACCTCACTGATCGAGTTCAGCAAAAGCAGCCCTTCCATCAGCTTGCGGGCCTTGGTGGCATCATCCGCCGACTTCGTGCGCTTCCAGCGCAGGATCGCCGCGTCCATGTAAAGGCCGTTGAACATCGCCCCGTTCTCAATCGGCGCCCACCAGCCCAGCGCGTTCGGTTTCCCGTCACGAAGTTCCTCGGGAGTCGGCAGCGATACCTTCCCGTCCATATCGGCGAAGTCGATCATGATGCCGTACTTGTCGATGAAGCGACGCCAGATTTCGGAGTGGGCTTGCTCAGCCGCCGTTCCGACATCGGCAGCGTTGAGAAAACACGCTGAGCACGAGGCGAGGAGGATCTGGAAAAGTCGTTTCATGGGATGGTCGGGCGTGACAGGTGACATAGAAGTTTCTCAAATCCAGCGAACTCCCTTGGTGCATCATCGCCATGACTGTCAGGCGATAGCCAAGGCGGATGCTGCGACCTCACTGGGAAGCAGGTCGCAGCAATTTCGCGATCGTTTCCTTCATCACTTTCTCCGACTCCGGCGCGGCGTAAGCCTGCGTGGGTTCGTAACCGCCCTCAATGAAGGAATGCTCAAGCGGGATGTAACCCGTCACGCCATCGCTATAGCTCGCGGTGCAGACAAAACCACCCGCTCGCTTCTGCTGAGCGAAGAGCTGATACTCGACAAAGCTCTCGCCGGGCAAATGCACGAGGCACACGTCGTCGCCGAGATGCAGGCTGGTGAAGGGAATTGGCTCACGATGGCGGATGAAGCCGATGCGCAGGGCGGCGGCGATGCGTGTGGTGGGCGCGGTGGCGGTGTTTTGCATCACTTTGAGCATGCGTTCCTCCGGGAACTCGGGATCGGGCTGCAAGACGACGGGCACATGCTTCCAAGCGAGCTTGGTGAGTGGCACACGCTTGGCGTTTTGCTCCGACTCGACCATCGCGGCGTGGATGCGGCCAGCAAGCAGCGGACGCATCGGCGGTGTGCCGTCGTTGTATTTGCCAGCGCCGATGTTGCCGCCGCAGCCAGTGAAGTAGATGTGCGGCACGCCTTCTTCTTTTGTGCGCTTTTCACGGGCGATGCCGGCGAAGTCGTGACTGATGATGCCGTCGCCGTAGTAACTCATCGGGTGCGTGGCGTAGTAGTGCAGCGCGGCGAGTTTCTTGTCGCCGTTCCAAAAGCTCACGCTCTTCAAAAACGGGTCGATGAGACCTTCCGGCAAGGCTCGCAGCACTGGGTCTTTGCTGCCGCTGCCACGCATCTTGCCCACTTTGCCGTCGATGACCTGCACGCGACGGTTTCCGGCCACTTCGAGCACTTTGGCTTCGCCCGTCGAGATATGCGTCACGGGCTGTGGAGCCTTCAAAGCGGCCTCAATGCTTGCCGCGATGCCTGCGAGTGCTTTTTCGGTCGCGGCGGCGTCGAGGATGCCGATTTCCGGCAGCAGCTTTTGCGCGGCGTTGTCCACGAGCGGTGCGTTGTGTTGATGCAGCGAGTGCAAGGCGACTCGTTTGACTGATGTGCCTGCCGCTTTCGCCAAAACCTCGCGCCAGTGGATGTGATCCGCGCCGCGGATCTCGCAGAAGTCGATGGCGCAGAGCACGACGGGCTTTTCATCGCTCAAGAGCACGACACCGAGTGCCAGCAAGGGTTCGCTGACACCGACGGCGGGTTTAACGAGTCCACCGCACAGCGGAGCGCCAATGGGTGGTGTCACATCGGCTCGGAAGGGGGCGATTTGGATCGCGAGGGCGGAGGCGGTGGTGAGGAGAAGGAGGAATAAGACTTTCATGAGATCGAATACGCGAAGCAAAGTAGCCATCTCGCTCCGCGAGATGAGCTCAGCGCCTGGCAAACACTGAGATTCGCGAACTCCGAGCATCATAGATGTCTGCGAAAGCCTTTTGCTCATCTCGCGGAGCGAGATGGCTGCCGTACGGCCGCACGAATCACCGGCAGAAGCAATTCAGCGACGAGTTCGTGGCCGAGGTCGCCGGGGTGCATGCCGTCGGGGAGCATGTCGGTGATGAAGGTCTTCTTTTTCGCGGCGAAATCGGCATAAGCGGCGTGGACATCGACGAGGGGCACGTTCAGCTCTTTGGCGAGGGCGCGGAGGGTGTCGTTGTAGGCGAGGAGGGTGGCGGATTCGAAGCCGTCCTCGGCATCGGGCTTGTAAGGCGGCTTGCCGTAGAGTTCGCGGGTCTTGGAGTGCCAGCGCAGCGGGTTGGTGGTCATGAGGATGACTTTGGCACCGGCTTTTTGCGTGGCGGCGATCATGCGGCGGTAGTTGGCGATGTAGGCCTGCTGGCTCACGCGAGGTTCGGTGGCGGGTGGCTTCTTCCAGACGTCGATGGCGCAATCGTTGAGGCCGAACTGCATGACGACAATGCGCGGTTTGTAGGCGAGCACATCAGTTTGCAGGCGTTTGAGGGCCTGCACGGTGGTGTTGCTGGGCACGCCGGCGTTGTAAACGCTGAGGCTGGAACCGATGCTCTGAAGCATCGTGTTCACGCGGTCGGCATACACTTTCACGCTGCCACGAGGTGCGGTGGTGCTGTCGCCAAACATGAAGATGCCGCCGGGTTTGGGCACGGTCTTTGGTGGTGGCACGAAGACGGGGATTTCGCCTGCTGCGAGGTCGGCGATATTGACGCTCATGCGCAGGCCGCCCTGCATGGTGGTGATCCACAGCTCGTCGGGCTTTCGTTCATACAAATAAGGATACGAGACGCGGCCAGCGGGGGCGTAGTTCGCGGCGACGATGACGGGCTGGCTCCACGAAGCGGTTTCATCACTGGAAAAGGCCAGCGAGAGCTCGGCGCGGCTGCTGCCGTTTCCGGGGTTGTGGCGCGGTGGGGCATTCCAAAGCAGCGCGATGCGTCCATCGGCGAGGCGGGCCATTTGCGGGCAGCAGGTGACGGAGGCGATGCTGGTTTGCTTCAGGCCGGACCATTTGAGGCCGTCTTTGGATGTCGCTTCCCAAAGGAAACCCGACTCGGTGCGCAGCAGCAGGTAGAGCGAGCCATCCGCACGCTCGATGACGCTGCCTTCGATGCTGCCAGCGTGGTCGTGGGTGCCGATGCCGTAATCGAGCACATCACCGCGCTGCCAGGACTTGCCGAGGTCGTCGGAAACCCACATGACGGTGGCGTGACGCCACTGTGCGATGATTTCCTGGCCGACAAGCACGAGGCGGCCGCTTTTCATCTGAATGAGCGAGTGAACGCAGCCGCACCACGGATCGCTGAGCTTCACGGGTGCTTCCCAGGTCTTGCCATCATCGGTGCTGCGGCAGGTGTAGGTGGGCAGGATGAAGTCGGTCCACTTCACGCTCGCTTCACCCCAGCGCCAGCCGGGCGGCGTCTTCTTTTCCGCTCCATTCATCCACGCGGAAATGACCACACCTTCGCGAGTGCGGAAAAGAGCACGTTCGTTGCTGACAGAGAATTTTGTCGGATCGGCAAATAGTGGCGAACTCGTCCAGGTGCGGCCTTCATCGGTGCTGCGGAGGGCGTTTTTGTTGTCGATGCACAGCACGCCATCGTCGGCGGTGGTCACAAATGGCCCCTGATGCGTGTGATGCAACGCGGAGGCCTTCGGATGGAGCGTGGGCGAGTCGACGGCGAAGGCGGAGCTGAGGCTGAGGAGGAGAAAAAGGCGGCGCATGAGCCTCAAACGTCCGCCGATGGCATTTTCAGGCGAAACCTTGCCATCGCAGGCGTTTGGATGAGTCCATGAAACGGTTCCTCTTCCTTTGCCTCCTTTCCACGCTGCATGCCGAGACGCGTGATTTGATCCTCGTCGCCGGCCAATCGAATGCGGTGGGCTTTGATGCCTATGCCACTGAACTGCCCGCTGATGCCTCCGACAAGGACGTGATGTTCTGGTGGCGTGTCGGCGATCCGCCGCCGGACGAGCACGATGTCACCAGCGGTGGAAAATGGACGCATTTGCAGCCGCAGCCCAAAGGATCGCCGAAAAAGAAAAACAATGCCGCAAGGCAGTACGGCAACTTTGAGAAGGCTGAAGGCGGTTTCGGGCCGGAGATCGGATTCGCTCGGGAGTTGAAGGCCAAGGAGGGCAAACCGCTCGCCATCATCAAAGCGGCCTTCAGCGGCACCGCCGTGGCGCAGGACTGGAATCCAGATGATCCAGGCATCGGCGGCTCTTGCTATCGGGCGCTGGTGGAGACGGTGAAAAGTGCCCTCGCGGCTGCCAAGGCTCAAAACCTCGAGCTGAAGTTCCGCGCCCTCGTCTGGGTACAGGGCGAGAGCGATGCCACATCGGCCTACGCGCCGCTTTACACCAAAAACCTCGCCCACATGCTCACACGGCTGCGCAGCGATCTCGCCGCGCCGCAATTGATCGCGTTGATTGGTGTGAACACCCGCTTTGGCAACGGCAAGAACCCGAACATGCCTGTGGTCATCGCCTCGCAAAAAGCCATCGATGCCCAAGACCCGCTCGCCGTGTATGTCGATACCGAAGGCGCGGAAACGCTGCCGCCCAGCCACACGCACTTCACCGCCAAAGGCACGCTGGAGATCGGTCGGCGCTACGCGGCAGCATTGCTGGCCTTCAAGCCGGGCCAAACCTCCACCAACCCACCGAAAGGTGAACCCACCAATGCCGCCGAGGCGGCGGCGCAGAAGGCCAAAGCCGATGCGGAGGTCGAGGCGAAGTATCAGGCGCTCGTCGCGAAGCTGCCAGCCGACCAGCTGGCATGGGAACGCGTGTTGCAGGACCAGCTCGGCGGCTTTTACCTGCCAATCCACAAGCGCGAGAAGATCTCCAGCCGTTCCAGCGCCTGGGATTTCGTGCAGGATGATCCGAAGCTGCCACGCGTGCTTTTGATCGGCGATTCCGTCTCACGCGGTTACACGCAGGCCGTGCGCAAGGTGCTGGCGGGGAAGGTGAATGTGCATCGTGCCCCCGCGAACTGCGGCCCAACGGCGAGTGGCCTCAAAAACATCGAGGTGTGGCTTGGCGATGGAAAATGGGACCTCATCCACTTCAACTTCGGCATCCACGATCGAGCCACGCCCATCGCCGACTATCAGCAGCGGCTTGAGCAGCTCATCGAGCGCATGAAAAAGACCGGGGCGAAGCTCGTCTGGGCCAGCAGCACGCCCTGTCCGGACACGAAGAACGGCCAGTACAAATCCGCGCCCATCCTGGAGCGAAACACGGCGGCTGCCGAGGTGATGAAGAAGCACGGCATCGCCATCGACGACCTCTTCACCGCCATCACGCCGCATCTCGCCACGATGCAAAACCCCGACGACGTCCACTTCACGGGCCAGGGCTACGATTTCCTCGGTGAAACCGTCGCGAAAGCCATCGAAGCCGCTTTGAAATAATTCTCCCACCCGCTCATGCACCGCCTCCTTTTTCTCCTCCTCGTCCTTTCCGTCCCCTCGCTGGCTCAAAACGCCGCGAAGAAGAAATCCGGCCTCGGTGTCGATGCCCCGCCCGGCAAGCCTTACATTTATAAAGAGAGCGCCGGTAAACCCCGGCAGATGGAGATCTACTTTCCGCCGGGCCACGATCCCGCAAAGGCGAAGGTGCCGGGCATGATCCTTTTTCACGGCGGCTCATGGACCGGTGGCTCGCTGGGGCAATTTCGCATCGCCTGCGCTTACTTTGCCAGTCGCGGCCTCGTCTGCGCCACGGCGGAGTATCAGATGCTGAGCAAAGCCGATGCCGCGAAGCTGCCCGCCGGCGAAACGCGGAAACGAGTGTGCGTCACCGATGCGAAAAGTGCCATCCGCTGGCTCAAGCAGCACGCGGGAGAGCTGGGCATCGATCCGCAGCGCCTCATCACCGGTGGCGGCAGCGCAGGTGGGCACATCAGCGCCCTCGCCACGATGAATCCGGGCCTGAACGACCCCGCCGACCCGAAGGACATCGACACCAGCGTCGTGGCCTATGTGTGGTTCAATCCTGCCTTTGCCACCGATGACGACAAAGACCCCGAAATCGACATTCTGCGCCATTTGAAGGCTGATCTGCCGCCCGCCATCGCCTTCTTCGGCGACAAAGATCCCTGGAAAAAGGGATGGGACACCGCCCACGCCAAGTGGAAGGCCCTCGGCACGAAAACCATCGACCTCCAAATCGCCCCCGGCCAATCCCACAGCTTCTTCAACAACGGCCCCTGGCAGACCGTCACGCTCATCGCGGCGGACCAATTTCTGGTGAAACAGGGACTGCTCTCCGGTGAGCCTTTGAAAACGATGCCCGCCAGCGGCGAAAAGCTCGTTCCGACCCCGTGAAAGGGCGGCAGACCCCGGAATCCCCCGCCTAAGTGCTTCCTTGTTTGCCAAATCGGCCCCGGCGGACTATAAAACGGCCCGTTAGCGCCCCCCCCTGCCCCTGAAAAAACTCATGACCTCCGGTTCACCCGCTTCTTTTCGCCGTGCCGCCGCCGTGATCCTCGTGGCGGGCTTTGCACTGGCTCAAATCCAGCCCGCTCGTGGCGAGGAAGAGAAGAAAGGCTTCTTCTCGAAAATCTTCGGCGGTGGCAAATCCGAGGAAAAACCGGCTGAAAAGCCTGCGGAGGTCAAAACCGAGTCGAAGCCGAAAGCGACCACGAGTAACAAATCGAAATCCACGGCCTCCAAACCGAAGTCCGAGCCTGCCAAAAAGCCTGCGCCGAAGCCCGTCGTGGCAGAAAAGAAGACTCAGGAGAAGCCCAAAGAAACCCCCAAGGCGACTCCGAAAGTCGAGACCAAGCCTGCTCCAGCTCCCCAGACGGCCTCCGTCAACAACGTCAAAAATGAGGCCAAGCCTTCCGCCAGCAATCCCTGGCATGTCATTGATGTGGGCGGCCGGGATTACATCACGCTGGAAAGCATCCGTAACTTCTACAACCCGCTCTTCGGCTTCACCGGCTTCCGTGAGCAGGGAAACCACGTCTGGCTGATGTCGAACAAGCTCGTCATCAAGGCATCGATCGGCTCCCAGGAGCTGCTCATGAACAACATGAAGTTCATCCTGAGCTTCCCGGTCATCTCGCATGGCGGTAGGACGCTCATCTCCCGCCTCGACCTCGTGAAGCTCGTCGATCCCATCCTGAACCCGAGCCACATCCAGGGCGCGGAGTACTTTGACACGGTGGTCGTCGATGCCGGTCACGGCGGTCATGATGCCGGTGCTCGCGGCGTGTACGGCTACGAGAAGAATTTCGCCCTCAAGATGGCGCAGCACCTCCGCACGGCGCTGATGGCCCGTGGTTTCAAAGTGGTGCTCACTCGCAGCACGGATAGTTTCATCAGCCTCAGCGGCCGTGTCTCCATCGCAAATCAAATTCCGAATAGCATCTTCATCAGCCTGCATCTGAACTCCGGCGGCAGCACCGCCAGCGGCATCGAGACCTGGGCGCTGACGCCTCAGAATGCGGCGGCCACCATCTCTCGCGGTGGCGGTTACAACGCCAGCGGCACCACCGGAAACAAGCAGGACAGCGCCAACATCGCTCTCGCCAGTGCCGTGCAGGCCCGCGTGCTGAGCACCGTGAAAGTCGTGGATCGCGGCATCAAGCGGGCGCAGTGGAGCGTGCTCACCGGCATCAAAAAGCCGGGGATTCTCTTCGAGGGTGGTTTCGTCACCAATGCCAAGGAATGCCTCCTCATTGCCTCCGATAGCTACCAAAAGACCGTCGCCGTCGCCATCGCGGATGCCGTGGCCAATTATCGCAAGGCCCTGGAGCCGGCGATGGTGAACCGCCGCTGACAAACCTCTGGCAGGCTCGGCGTTGACAGGAACGCCATCGGAAGGCTCCATCCGGCGTCACGCCATGAAACGCTTTTTCGTTCTCCCGTTCCTCCTCGTCGCTTCGCTCCGTGCCGACGTCACCCTCCCGTCCATCTTTTCCGATGGCATGGTGCTCCAGCATGCGCAGCTCGTCCCTGTGTGGGGCAAGGCCGATGCCGGTGAAGCCGTGAAAGTGACCTTGGGTGATCAAACGCAGAGCACCACCGCCACGAAGAACGGCACCTGGCGCATCATGCTGAACCCGCTCAATGCCAGCGCCGAGCCTGCTGATCTCGTCGTGAGCGGCAAGAACACGCTCACCTTGAAAAATGTGCTCGTCGGCGAGGTGTGGGTGTGCTCCGGCCAATCGAACATGGGCATGACCGTGAACCGCTCGCTCAACGCGGAAGCGGAGATGGCGGCGGCGAAGTTTCCCGCCATTCGGATGTTCACCGTCGAACGCTCGCCGAACCTGACGCCGCAGGCGGACTGCAAAGGCACCTGGCAGGAAGCGAATCCGCAAAACGTGGGCACCTTCTCCGCTGCTGGCTTTTTCTTCGGGCGTCACCTCCATCAGGTGCTCAAAGTGCCTGTGGGCCTCATCAATACCTCCTGGGGCGGTACTCGCGTCGAAGCCTGGACGAGCAGTGAGGCCCTCGCCGAGCGCCCTTGCGCCCAGGAGATGCTCGCGGACTGGAAAGACGCGATCAAGAAATGGGATGCGCCACTCCAGCAGTCCATCTTTGAAAAAGCCAAGGCTGACTGGCAGGAAAAAGTGAAGTTGGTCGAGGCTCAAAACAAACAGCTCGCCAAAGATGGCAAACCGAAGCTCAACAAACCCGCTGCGCCCCGCCCGCCGGAAGATCCCTCGAAATCCCAGCATCATCCCGCCTCGCTTTACAACAGCATGGTGGCACCGCTCATCGGCTACGGCATGAAGGGTGCCATTTGGTATCAGGGCGAGTCAAATCAGCGCCGTGCCTTCCAGTATCAGGAGTTGCTGCCCACGATGATCAACGACTGGCGCAAACGTTGGGAAAGCGAGTTCCCCTTCTACATCGTTCAGCTCGCCAGCTATGGAAACAAGCAGCCCGTGAGCAGCGAGCCCGGCCTCGCGGATACCTGGGCGGAGCTTCAGGAGGCTCAATACCTCACCGCTATCACCCTGCCGAAGTGCGGTCTCGTCGTTGCGAATGACATCGGCGAGGAAAAAGACATCCACCCGAAAAACAAGCAGGAGGTCGGCCGCCGACTGGCCCTGTGGGCGCTGGCGAAGGATTATGGCAAGGTGAGCACGATCCCCAGCGGCCCGCTGTATCGCAACTCCACCATCCAAGGCGACAAGGTGCGCATTCAGTTCGACCACACCGGCACCGGCCTCAAAACACGCGATGGCGGCGAGCTGAAGCACTTCCAAATCACCGGAGCCGATAAGAAATGGATCTGGGCCAAGGCGAAGATCGAAGGCAACGAGGTCGTCGTCTGGCATGACCAGGTGAAACAGCCCATCGGTGTCCGCTATGCCTGGGCTGCTTGGCCTCAAGGTGCCAATCTGACCAACGCCGAAGGCCTTCCTGCCTCCTGCTTCCGCACGGATGACTTTCTGCCGAGCACCCTCGGTGTGACCTCGCCCTTCAAAGAGGCGACGGCGGTGGCTCCCTAGGTTTTCAGGCGAAAATCACTGCTGCTAGCCAATTGCCAATCCGGGCAGCTTTGGCATGCTGGGGCTTCCATGACCTCCCCCGCTCTTCGTTACTGTCCCGATTTGTACAACTACCAACGCCGCGAAACACGCCCGGTGATGGTCGGCAAGGTTCAGATCGGTGGCGGTGCTCCCATCGTGGTGCAAAGCATGCTCACCAGCGACACGCGTGATGCCGAAGCCTGCGTGAAGGAAGCTCTCGGCCTCGCTGAGGCCGGTTGCCAGATCGTCCGCGTCACGGCGCAGACGCGTGTCATCGCCGAAAACCTCCAGCACATCCGTGATGGCATCCGTGCCGCCGGTTGTGAGGTGCCGCTGGTGGCCGACATCCATTTCAAACCCGATGCCGCCATGGAAGCCGTGAAGTGGGTCGAGAAAGTGCGTGTGAATCCTGGCAACTACGCCGACAAGAAGAAGTTCGCCGTCAAAGAATACACCGATGACGAGTATGCCGCCGAGGTGGCCTACATGGAGGAGCAGTTTGTGCCGCTGGTGAAGGAGTGCATCCGCCTGAACCGTGCCATGCGCATTGGCACGAACCACGGCAGCCTCAGCGACCGCATCATGAATCGGCATGGAGACACGCCGCTCGGCATGGTGGAGAGCGCTCTCGAATTTGCCCGCATCGCCAGGGCACAAGGCTTCCACAACTTCCTCTTTTCGATGAAGGCCAGCAATCCGAAGGTCATGATCGAGGCTTATCGCCTTCTCGTGGCCAAGCTGGATGAGCAAGGTGCCGATTGGAACTATCCTCTTCACCTCGGCGTCACCGAGGCGGGCGATGGCGAGGATGGCCGCATCAAGAGCGCCATCGGCATCGGCTCGCTGCTCGCCGATGGCATTGGTGACACCGTGCGTGTTTCGTTGACCGAGGACGCGATTTTTGAGATCCCCGTGGCCCAGCAACTGGTGAAACCTTACAACGAAGGTCTGCCAGCAAATCACGAGCGCATCGAAAACGCCCCCGCGATCAGTTATGACCCGTTTGACTATGTGCGCCGTGAATCGCAGGTCATTTCCACCGGCGGCGTGAAGCTCGGCGGGCATGAAACCGTGCCCGTTTTCACCACACGGGCCAAATGGGATGCCGTCGCCCATAAGATGGACAAGCTCGGCGACTACAAGCCGGAGATCGTCCTCGAAGACAGCGGCGTCACGGAGATCGATCCTCGCGACGAGGCCGCCATCGCGACCTTGAATGCCTCCACGGAGCCGAAACTCGTTACCGTGCAGGACGGCCTCAATCTTGGTGTCATCGCCGCCTACCGCCTCCTCGCCGCGAAGCTCGACAAGAAGCATCCCATCCTGCTTAAAGACACGCTGAAGCCAGCCGTAGGCGATGACTTCACCGAGAACCTCCTCACCGCCGCCACGCAGATCGGCTCGCTCCTTTGCGATGGCATCGGCGATGCCGTCATCGTCAATGGAGAGCCCGCTCCCGGCCAGTCGTTGCGCATCAGCTACAACATCCTGCAAGCCGCTGGTGTCCGCATCTTCAAGACCGACTACGTCGCCTGCCCGAGCTGTGGCCGCACCCTCTTCAATCTGCAAACCACCACGCAAAAAATCCGCGCCGCCACGGGCCACCTCAAAGGCGTGCGTATCGCTGTCATGGGCTGCATCGTGAATGGCCCCGGCGAGATGGCCGATGCCGATTTCGGCTACGTCGGCGGAGCCCCCAGCAAGATCAATCTCTACGTCGGCAAGACCGCCGTGAAGTTCAACATCCCCGAGGAAGAAGCCGTCGAGCGCCTCATCGACCTCATCAAAGAGCACAACCGCTGGTTTGATGCTCCCGTGGCACCCTGATCCCTGTTCTCATGAAAAAACTCGCCCTTCTCTCCCTCCTGCTTCTGGCCGCCTGCGGTCGTGAAGCCTCTCCAAGTGTCGCTTCGAAGCTTGGCGGCAAGCCTCAAGTCCTCGTCGCCAATTATCCGCTCAAGTATTTCGCCGATCGCATCGGTGGAAGCACCGTCGAGGTCGTCTTTCCCGCGCCTGGCGATGAAGATCCCGCCTTCTGGCAGCCCGATGATGCAGCCATCGCGAAATTCCAAAGCGCCGACGTAATCCTCATGAATGGCGCCACCTACTCGAAGTGGGCGGAGAAGGTTACGCTGCCACAATCGAAGCTCGTGGATACCTCCGCAGCCTTCAAAGCGCAATACATCGAGATCAAAGCGGATAGTACTCACAGCCACGGCCCCGGCGGCGAGCACAGCCACAGCGGCACCGCCTTCACGACATGGCTCGACCTCACACAAGCCGTTCAACAAGCGGAAGCTGTGAAGACGGCGTTGACGAAGTTCACGCCCGATGCCGAGAAGAACTTCGCCGCGCTGAAGAGCGATCTTGAAGCCCTCGACGCACGATTGATCACCCTGGGCAAACGCCTCGCCAATGCGCCGCTCGTCGCCTCGCATCCCGTGTATCACTACCTCGCTCGTCGCTATGCTTTGAACCTCCAAGCCGTTCTCTGGGAGCCTGAAACCGTGCCGGATGACAAGGCGATGGAGGAGCTCAAAGCCATCCTCGCGAAGCATCCCGCGAAGTGGATGATCTGGGAAGGCGATCCCGCGAAGGAGAGCGTCGCCAAACTCGATGCCATCGGCGTGAAAAGCGTGGTCTTTGATCCCTGTGGCAATGTGCCGGATGGCGGTGACTTTTTGAGCGTCATGAAGGCCAATGTGGAAGCTCTCGAAAAGGCCTTTCCCTGAGCGACTGGAGTTCTAGGGAAGTAAAACCTTCTAAAATCAGACGGGCTAAGAAAAATATACATTTCGCTGTTGACGGTCTAATAAGACCGTGGCAGACTCCGTTTACCTTCAACACAAGCCATGAACACCAACCCGACACATCCTAACTCACCCGCACGCCTCGAGCGTCAGGTCGAGATTTTGCGGTCCGGGTCTGGTCGCCACCTCGGTGGTTTTGGCAAACAACTGATGCCGGCCTGCGATTGGAGTCTCTCCATAACACACCCACATCACGAGCAGGGCGAAATGACGCCCACCTAGCCCTCCAAAGGCCAGTTTTCCGAAGGAAGCCCTGCTCGCCCTCTCCAAGGCAGCAGGGCTTCTTCTTTTCCCCCTTTCCGTTTCGAGATCCAACCTCAACCCCATTCATTCCGACCTCATGAACCCATCCGCGGCCTGACCGCCGGGCCCCTCACAACAACGAAAAACCCCGGCATCGACTGCAAACGATACCGGGGCCAGGCCGCCAGGCAGACTCCGGGAGGAGCCGTTTTGAGACACCAAGCAAGAACCTGAACGCAGGTTTGCACCCTCCACCCGAATGTCAACCATGACAGCCATCGAATACGCAAAGTTCCTATGCCGAGGCGAGGAACCAGGGGGATTTTTGTCCCGATTTTACAGAACCAAACGGCTTCCCTGGGAGGTGTGCCATAAACACCGAAACATCCGCCGTGAAACACCTGTGGGTACGACGCCAGCGATCGAGTGAGCTCCACTCCTTCCCGCGCGTGGTAGCGGTGTTCGTTCTTTATTGGCAGATCGCCCCTCATCATGGGGCCGATCTGCCATCCAAGGGCACAGAGGGCGGCAATTAGTGGTCTGACTCTGGGGAGAGTGTGTGGTGGTATGGCCGTCTCTGTGCCCTTGGATGGTAGAACGCAGATTTTCCAAACACGGCGGTGGCAGACAAGCAATGCGCAGGACTCCAAACCCTGGAAATGTGGGAGCATTACCCACCCGCCGTGCCATTTTCCAAACAAGAACGCGGCGGTAGCCCGCTAAAGAGGCGGACTGGACTGTAACCCCAGTGCCCACAAAGCCAGCATGGAGCATTACCATGACGCCGCACCACTTTCGTCCGTCACATCATTTCATGGAGCGCATGCTGCATGCCCGGCACAGCAAAGGATCACCTCGTCACAGGTTAGGCGAGTAGGCTGTGTCACCGCATGCGCTCCATGACCGATTTTCAAATGCAGGGAGAGCCAGTGCTCTGACAGGTCTCATAAGCCCGTCTTGGTTGGTGCGACCCCAACCCCTGCATCCATTTCAGGTCGTGAAGAAGAACAGCAGACTCGCCTCCTTGTCAGGGAGGAGACAGCGGGGGCAGCACCCGTCTCGACCGCCAATTTCAAAGGGCTCGTAGTGTACAAGGCGCACAGTTGGTTTGCACCCAGCAGGAGACGGAGCGTTACCGTCCGAGTCCACCATTTCAAGATCCTCGGTGATCTAACAGTAGGATGCCGTTCTGTTAAAGCGGCTGTGTTGGTGCGAAACCAACCCGAGGAGCCAGTTTCAACGCCCGCAAAGTGTAACAGCATTGCATACGCCGCTTCTAACGGCCGTGGTTCCAGGTGCAAATCCTGGTGCGGGCACCATTTCAACGGAGCACGTCCGGCATAGACGAGGAAACGGTCCCGAAAACCGCTGCGCCCCGCAAAGGCGTCCAGAGTGCGATTCTCTGGTGCTCCGCCAATTTTCAAAAGTGTGGTGCAGTCCTCTGGACTGCATCTTCAGACTCAGCCGAGACGGCTGAACCATGTTTTATCCCTCAGTAGCTCAACAGCAGAGCATTCGGTTGATAACCGAAAGACCGTGGAGCGTCACCACGCCGAGGGACCATTTTATCCAAACGCTGGATGGCTCAGACAGATGAGCGGCGGGTTGAAAATCCGCAGAGGTTGGCGCGCTACCAACTCCAGCGACCTTTTTTTGCGGCATTGATGTAACAGCAACATGCGAGTCTTCCAAACTCGATACGTCGGGGCAGCTCCGACATGCCGCACCAATTTTCCAAAGCTCCCGAAGTGTAAGAGCCATGCACGCCACTTTGCGAAGGTGGAGGATCGAGGTGCAAGTCCTCGCAGGAGCACCATTTCATGCGGTCATCGTCCAGCAGCTGGACACGGCTATGCCAAGGCTGAAACGTCGGTGCGAATCCGACTGACCGCACCATTTCCACGTCTCTGTGGCCGACCTAGAAAGGCACCGATCTCGTAAATCGGATCATGTGAGCGCGAATCTCACCAGAGGCTCCATTTCTAACACCCTGCATATTGTAACAGCAGCATTCCTCGTTGTGAACGAGGCGGTGCCGGTGCGAATCCGGCTGCGGGAACCATTTCATCATCGTGCGCAAGGCAAAGAGCCGAGCCAGCGGTCTGCAACACCGCATTACCCAGTGCAAGCCTGGGGCGCACGTCCACATTTCATCGGATACGAGAGAGCCAGCAGCACTCGCTTGCCTTGGAAGCAAGAGTAGCCCGGGGCAGCAACGGGGTATCCGACCATTTTCATTGGTCTGTAGCTTAAAAGTCAGAGCGTCGGGCTCATAACCCGGAAGATGCTGGTGCAAGTTGGCCGCTTCGCAGCCTACGCAGTTAGGCTTCGCTTTGGGTCGTGCGCTATCGCGCATGGCGTTCAGCCGGACCGACCAATCACGATAGCCCTGTAGCTCAATCAGCAGAGCACGCGCCTTTGAAGCGCGGAGTTGATGGTGCAAATCCATCCAGGGTTGCCAGTTCTATGCCCTTGTAGTCCAATGCAGAGACAACCGCCTCAGAAGCGGTCCAGTGCGGGTGCGAGTCCTGCCATGGGCACCAATTCATGCTCCCGTAGCTCAACCGACAGAGCGCCGCGCTTCGAACGCGGAGGTTGAGGGTGCAAGTCCTTCCGGGAACACCATTTCATCAAGGAACGCCAACCGGACCAGCGTGCCGGGACTCTTTGCTAAAGAGATCGTGCCGCCACAGCGCGGCATGAGGAGCATGTCCTCGACGTTCCGTCATTTTCAAAAGACCCTGTCGTCTAACTGGCCAAGACATCCGACTTTCTATCGGATAACTGCGGGTTCGAGCGCTGTGCGCGATAGCGCATCGTTAAGAGGTGCGGAGCAGTAGCTGCACAGCCGCAGGTGCGGCAATCCCGCCAGGGTTGCCATTTTTCATGCTCATGTAGTCCAACAGCAGAGACACGACGTCGAGAGCGTCGCCAGTGCGGGTGCGCGTGGCTAAGCGCGATAGCGCGTCGTCATGAGGCGCGGAGCAGACTTGGCACAGCGGCAGGAGCCGCAATCCCGCTGTGAGCACCATTTTCGGTCCAAAGCTTAGACAGCGAAGCAGCCGGCTTTTAACCGGCATAGCAGGGTGCATGTCCCTGTGGATCGACCACCTCCCGCCCGTTGGTGAAACAGCATCACGTCTGGCTTACATCCAGAAATCGGAGGCGCACATCCTTCACGGGCGACCACACTTTTGCGGCAGCGAGAACGGAGTTCCTTCGTAGCTCATCGGTAGAGCACTTGCTTGAAACAAGATGTAGCAGGTTCAAATCCTGCCGAGAGGCCGGGAAACTGGCTTTTCACCACTTCGTTCACCTTTCTCCGCAAAAACCAACTTCTGAGGCAGCGAGGCCGGGGATACTCCGGTAACCAATGGGTTCAAATCCCATCATCCTGGCAACAGGGTGATACCCCGGCCGCTTTTCTCCTCAGATTCCTTTTCCAAAACCTTTTCGCGGCAGTGAAGACAGGAGTTGCAGCACCGCCGCTACGCCAATTGCGCTCCGCGATTGAGTGATGCGCTATCGCGCAAGGCGTTCTTCGCTCCAAACCATAAACTGAAGTGCGGTTGCCCTGAGTGGGGACCGGTGAAAGTCGGTTCCGGGTTCGATTCCCGGCGATCTCAGTTAGAGCCTGTCTGCTATTCTCCGCGATTCTTTTCATCCGCAGTGCCCATCAGCACTTCGGCTTCATTTTGGGGCAGTCAGATCAGGGATACTTCGACTCATAATCGGTTGGTCGCAGGTTCGAGTCCTGCCGGGTGCCTTCGGGCATTTGTAGCTCAGTGGTAGAGCAGCTGAACGCTCACGCGTTCGTTCCTAGGTCACTTTCCTCCCCAAATCATCTTGGACTGCGGCAGCCCTGCTGCCGCTTTCCGTGCCGCAGCCTGCTGCGGCATCCCACCACGGCAGCAGGGCTGCCATCCACCCCAAAGCGGCAGCAGGCTGCCGCAATCCACACCCACATGAAATTCAACTTCCTCAAGAAACGACCACGCGCTGACACACTCAACCTCGCGGGTGGCGAGGCATTCACGGAGACGCCGAAGCTCGAGCTCGCATCCATCATGCTCACCTCCATGCTGAAGGACGAGTTCTACCGCAGCGGCGATGCCACGGCGCTGCGGCTGCGAGAGCTCATCGCCGCGCAGGCGGACAAGCGCTTCGTCGCCAAGGCGGCGCTGTATGCCCGCAAGCAGGCCGGCATGCGCAGCGTCAGCCACCTCACGGTGGCGGAGCTGGCAAAGAGCGTGAAGGGCGAGGCCTGGACCGCGCGGTTTTATGATCGTGTCGTGCACCGCCCGGACGACGCCATCGAGATCCTCGCGTGCTACCGCGGGGCGCATGGCAAGGTGATCCCGAACTCGCTCAAAAAGGGCCTCGGCCGCGCACTCGCGCGTTTCGACGAGTATCAGCTCGCGAAATACCGCAAGGACCGCGCCGAGCTCTCGCTGGTCGATGTCGTGAACCTCGTTCACCCGCCTGCCACGGAGGCCCTGGGCAAGCTCGTCAAAGGCACGCTCGCTCCGGCGGAAACGTGGGAGACCAAGCTCACGCAAGCCGGTGCGGCCGCGCAGAATGACGACGATCTCGCTTCGCTGAAACGCGATGCCTGGTCGGAGCTCATCCGCACGCGAAAGATCGGCTACTTCGCCCTGCTGCGAAACCTGCGCAACGTGCTCGAGTCCGCTCCGGAGGCCGTCGATGCCGCGCTGGCGATGCTGCGCGATGAAAAACTCATCCGCAAATCGCTCGTGCTGCCTTTCCGCTTCCAGACGGCGCTCGAAGCCGTGCAGGCCTCCGCGCTGCCGCTTGCCGCCGATGCGCTCGCGGCCCTTAGCGATGCCGTGGACCTCTCGCTCGCGAATGTGCCCTCCTTCCCAGGCCGCACGCTCATCGCGCTCGATGGTTCCGGCTCCATGGTGGGCCGTCCGCTGCAAATCGGCTCGCTCTTTGCCGCCACGCTGCTCAAGGCAAACGACGCGGATGTCCTGCTCTTCAGCAACGACGCCCAATACGTCACGCTGAACAAGCGGGACAGCACGCTCAGCCTCGCGAAGTGGCTGCAAGGCCAGGCGCAGGCCGCGGGCACCGACTTCCACTCCATCTTCCAGCGCGCAAGCCGCGCGTATGACCGTGTGATCATCCTCTCTGACATGCAGGGCTGGATGGGGCACCATGCGCCGGTGGACACGTTCCGCCGCTGGAAGGAGCGCCACCGCTGCGATCCGAAAGTGTTCAGCTTCGACCTGAACGGTTACGGTTCCCTGCAGTTCCCGGAGCGCCAGGTTTGCTGCCTGGCTGGCTTCAGCGATGAAACGCTGAAGACCCTGAAACTGCTCGATACCGACCCAGGCGCGCTGATCCGCGTGATCGAGGCTGTGGAGCTGTGAGGTGCGGCGGCTGTGGAGTGGTGGAGCATGGGAGTGATGGGCTTCGGCCTGTCATTCCATGCTCCATTGCTCGTATCTCCCGGTCTTCTCATACCAATTCTCAAAGTTTACAGCCTGAGATACACCCACAAATTCTCCCCGAGACGTCTGTTTTCACAGACTGCCGTAGCAAAATAAAAGACATCTCATCTAAAATATCATGAGCGATCTCGACACATCGTCATTCAAGGTGACGGCTCAACAAATTCTGTCAGTTATTGACCGCGAAGCGATTGCCCAATTGTCTCTGCGAAAACTGGCAGAACACTTTGGCAAACTTGCTATCGAAAAGGGGCATCTCAAAGCTGATGCTGAAGAACGCGCATGTCGCCTTCTCACTGCCGTATGTTCATTCTTGCCAAACTTTGAGTTCAAAGGGAACCCGTTTGGACCATGGTGGCACAACATGGCGGGGCCAGGAACACGGTCGCTGATGGCCGAAGACTTGGAAGAGGAAGACATAGACGCATTAGAAGGCATCGTTGCCAGTCTTCAAAACCACGAATTACGCGCACGAGTTGCAGATGTCGTCTGGGAGTGTCGCAAAAAGAGCCATTTGATTGGTCGCGATGCAATCCAATCGTATATTCGGATCGCTGATGCAATCGGACACGAAGGTGTCAGCCATTTGAGTTACATCCAATGGATCGAAAGGGCCGCGCAAATCTCGGGAAAGCTGGGGTTCAGGTCCGCATCGCATTCAGAATTGATTGCCAGTATTCACGCAAGATTGGTTGCCTTGCCACACGATGCTGGATCTGCGCGGGTTTGCGGGCATCTGATCAGGATTCTCTTGCAGCACACAGCAGCTGAACCAGATCCTCATGCGTTTATCGCCAAGTCTTTCGCAAAACATCTTGAGGGTGAAGGACATTATGATCTAGCCGAAGACTTTTGGAAGTTGGCGGAACGCATACACAGACTTGCGAAGCAAGACACTGATGCCGGGCAATGCCAATTAAGCGCAGCGGAGTGTTTGATGGCGATTGCTGAGAAAAGGAGCGAAGACCCTGATCTCGGTGCATCTGGTTGGATGCTGCGTGCTGTTGAAGCATTGAGGCAGGCGAAAGCACCTCCTGCGAGGGTTAAGTATGCGCACAAACGGCTGCTGGAACTTCAGCAAAAAACGCTCGGAGCATTTAAACCTCTTCCTTTAGACATCGTCCAGAGTCCGGATTTTCAGGAAAAGTTCGAGTGTTTCACCAATGAGGTCCGCGCCGAGGTCGCCGAACTTACATTCAGAGATTCGCTGATATTCCTTGCGACCCGAGTACAGCCCACAAATTATCATGAGCATCGGGACAGCACGCTCAAACATTTGAAAACCAGTGTTTGGGCGGGATTGGGACAAACCGTCCAGTTGGATCATTCGGGTAAAATCGCCGAAAATATGGGGTCTAAAATTTTGGGGGAGTTTGACGAAGAGTTTATCAAACAAAAGATGCTCGAACTTGCGCGTCAGACTAACTGGCCAATAGCCGTCAGTTTTTGGATCGAACCAGCTCGTCAAGCTATCCTCCACAAACATGGAGCGAGATATCATGACTTGGCTTTTTTGGTGTCAAACAATCCATTTGTCCGAGAGGGCCGCGAAGGGCTTTACCTTCGAGGGATTCAAGCCGGTTTTTACGGCGATTGGGCTGTGGCAACACATCTTCTTGTGCCGCAAATTGAGGACTCCGTTCGGCGAGTGCTCCAACTTAGAGGAGAAGTGACATCTACTCTAGAGTCCGGGATTCAACAGGAACGAGACATAAACCAGCTTCTTTGGAACGAGGAGACTGTCGAAGCTTTCGGGCCAGACATTCTCTTCGATTTGAGAGGTATATTGATCGAACGTTTCGGCTACAACTTGAGAAACGACATGGCTCATGGTCTTATGGATGAAGGTGGGTTCTACGACGTGAGTTCGATCTATCTGTGGTGGTTGAGTATCACGCTCTGCTGGCGAGGATACTGTATCGCTAATCCGGCGGAATGAGGTGCGAGGAGTACATCGCCCCTAAATCAGACCCAAGAACGAACACCGCTGCCGGGCACCTCGTGCCCATTTCCCATCCTCCACGGCTCCATCATTCCATTTCTCCAACACTCCACCCAATCACCACCATGAAACCGAACGATCTCATCCGACTCGGCGTGCCGCAGGGCGCGGCGATCCAGTCTGGGATGGACTTCATCGCGAAGTTCATGACTCAGGGTGGTGACTCGGCGCGGCTCGAAGAGGAGCTGGGCGCGATCATTGCGAAGCCGGAGGCTTTTCTCGGCGATCCGCTGCGTGAAGGCTTTGCGCGGGATCTGTATGCGCCGGCTTACAAGCAGCGTGATGCGCTGGCACCTTGGGCGCAGTGGGGCTCCGGCCTTGAGGCGCAGGCGGTGCAGCAGATGGCGAACGCTTGTGCGCTGCCGGTAGCGGTCGCGGGTGCGTTGATGCCGGATGCTCATGTGGGCTATGGGCTGCCGATTGGTGGCGTGTTGGCCACAGAGGGCTGTGTGATCCCGTATGCGGTCGGTGTGGACATCGCGTGTCGCATGCGGCTCTCCGTTTATGATCGCAAGGCGAGCATCATCGCGGGTCAGAAGGACCGGCTGGCGAACATCCTGGAAAGCGAGACCTGCTTTGGCATGGGCGGAGCCTTCAAGGACAAGCGTCATCATGACGTGATGGACGAGGACTGGGCGGTTTCGCCGATCACGCGACGCTTCAAGGACAAAGCCTGGGCGCAGCTCGGCACGAGCGGCTCTGGGAACCACTTTGTCGAGTTCGGAGCCATGGACGTGAATGCGGAGCAGTCCGCCGCGCTGAAGGAGAGCGGCTTTGACCTGCCACCGGGCGAATACCTCGCGCTCCTGAGCCACAGCGGCTCGCGCGGCACGGGAGCGCAGGTGTGCCAGCACTACAGCCGCATCGCCATGGATCGTCGCTACGATCTGCCGAAGGAGCTGAAGCACCTCGCGTGGCTGACCTTTGAGGAAGAAGCAGGCCAGGAATACTGGGCCGCGATGAACCTCATGGGCCGCTACGCCGCTGCGAATCATGCGCTCATTCACAAGCACATCGCGAAGAAAGTCGGTGCTCATGTCATGCTCGACATCGAGAACCATCACAACTTCGCCTGGAAGGAAACGCATCTCATCGAAGGCTCCGAACGCGAGGTCATCGTGCATCGCAAAGGTGCCACGCCTGCGGGTGAAGGCGTGCTTGGCGTCATCCCCGGCTCCATGGCCACGCCTGGTTACCTCGTGCGTGGCAAAGGCAAAGCGTCCTCGCTTCACAGCGCCTCCCACGGTGCCGGTCGCGTCATGAGCCGCTCCGTAGCGAAGCAGAGCTTCACCTGGGGCGGCGTGAAGAAACAACTCGCCGCCGCTGGCGTCGAACTCCTCAGCGCCGGCATCGACGAGGTGCCCGGCGTCTACAAAGACATCCACAGCGTCATGGCCGCGCAGACGGACCTCGTGGAGGTGCTCGGCCAGTTCCAGCCGCGCATCGTCAAAATGTGCCCGGAAGGTCCCGCAGAAGACTGAAGAGAAAACAACCACGGAATACACGGAACACACGGAAGGTCTCTGTGCCTTCTGAGAACCCTTTCCGTGTATTCCGTGTGTTCCGTGGTTGAACCCAAAAAG
The DNA here is from genome assembly GCA_044370285.1 of Prosthecobacter sp. Taxonomy (GTDB): domain Bacteria; phylum Verrucomicrobiota; class Verrucomicrobiia; order Verrucomicrobiales; family Verrucomicrobiaceae; genus Prosthecobacter. Next base: position 28,283 of record JBILVU010000019.1, read on the forward strand.
CGAATCAATAGTCATGAACGACCAACTCACCAAATCCACCGTCCTCGTGCTCAACCGCAACTGGCAGGCCATTGGCGTGAAAACGCCGATGGAGGCCTTCAGCATGATCGCGGGCGGTGCGGCGACCGCGCTGGACATCGAAACGGGTGGCCACATCCGGCCCGTGACATGGACGGAGTGGCTGACGCTGCCCGTGCGTGAGGGCGACAACGTCATCGGCACGGTCAAAGGGCCGGTGCGCGTGCCTGCGGTGCTTGTTTTGGCCAAATTCGACAAGGTGCCGAAGAAGCGGCCGAAGTTCGGCGTGCGCGGCATTTGGGAACGCGATGGCGGTGTGTGCCAATACACCGGCCGCAAGCTGCGCCCGCATGAAGGCAACATTGATCACATCGTGCCGCTCTCTCGTGGTGGGCCGACCTCGTGGGAAAACTGCGTGCTGGCCGACAAGCGGGTGAATAGCCGCAAAGGGGCGAAATTGCCTGCCGAGGCTGGTTTGAGGCTTCTGCGTGCTCCCAGCGTGCCTCGCGAGGTTCCGGTGTCGCTGCTGATCAAGAACACGCACCGCGTGCGCGAGTGGGAGATGTTCCTGTCGGAATGATGAAACCAGAATGAGGAATGACGAAGGCCGCCAAGAGTGACTTGGCGGCCTTTTTGCGAGCGGGGGACGAGTTCGAGTAGGATGACGAGGACGATTTACCTGGGAAGAGAGGTCGTCTTATTGTTCGACGCGGAAGACGTGCATCGAGACGCCGTCGGGTTTGAGTTCGACGTAGTTGCGGGTGCCGTTCCAGTCGTAGGCACCGCCGTGGAGGAGGTCGATGACTTTGAAGGGCTTCGACGCGTCGAGGCCGAGGGCGGCGAGATCGAGATGGACCATGCCTGCGGCGGCGTGCTGGGGATCGAGATTGATGCAGCAGAGGATGCGGTTGCTGAAATCGGGCGTGGCTTTGCTGTAGGTGATGACGCGGCCGTGGTCGGCGGAGTGGAAGCGGAGGTTGTCGTAGAGATGCAGCGCGGCGTTGTCGCGACGGATGAGGTTCAGCTTGCGGATGAAGCCGTTGATGTTGCCGGGCTTGTTGTAATCCCGCTGCACGAGCTGGTACTTCTCGCTGTGGTTGTATTCCTCTTTGCCGGGATAGGAATCGTTTTCGCCGAGTTCATAGCCGGTGTACATGCCCCAGGTGCTCGACATCGTGGCGGCGAGGGCGGCGCGGATGCGGAACATCTGCGGCCCAGCGTTTTGCAGATGGCCGGGAAGGATGTCGGGCGTGTTGGGCCAGAAATTGGCGCGGTAATACCAGCGCATGTCGCCATGGAAGAGCTCGTGGGCATATTCTTCGAGCTCCGCACGGCTCTCACGCCAGGTGAAGTAGGTGTAGCTCTGGGTGAAGCCGATTTTGCCGAGCACCTGCATCATCTTGGGCTTCGTGAAAGCCTCAGCGAGGAAGAGCACGTCCGGGTCTTTGCGCTGGATGGTGCCGATGAGCTCCTCCCAGAAGGCGACGGGCTTGGTGTGCGGATTATCGACGCGGAAGATCTTCACGCCGCAATCGACCCAGAACTGCACCACGTCGATGAGCTCCTTCCACAGCGCCTTCCAGTCGTCGCAGTGGAAATTGATGGGGTAGATATCTTGATACTTCTTCGGCGGATTTTCGGCGTAGCGGATGCTGCCGTCTGGACGCTGGTAAAACCACTCGGGATGCTCTTGGACGTAGGGATGATCGGGCGAGCAGTTGATGGCAAAGTCGAGGGCTATCTCCAGGCCACGCTTGTTGGCTTCGGCGACGAGCCATTTGAAGTCCTCAATGGTTCCGAGGGCTGGTTCGACGGCCCGATGACCGCCCGCCGGACCACCGATGGCCCAGGGGCTGCCCACATCGCCTTCTTTGGCGGTGAGGGTGTTGTTTTTGCCTTTGCGGGCGGTGATGCCAATCGGGTGGATCGGCGGGAAGTAAATGACATCAAAGCCGAGGTGTGCGGCGTGATCGAGACGGCCGAGGCAATCGCGGAAGGTGCTGTGCTTTTTTGCGAGGCCTTCGGCACCGCGAGGGAAGAATTCATACCAGGCGGAGAACCGCGCCCGCTCACGCTCGACGATGACCTGCATCGTGGTGGAGATCGTGGAAAGGTCGCGATCCGGGAATTGGTCCATCAGCGCCTGCATTTCGTCGGATTGCAGCACTTCGAGGATGTCCTGCGCGGGCACTTTGGTGAGCAGATCGGCGCATTCCTGCATCTGCGAGGCGGCGGCGGTGGCCCCGGCTTTTTTGGCACGCGCGGCGGCCTCTGTGAGCAGGCGGGCGCCTTCACGGGCCTCGATGGGTACATCGGGGTCTTTGGCTCCGACACGCACGGCGAAGGTCTTTTTCCAGGAGCGGAAGGTATCGGCCCAAGCTTCGACGAGGTATTCCCAGCGTCCGGCCTTTTCAAAGGCACAGGTTCCGTGCCAGCGGTCGTTGTTGTCGAGCTTCATCGGAGCTTCGCTCCAGCGTTTCGAGCCGGTGAGACGCCAGCGAAGCGCCGCGCTCATCACATCGTGACCGTCTTTGAAGATGTCGCACCACACATCGAGCGGCTCGCCGATGACGCGTTTGACCGGGTGGCGACCGCCTTCGAGGCAGGGGTAGAAGTTTTCAATGACGACCGTGGGAGCGTGGGAGGCGGGCATGGGAGGGCATGGATAGCGTCGTACCTACACTTAGCAATAGCAGGAGCCGTGTCTGAGCTATTCGGCCCTGATTCGGCGGAAGGAATCCAACTGCCCCGCAATCGCTTTCACCCTCTCTCGATTACGTGCGGTCACCATGATATGCCAGATCATAGGCGGTCCATCTTCCGTACTCAGATCCAAATATGCCCAGCCGCTCCAGTCCCCATTTTCGACGACACGGATATCCCACTTAACCAATCTTTCAGCAAACCGACTGTTAAAACGAGCCAAAGGTGAACCCTCCCGCGTTTGTGGATGACCGCCGCAGTAGAGCGCCAAGGACGCATCATCCTCAAAGTCAAAGTAGCGAACTTTGAAATCGGGACCCAAATACGCCGATGTGTTTTTGACGCCTTCTAATTTGATCAAGTAGGCCGTCGATGAATTCGGCGAATCTTTAAACTGATAGCTGTCTCCCAGCTTCACTGGACCAATCTCTCGCTGGCGAGCTTCGTGTTCCCGCTTGTCACGATAGTCGGCACAAGAAGTGAGAATGACGATGACCACCAACCTGAAAAACCAATGGGTGAGAACTTTCATGATGGCATAACAACTGGGAATTCGAGCTTTGTGAAGCCAAAAATCCCGCTGGAGAGCCGCCTCGTTTGCGCCACGTTCATGGGATGCCCAACCCAGCTCCGAAGAAAATCCTGCTCGCCGAAGATGTGCGTGCGATCGCGTTGCAGCTCTCGCATGCTTTGGAAAAGGCGGGTTATGAGGTGCAGGTGGCCCGCGATGGGGAGGAATGTTTGGAAAAGGTGGCCAGCTTCAAGCCGGACTTGCTGGTGCTCGATCTGATCATGCCCAAACTCACCGGGCTGGAGGCCATGCACATGCTGCGGGCTGCCCCAGCCACGGAGAATCTGCCGGTCATCATCACGACGGCGAAGGATTATTCCACGGAGCTGAAGCACATCCGCCAGAGCGGACCGCTCGATGTGCTCATCAAGCCCTTTGCTCCCGATGTGCTGATCACCAAGCTCGATAGCTTGTTTCAAACGGCGGCGAGTTGCTCCCTGGTGGCGGAACGCCCTGCCCGAGAAGCGCCGAAGGACATCTACGCGCCGGTTTTGGACACGCAGAGGCCGCACGCTCGCTTCTGGGGCACGCGAGGCTCGATCCCTGTTTCCGGTAGTCGCTACTCACAGCATGGCGGAAACACCACCTGCTTCGAGTTTTGCACCGGGCAGGACCGCATCATCTTCGATGCGGGTTCCGGGCTGCGTGAGGCGGGACTCTCGCTGCTGAAGGACGGGCCGCGTCACATCCATCTCTTCATCACGCACACGCACTGGGATCACATCCAGGGTTTTCCCTTCTTCACGCCGATCTACGTCCCTGGCTTTGAAATCACCGTTTACGGCGAGCGGGGCTTTGGTAAAAATCTGGAGTCTCTCCTCGTCGGCCAGCTGGATCGCGATTACTTCCCCGTGCAGCGGGAGGACCTGGCCGCGAAGATCAATTTCGTCTTCCTCGACGACAAACCGGTCACCATTGGCGGCGCGAAGATTTCTCGCGAATACGTCCAGCACCCCGGAGCCACCGTGGGGTTCAAAATCGAGCATGACGGCTGGAAGGTGGCCTTCATCCCGGACAATGAATTTCTCCAAGGATACACCGGCAGTCCGGTGGGACTCACGCGGGAAAGTGATGTCGTCATCCCGCACGAACCGGTGATCAGCTTCGTGGAAGACATCGATCTGCTGATCCATGAGGCGCAGTATCTGCCCACCGATTACCCGAAAAAGATCGGCTGGGGGCATTCGAATCTCGCCAGTGCCTGCGCTCTCACGAAGCTGGCCGGCGTGAAAAAATGGATCGCCGTCCATCACGATCCCGATCACGACGACGTGGCTCTGCATGCGAAGTGCAATCTGACTCGGCAAATCCTCGGCGAACTGGGGCACCGCATCCCCTTTAGCCACGGTCACGACGGCCTGGTGGAGTATCGCTGAGCCTGCCGGGAAGTCTTTCCCAGGCTCCGACCGCCGAATTGCTTGATTTCCCGTCGTGAGTCCCGAAGATGACGCCCCAGCCGATGAAATTCGCGATCTTCGGAGATATCCACGCCAACCTCGAAGCCCTTCAGACCGTCCTCTATGACGCTCAGGAGCAGGGCTGCGCCAACTACGTCTGCCTAGGAGACATCGTCGGCTACGCCGCGAATCCTGTGGAATGTCTCGAAACCGTGCGGGCGCTGAACTGCCCTACCGTGCGGGGCAATCACGATGAAGGTGCGGCGGGGAATTCCTCCCTCGACGAACTGAACCCGCTGGCCTACGCGGCGCTGATGTGGACGCGGCAGCAGCTCAGCGAAGAGCAACGGCAGTGGCTGCGAGATTTGAAGCTGGTGCGCCAGGTGCGTGATTTCACCATCGTGCATGCCACGCTCGATTCGCCGGGGAACTGGGGTTATGTCACGAACCGCTTCGATGCGATGGCGAGCTTCAGCTACCAGTTCACGCAGGTGTGTTTTTACGGTCACACGCATGTGCCGCGTATTTTTGAAAAGGATGACGCGGTGCGGGCCTCCCGCGGCACGGAGGTCAGCCTCACCCGTGGCACGAAGTATTTTGTCAATGTGGGCAGCGTGGGCCAGCCCCGCGATGGCGACTGGCGGGCGGCCTACACCATCTACGACGTCCAGGCCCAGACGATCTCCATCCGCCGCCTCGAATACGACATCGAGACCGCCCAGCGGAAAATTCATGAGGCAGGCCTGCCGGCGCTGCTGGCGGACCGGCTGGCGCTGGGGAAATGAGGCAAACGGTCGGACGGGTCGGACTCGTCTGATAGGTCGGACTTAAACGCATGTCCTCACTTCCTAGCCTCCGAGACTTCAAAAGCGCCCTGATCGTCAAGCCGAGCTCGCTGGGAGACATCGTGCATACCTTGCCCGCCGTGAAGGCGATCCGTGAGGCGCATCCGCACCTGAGGCTGCGCTGGCTGGCGAATACGGAATGGACGCCACTGATCCAGGGATCGCCGTTGATTGATGAGGTGATTCCGTTTCCGAGGAAACGGTTTCGTGGGCTGGCGGGGCTGCTGAGGTTCTGGAACTGGCGGCGGGAGTGGATGCTCATGCCGCGTGAGGAGCCGGAGATCGTGCTCGATTTTCAGGGCCTGCTCCGCAGTGGCATCGTGAGCCGCTGGCGGGGTTCCGAAGCGGTGATTGGCCTCTCGGATGCGCGGGAAGGGTCGCGGTATTTTTACTCGCATATCGTGCCGGTGAATGCGGGAGCGCATGCGGTGGATCGTTACCTCGAAATGCCGAGGGCGTTTGGCATCGAGGTGTCTGCGGAGGAGGTGAGCTTTGATCTGGCGGAGGGCCGCCAGCCTGCGGGAGTCGTTTTGAACTGGCGTGAAAGCGTCGTGCTGCATCCGTGGTCGCGTGGGGAAGGGAAGTCGCTATCGGATGAGGCGCTGGTGGCGCTCTGTGAGGTGCTGGCACCGCGTCTGGTGGTGCTCGTGGGCATGCATGAGGGCGCGAAGGTGCCGCAAGCGGCGCATGTGACGGATCTGAGCAACCGCACGAGCCTCGCGGAGCTGGTGTGGATCATGCGGCAGGCCGGATGGGTGATCAGCGTGGACAGCGGGCCGATGCACATCGCCGCAGCGGTGAATGCGAGGACGCTGGGGCTTTATACTTGGAGTGATCCTCGCAAGGTGGGGCCGTATCCGGCTACGGCGGATGTGTGGAAGGCGGGACGCATCGCCAAGCGGACGGCATTCAGCGCCGAGGAGTGTGTAAAGGAGATGTGCATCTCGCCGGAGGCGGCGCGGGAGCTGGCGACTTGGGTGAGGGCTTGATTGCGGTTGCAAGCAAGACGGGGCAGGGGAGCATGGGCGACCATGAAGCCGTTTTTTGCTCTTCTTTTTCTCACCGCCGCTGTTTTCGCCAAGGACCTGCCGAAGCCGGAGCGTTTTGAGAAGGCCATCGCGGCCTTTGAGGAGTCGGACAAGGCCGCGCCAGCGCCGAAGAATGGCACGCTCTTCGTCGGGGCGTCGAACATCCGGCTTTGGAAGTCGCTGCCGGATCGCTTCAAGAAGGACAAGGTCATCAACCGCGGCTTTGGCGGGGCGTTTTTGAGCGAGGTGGTGCATTTCGCGGATCGCATCGTGCTGCCTTATAAGCCGAAGCAGATCTATCTGAATGCCGGCGGCAATGATCTGCACCTTGGCAAGACGCCGGAGGAGGTGCTAGCCTCGTTCAAGGCCTTCGCGGCGCTGGTGGCGGAGAAGCTGCCGAAGACGAAGCTGGCCTTCCTTTGCATCCCCACCTCTCCGTCGCGTTGGGAGGAGGTGGAGACGGTGCAGACGACAAACCAGCTCATCGCGGACTTCATCCATGCCGGCGGGGACAAGATCGAGTTCATCGACTACTTCCCGATGCTGCTCGGAGCCGATGGGAAGCCGCAGGCGGAGTTGTATGTCGAGGACCAGCTCCATTTCAGCGAGGCGGGCTACGATGTGGTGACCTCGGCCATCAAATGGCAGAAGGAAATCGCGGCGATTGAGAAGCGTTACGCGGAAAAACCCGCGCCCAAGGCCCCCATCGTCTTTGTCGGCAGCTCAAGCATCCGCCGCTGGTTCACCCTTGCGGCCGATTTTCCGGGCAAGCCGGTGCTCAACCATGGTTTCGGCGGCTCGGAGGTCTTTGACTCGCTGAACTTCGCTCATCGGCTGGTCCTTCCCTTCCAGCCGAAGCAAATTGTGATGTATGCCGGCGGCAACGACCTGAACGCCGGGAAGACGCCGGAGCGTGTTTTTGCCGACTTCCAGGCTTTCGTGGCCCGGGTGCATGCCGCGCTGCCAAAGACGAAAATCTGCTACATCTCCTCCGCGCCGAATCCGAAGCGCTGGGCTCAGATTAAGGAGACGCGTGCCTTGAACGCCTCCATCCAGGCCTTCTGCGCCAAGGATGAGCGCCTTCAGTTCATCGACGTGCATCCCGTGATGCTTGCTCCGAACGGCGAGCCGAAGCCGGACATTTTTTTGGACGACAAGCTCCACATGAACGCCAAGGGCTACGAACTCTGGAAAGGCGTCGTGGGGCCGGTTTTGATGGATTGAGGCCCTCACGGGCAGGCCTGCCGTGGCTGGAGAAGCGCCCCAAGGAGTGAAAACGCCCTCTGGTGGCTGAAGGCTGTTCGTGTCGATTCCAATGCTCATGAGAACAGTTGTTTATTGTAAATATTTGTTAAATAAGTGGATATTCCCGTGGAGTAATTCCATAAAATCCATATTATAGGGGGTTAATCACTCCTTTTCCGTTCGGTCCACTTCCTATGACTTCTCCTGCCCATCGCAGCGGTGCCCTTGCATCGCATCTGCACGGTTTTGAGCAGGAGCCGTCTTCGCGGCACTCGATAGATTTGTGCGCAGGTGATATCTTTAGGAAAAGGGGCGGCAATGTGATGAAAGTTGAAGCGGAGCTTTTGAAAATGATACCGCTGTTGGCGACCTTGTTTTTGGCCGCACTCATCTTGGCTGTTGCTATTCTTTTACCCCATTCATTCGAAGGTGACGCGCTTCCAGCCAAGGAGCTGGCTGGTGATGTCTCTGAAGTGGCAGCTCCACAAAAGGCGCAAAGTTACGTTGGTCCAACTTTGCAGGATATAAAACACTACCTGCCTCAAACCCAGGAAGGCCATTTTAAAATCAGCGTCGCCAATCTATTTTATACCAAGGATAGCCTTGATGTGCATCGGGTACTTGCAGGCCAGACGATCGAGACAACAGGTCAAATTAGCTTTGAAAGAGCTCAAGATTCGAAACGTCCCGTGATTAAGGTCTGTGACTTCGGAGTAGGTAGTTTTTTCAGGCCAGCCCGGTACTCCGTTGAGTTAGAATTTGAAGCGGAAATACCTCACATGAAGCACCGGGAGTGGGTTCGTTTAGTTGGGATGCCGGTTTACAAGCAAGAGAACGGCAAGTTGTTACTCAGTTTGAGAGTCACTCGCATCGAGGCGACGAGCGCACCGTAAGGCAATGAGTTGAAAACAAAGCTCGACCAAAATTTTTGGGGGAGAAGGAAATTCTAGCAGCTCTATCAGCTAAAAGGTAAAAGGTTAAGCTGTCTAAATTAAATGGATATTCTTGTGGCGCTTTTCCATAAAATCCATAACATGGGCGAATACCAGATTCCCTTTTGCCTTCTCGACTATCCATGACTGCCCCCGCACATCGCGGCGGTGACTTCGTGTCACCTCCGCACTCGTGTCAGCAGGTGCCACATTCGCGGCACTTGATGGTTGCGTCCAAGGCGGAGTTTTTTGGGAAGCGGTGGTGTGAGTCGTTGTCTTGGATTTGGATGGGGCTTGTAGCCGCGTTGCTTCTTGTGTTCCAGGGGAGCGCCGCCGCTTTTGACAATACTCCAGGTCCACAGACGCTGCCCAAAGGCACGCTTATCATTCCCATGGACAACACGTTGCAGGGGGGCGGGACCTTTAACCTCAAGGCTTACGGTCTGGCGGTCCGCCTTCTCCACGCGAACGTGCCCCTGAAGTGGATCATCAACCCGAGCAAAGGAAAGGACGGCGTGGACTTCACGGCCAGCGCCTTACGGGTCAAGCCCACGGCCATTGCCGCAGCGAGTCGCTCCTTCAAGGCTGGCCCCTTGGCGATTCATCCTGGTTTTGAAAATGAGGCGCTGGCTGTCATCAATGCGTTCGGAAACAACGTCGCTGTGTATGAACTCAACGCGGACGCCACAGTCAATGTGGACTCCACACTGATGCATAAGCCCCGCGTGGCAGTCTTCGATCAAGGGGGGAACGACCACCTCCATACGGCTGTCTTGGCAGCAGCGGGTCTGGACGTTGTCACCCATTACGAGGTGCTGTCCAATGCCACACAGATCGAAAGCGGTTCATGCTTTACGGTTGCCACGGAACCGCACTCGGACGCCGTCGGGGGAGTAGATGCGCTTATGGAGTTCCTTTTGAGCGGTGGCAATTTCTTTGGCCAGTGCGCAGCCGTTCGTGACTATACCCAGCAAGGTCTTCTTTCAGGCTACGCGGATGACGGAGATCTGGGTGGTAGCATGACTTTTGCCAATTTTAATGAACCGATGGCTCAGTTCGAAGGTGGGCTTGATGATGAAGGTGGCTCAGTCAAATCGTTTAAACTCACATCCAACCCCGGCAAACGCATCGCCTATTCATCGGGAGATGGTGCCCGTTATAAGGCGTATGTGGGCCGTGTCTCGGGTGCTCCCGCCGTGGGTGGCTGGGTGCACTACCTTGCGGGTCACAAGTATGAGAAAGGACACAACGAGTCCCTCAATGGCAGGCGAATGATGATGAATGCCGTGCTGCGCTCGGCGGACCGTCCTGATAGCTGCGGTCTCACGGTGAAAACGGATTTCGGTGACTGGAACGGTGTGGCGGCAACGAGCACCGCATTTACTCTGTCCACCAAGCTGCGCCTAGGCGCCACCTTGGATACGGAGCCATCCCTTACAGCCAATGCAGCAGCCACAGCGGATGACGCCGATGGCACTGATGACGAAGATGGTGTCACCATGCCTACCACCATCCGGCGGGCGGCAGCCATCACCCTGCCTGTGAGTGTGTTCAACAATACTGGAGGGGACCGCTACCTGCATGCCTGGATTGATTTTAACAACAATCGCATCTTCGACGACAGGGAGATCACAGCGGGTGGTGAGCGTTTAGGCCCCGCCGTTGTTGTTGCATCATCGTCCACGGCGCAGACGGTAAACATCAACTTTACCGTGCCATCCAATGCTAGCATAGGCACGGGGCGCGGTGTCCGAGTGCGTTTGAGTGATAGTGCCGTCACATTGCCGATGACCAACGGCGGCGTCGGTGAAATTGAGGACTATGTGGTGCAGATTTTGGAGGGCCTCGACTACGGAGACTACGACCAATTTCCGATTGTCTCGCAAGAGGTGAGCAGTGTTATCCGCATCGGCACGACTGCCACGGACGCGGAGTCAGGCAGCTCGGCTAACAGCGCTGCGACGGGAGATGACCTCGTCGGTGATGACGAAAGCCTGACTATGCCGACTTTCACGACGGGCATAACCACCACGCTCTCCATCCCTGTGACGATCACAGCTGCGTCACTCAGTGGCCTCACCGCCAGGATCAATGTGTTTGTGGACTGGAACGATGACGGAGATGTGACTGACCCAGGTGAAACACAGACCGTGCAGGCTGTGTCCGCCAGTGGCACGCGCGTTTTCAATCTCACGCCACCTGATGACACCGCACCGGGCACGAAGTACCTGCGCATCCGCTTTAGGGAAGGCACCACATCCCCCGGCTTCAGCGGCGCGTCCACGCTAAAGGGCGAAGTGGAAGATTATGCCATCACGGTGACCGCGGCGGATTATGGAGACTACTCCGGTTTCGCTTCCGCCACACAGTCAGCGCACAGCGCCATCCGCATCGGCACGGAGCTTACCGATGCGGAGGCTGCCAGCCCGGCTAACAGCACGGCTACGGGGGATGAGCTTGTCGGCGATGATGAAGACCTGACCATGCCGACCATTATATTGGGCAGATCTACACCGCTCTCGATCCCCGTCACGATCACGCCCGCCTCACTCAGCAGCAGCACCGCCAGGATTAACGTGTATGTGGACTGGAACGAGGACGGCGATGTGATCGACACAGGTGAAACCCAGGCTGTGCAAACCGTGTCGATCAGTGGCACACGCAGCTTCAACCTTACGCCACCAGTGGGCACTACGCCCGGCACCAAGTTCCTGCGCATCCGCTTTGTGGAGGGGACTGCATCCCCGGTTTTCAGCGGCTCCTCCACGCTGAAGGGCGAAGTGGAAGATTATGCCATCACGGTTGTCTCGGTTTCCGATTTTGGAGACTACTCTGGTTTCGCCTCCGCCGCGCAGTCGGCGGACAGCGACATCCGCATCGGCACGGCCGAAACCGATGCAGAGACTGTCAACCCGGCCAACAGCGCCGCCACTGGAGATGACCTCGTCGGCGATGATGAGGACCTGACCATGCCGATCTTCACCTTGGGCTTTACCACCACGCTCTCCATTCCCGTGACGATCACGCCCGCCTCACTCAGCGGCAGTACGTCCAGGATCAATGTGTTTGTGGACTGGAATGGGGATGGAGATGTGAGTGACACAGGTGAAACACAGGCTGTGCAGACTGTAGCGACTAGCAGCACCAGGGAATTCGACCTTACGCCACCTGCGGGTACCACGGCAGGCAGCAAGTTCCTGCGTATCCGCTTTGTGGAGGGGACCACAGCCCCCAGCTTCAGCGGCTCCTCCACGCTGAAGGGTGAAGTCGAAGATTATGCCATCACGGTGACCACGGGTACAGCAGAGGATTATGGAGACTACTCCGGTTTCGCTGTCGCCACACACTTAGCGCACAGCGCCATCCGTATCGGCACGCTTGCCACGGATGCGGAGACTACCAGTCCGGCCAACAGCACTGCCACGGGGGACGACCTCTTCGGCGATGATGAAGATCTGACCATGCCGAGCTTCACGACAGGCCTATCCACCACGCTCTCCATCCCCGTGGCAATCACACCCGCTTCGCTCAGCGGTAGCACCGCCAGAATCAATGTATTTGTGGACTGGAACGGGGACAACACCGTGGATGATACAGGTGAAACACAGACCGTGCAGACCGTGTCGAGCAGCGGCACTTTCAGCTTCAACCTGACACCACCTGCGGACACCGCGCCGGGCACGAAGTATCTGCGCATTCGCTTGGCGGAAGGCACCTCCTACCCCGGCTTCAGCAGCACCTCTACACTGAAAGGTGAAGTCGAAGACTACGCCATCACGGTGACCGCGGCGGATTATGGTGACTACTCCGTTTTTGCTGCGGCCACACAGTCAGCGCATAGCGCCATCCGTATCGGCACGGCTGCTACGGATGCAGAGGCAGCCAGTCCTGCGAATACCACTGCCACGGGAGACGACCTCGTCAGCGATGACGAAGATCTGACCATGCCGAGCTTCACCATGGGCGTGACTACCCCGCTCTCCATCCCCGTGGCGATCACACCTTCTTCGCTCAGCGGTAGCACCGCTAGAATCAATGTATTTGTGGACTGGAATGGAGATGGGGATGTGATTGACGCAGGTGAAACACAGGCTGTGCAGACCGTCTCAACCAGTAGTACGCGCAGCTTCAGCCTTAGACCACCTGCGGACACCGCACCGGGAACGAAGTACCTGCGTATCCGTATTCGGGAGGGGACCACATCACCCAGTTTCAGCGGCACCTCTACATTGAAAGGTGAAGTGGAAGATTATGCCATCACGGTGACCGCGGCGGATTATGGAGACTACTCCGGTTTTGCTTCCGCCACGCAGAGGGCGCACAGCGCCATCTTTATCGGTACAGAGCTGACCGATGCGGAGGCTGCCAGCCCGGCAAACAGTACAGCCACGGGCGATGAACTCGTCGGCGATGACGAAGATCTCAGCATGCCAACTTTTACCGTGCGCAGTCCTACGACGCTTAGCTTGCCTGTCACCATCGGTGGCGACATCACGGCAGCACGGTTGAATGTTTTTGTGGATTGGAACGGTGATGGCGATGTGCTGGATGCAAGTGAGACACAGACGGTGCAGTCCGTGACCGCAAGTGGCACTCCGTCTTTCACCCTCACACCGCCGACCGGTTCCCAGGGTACGCGCTACATGCGTATTCGCTTCACGGAGGGCACTACTGCACCTGCCTTCAACGGTGCCTCAACTCTGCGCGGCGAGGTGGAGGATTATGAAATCACGGTGGATTGCCCGACGGTTGTCGTGGCACCTCCTCAGATTCCTCCAGCCATTGCGGGCAGAGCCTACAGCCTGACGTTCACAAGCACTAGCGGGCTGGCGCCTTACACTTACTCAGCTACAGGCGCGTGGCCCACGGGCATGAGCCTTTCCTCAGCCGGGGTGCTTTCGGGGACCCCAACGCAGGTGGGTAACTTCGATGTGACGATTACCGCCACAGGTGCAGATGGCTGCGCGGGGTCTCTGGACTACACGTTCATCGTTGATTGTCCTCAACTCGCCATTACCACCGCGTCTCTGCCTGCGGGCACAGCAGGCCAAGCCTACTCGCAGACGTTGTCTGCACTCAGAATGACTGGGCCTGTGGCGACGAATGGCTTGTCGGCGCAATACCTGCTGGCGTCTGATTTGATTGATCGCTCGGCGCGTGGGCTTGATCTATCAGGAAGTGGGGGAGCGTTCATCGATGGGGGTTTGAATTTTAGAACCACTGCGGCCGATTACAGCACGGATGTCTCTAACGTGCTTAACAATGATGTTCACACCATCAGCTTCTATCTGAAGTTCACCTCGAACCCGAGCGGCCTATCCACTAATTACACGCGCATAATGCGTTATGGGACGACGACGGACCGCACGCCTGGTATCTGGCGGCAAATCTCGACGAATAAACTCTACTGGCGTTATGATGCTGGCAATACCGGCATGACTGGTGGCATGACTAATGGCTTGGGTTTTCCGATCAATGAGTGGCATCAAATCACCGGCGTGAAGAATGGTGGGACGTTGAGTTTCTATGCGGACGGTAGCCTGGTCTCAACAACCACCGTGGCCAATCCTAAGTTGGCAGAAGATTCAGCACTTAGATTGGGTGTAGGCCTCTCTGCACCGATGGTGTTGCGTGATTTCCGTATTTATAATCGGGCTTTGAGTGCGGCAGAAGTCGGCACCTTTGCTACATCCGGCATCACATACGCGCTCACGGCAGGCACTCTGCCCACAGGCCTCGTCCTCAATACCAGCACAGGTGCCATCACGGGTACACCGACCGCTGCCGGTAGCTATAAGTCCACCATCACGGCCACCGGTGCCTATGGTTGCACTACGTCGAAGGACTTCACCATAACGATCAATTGTCTTCCTATCACCATCGCCCCAACGGCAGCCACTCGAGGAACGGTCGGCTCTGCTTACACGCAGACATTCACAGCGTCTGGTGGCCTTCCGCCTTATGGGGCGTGGGCTGTGGTGGACGATGGGACGCCGCTCGCTGGGCCGCTGCCTGCGGGGCTTACTTTAGACCCCAGCACGGGCATTCTCAGTGGCACGCCCACAGAGGTAGTTTCACCAGCCACCAGCATCACCGTCCGCGTCAATGACGCCTACGGATGCCGAGGCACGCAGGTCGTTACCTTACAGATCTGCCCAGTCATCACGCTTAATCCCGCGACGCTAACTAACCCGATCGGAAGCACTCCGTACAGCGCTTCAATTGCAGCGGCAGGTGGTAGCGGAACCTACACTTATGCCATTACAAGTGGTGCCCTGCCCGTCGGTCTTACGATGAGCAGTGCAGGTTTGATCTCTGGCACTGCCACAACGGCAGGGACGATGAACTTTACCATCACAGCGACGGATGCTTTTGGCTGCCAAGGCTCGCAAGCCTACAGCTTGAGTCCAGTCATTGCCGACTTCGGAGATTACTCCAGCTTTGTCACCGCCGGACAAACCGCAAACGCCGCCATCCGCATCGGTACGCTGGCCACAGACGCGGAGGCCGTCAGTCCTGCCAACGGCACTGCCACCGGGGATGACCTCGTGGGCGATGACGAAGATCTCACCATGCCTGCCTTTACCATGGGCACGGCGACAACGCTCACGGTGCCGATGACCATCACCGCCGCTTCTCTGAGCGGTAGCACAGCGCGGGTGAATGTGTATGTGGACTGGAATGGGGATGGCGATGTGACTGATACCTACAACGCAGGTACAGGAGACGATGAAACACAGGCCGCCCTGACCGTTTCAGCCTCCGGCACCTTCAATTTCAGCCTCACACCGCCTACGGGCACCACGGCGGGCACGAAGTACCTGCGTATTCGTGCGGCGGAAGGGGCTACGCATCCCGGCTTCAGTGGCATAAGCGCATTGAAGGGCGAAGTGGAAGACTATGCCATCACCATCAATGGTCTTTCCATCGGGAATCTCGTGTGGATCGATGCGGACAATGACGGCGTCAAAGATGCCAACGAGACCGGCGAGCCGGGTGTGACCGTGCAACTTTGGACCCCAGGAGCCAATGCCACCGAGGAAAACGGGGCAGGGGATGACGTGAAGGTCGGCAGTGACCTCATCACGGACCTCAACGGCAATTATAAATTCAGCGGGTTGACGGCAGGTGCCTACTACGTCCGTATTCCTGCTCCTCCGGCGGATTTCCCGCTGACCTCGGGTGTGCCGGATACGGCGGATAATCAACAGGACGGCGATAACAACGGCCGCCAGCCATCCGGCATCGGCACGTCCATTCGCAGCCCCATCATCACGCTCACTGCTGCTGGCGAGCCTGCCGCAGGCGTGGATGGTGATGACACGAATGGCGATCTCACCATCGACTTCGGTCTCGCGAGCAGTGATCCATGTTACAGCACCAATCTGATCGACAACCCGAGCTTTGAGCTCAACGGCGGCGCGAACACCACCGGAGCGCTTTTTGCCTCGCTGGGCTACAACGGCACGGGAACGAGCTTCGGCAGCGGTGTGAACTCCCTTCGCTGGGTGAGCGGTGTGAATCCGATGTCTGCCCTGAATGATCCCATCCAGCGCATGAAGGTGCTGGCGGTAGGCAGCGGGGCCAGGGTGGCCTGGACGGAAAGCGCCCGCGCTCATCAAGGACGCCGTTACATGCTTCTCGAAGGTGAATTGTCCTGCGTGGAGGTCAAAGCGGCGGGTGGTGGCGCTTGGAGTACGGTGCTTCAGGCAGGTAGAACCTACCAGATGAGCGTTTGGGCGGATACGGCGGGCACCACGGCCTCGTCCTTCGAACTCGATCTCGGAGCCAGCCAGCCCATTTTCCGCATTGGAGCCAGTGGCACCGCGCTTCACTACTATGCCGCCACGCAGAATCGCTGGGTTTCCCCTTCGGGCGGTCCGACGAGCTTCACCTCCGCTCATTACAACAACTGGAATGAGGCCACTGCCACGGTCACGCAGCCGAACTGGCGTCGTTATGTTTACACCTTCGCCATCTCGCCCACGGCCACCACGGCGCAGATTGATTCCATCTCGCTCATCCTGAGCGCCACGGCGGGCAGCGGTCCGGTGGCGCTCGATGATGTGGTGCTCTGCCAGCCGAGCATGACCCTCGGCAATCTCGTGTGGAATGACGCGGACTACAACGGCACCAAAGACACCGCCGAGACGGGCGTGGGCGGTCTTACCGTGCAGCTTTTCAATCCGGGTGCGGACAATGCGGTCGGTGGCACTGCCGCCAACGCAGATACGCAGGTAGGAGCAAACATTACCACGGATGCCGCAGGCGCTTATCGCTTCACGAATCTCTCGCCGGGGAACTACTATGTGCGTGTCACACCGCCTGCCACCACAGTCACGACGGCGAATGTGGCCACGACGGACAACAACGTGGATAACAACAACGACGGCTCGCAGCCCGGCGGAGTCGGCACGGCGCTGTTGAGCCCCGTGGTGAATCTCGCCCTTGCGGCGGAATCGGTGACGGATGGCGATTCGGACTCGAACAGCAATCTCACGCTCGACTTCGGCCTCTTCACCTGCCCCGCGATCACCGTGAGTCCGATCATGCCCGTCAACGGCACGGTGGGCGTGGCCTACAGCCAGCTCATCAGTGCCAGCGGCGGCACCGCACCCTACACGCTGGCGCTCACGAGTGGCACGCTGCCCGGTGGTTTGAGCTTCAATGCCGCCACCGGCGTCATCAGCGGCACGCCAGGCACGGATAATGGCGCTGGCACCTCGCTCACTTTCACCGCGACTGATGCTCGCGGATGCCGGGGCACTCGCACGATGACGCTGAAGATCTGCCCGGTGCTCACGATCGCCACGTTGAACAGCACGCTCAGCATTGGTTCGCCTTATTCATCGAGCGCCGCCGCCGGAGCGGGTGCCTCACCGTATGTGTATGCAGTCACCAGCGGTTCACTGCCTGCTGGTTTGAGCCTGAATACGAGTACCGGGGCCATCACCGGCACGCCCACGAGCACGGCGGCGGCCACCTTCACCATCACCGCCACGGATGCGAATTCCTGCCCAGGCTCCCGCAGCTTCACGCTGACACCGGTTTGCCCCACCATCTCCATCACACCGGTCACGCTGCCGAATGCCACCGTGGGCACGGCCTATTCTCAAACGCTCACCGCCAGTGGCGGCACCGCTCCTTACAGCGCATGGACGATTACCGCAGGCACACTGCCAGCCGGTTTGACCTTGAATGCTTCCACGGGCGTCATCAGCGGCACGCCAACGACAAGCACCGGACCAAGCGTGAACCTCACCGTTCGTGTGACGGGCACTTACGGCTGCCAGGGCACGCAGATCGTCTCACTCAAAGTGTGCCCGGTGATCACGCTGAGCCCCACGAGCCTCTCGAATGGTGTGGTGGGTCTGGCCTACAATCAAAGCGTCACCGCTTCCGGCGGCGTGGCACCTTACACCTACAATGTCAGCAGCGGCACACTGCCAGCGGGCATCACGCTGAATACGAGCACAGGTGCTCTCACCGGCACGCCGAGCGCCGCTGCCACCTCGAACTTCACACTGGGTGCCACGGATGCGAATGGCTGCCCGGCTTCGCGTGCCTACACCGTCATCATCACGCCCTCGCTCACCATCGGAAACCTCGTCTGGCGTGATGATAACAACAACGGCGTCCGCGATGCGGGTGAACCCGGTTTTGATGGCATCACCGTACAGCTCTTCCGCACCACGGATAACTACATCGGCAATGGCGACGACGTGCAGGTGGGTTCAAACTTCACCACAGCCGGAGGCGGCCTGTATTCCTTCAGCTCGCTCACGGCCGGAAAATACTTCGTGCGGCTGCCGAGCGTTCCAGCGGGCTACACGATGTCCAGCGGCGTGCCGGATGGTTTTGGCACGCCTGCGGCTTTTGCTGAAAACGACCAGGACAACGACAACAACGCCATTCACACGCTTGGTATCGGCACGGCGGTGACGAGCGGCCTCGTGAACATCGCTATCGGCACCGAATCCATCACCGATGCGGATACCGATGCGAACACGAACACCACCATCGACTTTGGCTTTGCGCCGATGCCGCAGTGCCCGCCTTTCCTCGTGTGGCCGGATTGGCGCACGCTGACCCGCACGGCACCTACCGCAGGGACAGGATGGATCAGCCAGCCGCTCCTCGTGAATGCCGCCTACACGAGCCAGACCTTCTCCAACGTGCTCTCCACTGGCACGAACCTCACCGTGAGCCATTCGAGCAACATGTACGATGCTCAATCGCCGAACATCTATGTCCCGCGCTTTGATCCCACCTACGACAACATCAACACGCAGGGCAATCCGAACGATGTGCAGTGCAATCCGATGTTCTATGGCGGTCTGCGCCTCACCAACAACACGGCGGATACCAGCACGAGCGTGACGACGGGCGTGGGCACGGACATGGGCCATGCGCAGGTGCAGCTCACTTTCGACAAGGATGTGCTGATGGATGATCTCGGCATCGGCAGCATCGGCACGATTGGGGGGCATCGTGAGTGGGCCTTCATCCGTGCTTACAACGCGGCAGGCACCGGCATCGCCCCGGTTTCCATCACGGGCCAGACCGTCAGTTGTGATGCCGTGGTGGCTGGAACAGGGCCGCAGGTCATCAACAACGGCGCGGCGGGTGCCTATCTCGGTGGTCTCGACGACCAGGAGGCCGCCACGCCGGTGTATGGCAATGCCAGCTTCTCGTGGGGAAACACGCCCATCCGCCGCATTGAGATTCAGTTCTGGCGCTCGACCGTAGCTTCGACCTTCAACACCGCGCCGACTACCGGCAAGGCCTCCGCTGCCATCCGCAAGCTCTGCTTCCGCCCCGCTCCCACCACTGATTTCGGCGACTGGGCGCACGCCACCAATCCCGCTGGCGCGGCCACCACGACCACCACGAGCACCGCGAACGCCAATCTCCGCCTCGGTGCCACCGTCGATGTCGAGTCCACCGTCACCGCCAGCAATGTCGCCATGGCGGATGACACGACCAATACCGGCAGCGTCGATGACGAAGACGGTGTGACGATGCCCGCGAGCATCACGCAGGGTGGTAGCGTCACGATTCCTGTCTCCGTTTTCAACAACAGCGGTGCTCCCGCTTACCTCAACGCCTGGATCGACTTCAACAACGACGGCGCTTTCAACGACACGATCTACACCACCGCAGGTGGCGAGCGTCTGGAGGCCGCGCGGCTCATCGTCACCGGTGCGGCATCCACCACGCAAAACATCACCTTCATCGTGCCGCAGGCCTCCAGCCCCGGCACAAACCGTGGTGTGCGTGTGCGCCTCACCAATCAAGCCACCACATTGCCCACCGGGGCCGTTGGCAGCGGTGAAATCGAAGATTACGCGGTCACCATCAATTGCTCCTCGCTCACGGTGAATCCCGTCTCACTGACGACGCCGACCGTCGGGGGCGGCTACTTGGCCTCCTTCACGGCTACGGGGGGACTCGCGCCTTACACCTTCGCGGTATCCGTCGGCACGCTTCCGGCGGGATTGACGCTGGCGAGCGATGGTGGTGTCACCGGCACGCCCACCAGCACCACAGCGCAGACCTTCACGATCCGTGCCACGGATGCGAATGGCTGCCAGGGCACGCGGCCTTACACGCTCACGCCAGCCTGCCCTACGATCACGGTGAATCCCGCCTCGCTCGCCACTGGCACCGTGGGCATCGCCTACTCGCAAACCTTCAGCGGCAGCGGCGGTTCGGCACCTTATAACTTCGCGGTGAGTGCAGGCACACTGCCAGCAGGGCTCACACTGAGCACGGCGGGCGTGCTCAGTGGCACACCGACGACGGCGAATGGCGCGGGCGTCAGCGTCACCATCCGCGCCACGGATAATTATGGCTGCCAGGGCTCGCTGGCCTACACGATCAAGATCTGCCCGGTCTTCACGCTCGGAGCCATCACCACCACAGGCACCGTCGGCACGGCCTTCTCGCAGACGATCACCTCTAGCGGCGGCAACGCACCTTACACCTATGCGGTCACCAGCGGCACCTTGCCGGCAGGTTTGAGCCTCAGCACGGCAGGTGTGCTTTCCGGCACACCCACGCAGGAAATCAGCAGCACCGTCACCGTCACCTCCACCGATGTGAATGGATGCACGGCCACGCGTGCCTACACGCTCGCGATGAGTTGCCCGCCGATCACGGTGAACCCGGCCTCGATTGTGCCCGGAGCGGTGGGAGTGGCCTACTCGCAGACCTTCAGCGCCACCGGCGGCACGGCTCCGTATCAATTCACCGTCACCGCAGGCACTTTGCCCGCTGGATTGACGCTCAGCACTGCGGGCGTGCTTTCAGGAACGCCCACCACGGGGAATGGCGCGGGCGTTTCCATCACCGTGCAGGCTCGCGATGCGAACAACTGCCTCGGCGTGCGTGCCTACACGATCAAGATCTGCCCGACCATCACGCTTGCGGCCATCTCGCCGACGATTGTGGTCGGCACCGCCTACTCGTCGAGTGCCGCCGCCTCCGGTGGTGCCACGCCGTATGTGTATGCGCTGACTTCGGGAGCCCTTCCGGTCGGTTTAAGCCTCAACACGACCACGGGAGCCATCACCGGCACACCCACGAGCAGCGCCGCCGCCTCCTTCACCATCTCCGCCACGGATGCGAATGCTTGCGTGGGTTCCCGCGCCTATAGCGTCTCGCCCACCTGCCCCACGATCACTGTCACGCCCACCTCAATGGCGAATGGCTACGTCGGCATTGCTTACTCGCAGTCCTTCACGGCGGCGGGTGGCACGGCTCCTTACACCTTTGCGCTGACCAGCGGCACCTTGCCAGCGGGTCTCACACTCAGCACGGCAGGCGTGGTGAGCGGCACGCCGACGACGGCGGTAGCACCCGCCAGCTTCAATGTCCGTGTGACCGATGTGAACGGCTGCCAAAGCGCCATCACAGCGGTCACCTTGACCATCAAAGGCCTCTGCCTCGGCAATCTGGTGTTCATCGACATGAACAACAATGGCACGCGCCAGAGCACCGAAAGCGGCGCACCGAACATTTCGATGCAGCTTTGGCGCTCCACCAACCTCACGCGAGGTGATGGCGATGACACGCAGGTGGCTACCATGCTCACCGATTGGAACGGTGCGTATCAGTTCACCGGCCTCGCTCCGGGGAACTACTTCGTCCGCATTCCCACCCCGCCTGTTTATCACCCGCAGGTCAGCGCCAGCGGCGTGAATCTCGACAACGGCATCAATAACGACAGCAACGCCATTCAACCGGGCGGCAACGGCGCGGAGGTCTTCTCGCCCATCATCACGCTCAGCATCGGTGGCGAGCCTGCCAGCGGCGTCGATGGCGATGACGCTGATTGCGATAGCACCCTCGACTTCGGCTTCGCGAACACTGATCCGTGCTACGTCACCAATTTGTTCGACAACCCCAGCTTTGAAATCCAAGGCCTGCCAAACACCACCGGCGCTGCGGCGGCGGTTTTGGGCTACAATGGGTCTGGCACCTCTCTCGGAGCCTCGATCAATGCCTTCCGCTGGTCCGGTGGAATCACTTCCGGCCTGGGTGAGCCAATTCAGCGTGTGCAGGTGCTTCCGGGAGCCGCTGGCGGCAGTGTCTCGTGGGTGGAGAGCGGCAAGCCACGTCATGGCAAGCGAATGGTGCTCGTGCAGGGCACCAACTCCTGCGTGAGCATGCGGGCCGCCGGTGGCGGGGCATGGAGCACGGTGCTTACGGCGGGCAGTGAGTATGAATTGAGCGTGTGGGCGGCCAATGCCTCTGCGGCGAATGCGAGCGTCATCTGGGATCTCGGCACCAGCAGCGGTCAGGTGTTCCAGATCATCAGCGGAGCCACGCCGGGCTTCTACCAATACTATCAGGTCACCCAGGCGCAGATGACTGGAACGCCAGTGCCCACCTTCACCGCCGCCGATTACACGAACACCACCTGGACGGAAGCCACCGCAAACACGGCGGTGCCGACCTGGAAGCAGTTCCGCTATCGCTTCCGCGTGAATCCGCTCGCCACGACGACGCAGATCGACAGTGCCAGCTTCGTCGTCTCCGGCGGTAGCGCCACCAATCCGCTCGTGCTCGACCATGTGGCGCTTTGCAATGTCACCCCGAGCGCCACGCTCACGCTGGGCGGCACGATTTGGAATGATGCGAACAACAACGGCCTCAAAGGCGGTACGGAAATCGGTGTAGGAGCCGGTGTGGTGACACTTTCGCTCTACCGTTCGACCAATACGATCGTCGGTGATGGTGATGACGTGCTGCAAACCACGGGCAGCACCAATGGCAGCGGCAATTACACCTTCGCGAACCTCGCCGCAGGAAACTATTATGTGCAGTTCACGCCTCCGGCCTCGCTGGCGAAGAGCGGTGGCACGGCGGTGAATCTCGACAACCAGACGGACAACGACAACAACGGCGTGCAGAGCGGTGCGCCGGGCACGCTGATCCGCAGCCCGATGATCGCCCTGCAAGGCGGCACCGAATCCATCGCCGATGGAGATACCAATCCCGACACGGAAATGACCGTCGATTTCGGCCTGTGGAGCGGTATCGCCCTTGGTAACCAGATTTGGATCGATACGAACAACAACGGCTCCTACGATGCTGGCACGGATACCGTCAGCGGACTCACCGGCCTCAGCGTGGAGCTGCTCAATAGCGGAGGCACGGTGGTGACGAGCACTGCGCCGAATGCGAGCGGCCAGTATGGTTTCACGATTTACACCCCCGGCCAGTATCGTGTGCGCATCCCCACGCCGCCGGCTGCTGCGGCTCTTCTGGCCATCAACAGCGTCTCCACGGACAATGGCATCGACAACGACAACAACGGCACGCAGAGCGGCGGACTCGGAAACGCCGTCGTGACGCCTCTCGTGACTCTCGCGGCCGCTTTGGAGCCTGGAGCCGCTGGCACGACGAATAGCGAAAACACGCTCGACATTGGTTTCCGCCCTTGCCCGGCCTTCACCATCGCTCCGGTGAGCTTCACGAACACGCAGTATGCCGCCTTCTCGCAAACGCTGGTCACCACTGGCGGCGTGGCACCTTACACTTACTCGATTACCAGCGGCACGCTGCCCGGTGGACTCACGCTGAGCACGGCAGGCGTCATCAGTGGCACCACGACCGTCACGGCTATTCCAGGCACCTACAGCTTCACGGTGCGTGCGGCGGATTCACTCGGCTGCGCTGCCACGCAGGCGATGACCATGAATGTCATCTGCCCGCCGATTGCCATCACGCCGACGACGCTTTCCAGCGCCTCGAAGTTCAGCGCCTACTCGCAAGGCCTCACGGCCAGCACCACGGGTGCCACCGGCATCAGCTATTCGTGGAGCGCCGCGCCCGTGGCTCCGAGCGGTCTCGCTGCCTGGTGGCCGGCGGAAGGCAGCGCCTTGAGCATCGGTGGCACGTCCAATGGCACGCTCGATCTCGGTGCCACCACCACCGCCAGCGGCGCGGCGGGTCGTGCCTTCAGT
Source organism: Prosthecobacter sp. (assembly GCA_044370285.1). Taxonomy (GTDB): domain Bacteria; phylum Verrucomicrobiota; class Verrucomicrobiia; order Verrucomicrobiales; family Verrucomicrobiaceae; genus Prosthecobacter. The sequence continues at coordinate 52,495 of JBILVU010000019.1, forward strand.
CTCGATGGCGTGGATGACCAGATCACCGTGCCGGACAATGTCGCACTGCGGCCCACGCAGATCACCATCGAGGCCTGGGTGAATCCCACCTATACGATGAATGCCTTCGGTGGTGTGGTGAGCAAGACCTCCACCGGAAGCTGGAACAATGGTTACGGCCTCGGCCAGCTCGGCAATGACGCCACCTTCGGCTTCTGGATCAACAACTACGCCACGAACCGCGCCACCACGACACTGACGACCGGCGTGTGGCAGCATGTGGTGGCCACTTATGATGGTGCCAACATCCGCCTCTATGTGAATGGCACGCAGCGCAGCAGCTTTGCCTACACCGTCGCCATCAATCACAGCACCGTGCCGCTCGAAATCGGCAACGCCGTCGGCGGGAACTTCCCGTGGAAGGGCGGCATTGATGAAGTGCAGATTTACAATCGTGCTCTCACCGCCGCCGAAGTCACCGCCCGCTACACCGCCTGGACGACGGGCAATGACGGCATGCCGCAGGGCCTTGGCCTCAATTCCGCCACCGGCTTGCTGAGTGCCGTGAGCATCACCAGCCCGCCCGGCACCTACAACTTCAACGTCCGTGCCGCTGATCCGAACGGCTGCTTCGCTCAAAACGCCTACGCGTTGACCGTGCTGTGCCCCGCGATCACGGTGACGCCCACCTCGCTCGCCAATGGCACTCTCGGCATCGCTTATTCGCAGTCGCTGTCCGCTGCGGGTGGCAGCACGCCTTATGCTTGGAGCACGGTGAGCGGCACCTGGCCTGCTGGTTTGACTTTGAACAGCGCGGGCGTGGTCAGCGGCACGCCGACGACGGCGAACGGCACTGGCGTGAGCGTCACCGTGCGTGCCACGGATGCCGATGGTTGCACACGCGATCAGGCGGTGAACATCAAAGTGTGCCCGGTGATCTCGCTCGCCGCCATCAGCACCTCGCTCACCGTCGGCTCGGCCTACTCGAGTGCCGCCACGGCCAGCGGCGGCACCGCGCCTCACACCTATGCGGTGAGCGCAGGTATTCTCCCGACAGGTCTCACGCTGAACACGAGTAGCGGAGCCATCACCGGCACGCCAGTGAGTGCGAACAGCCAAGCCTTTAGCATCCGCGCCACCGATGCGAATGGCTGCGTCGGCACCCGTGCCTACACGCTCACACCTGCCTGCCCGGCGGTGGCGATCTCTCCCACCAGCCTCAGCAATGGCCTCGTGGGCACCGCTTATTCCGCCGCGCTCTCCGCCACGCCTGCCGCCGCTTACAACTGGTCCGTCACCAGCGGCACGCTGCCCGCTGGCTTGAGCCTGAATGCCTCCAACGGCTCACTTTCCGGCACTCCCACATCCGCCGGCACGCAGACCTTCACCGTCCGTGCTAGCACCGCTCCTGCCACCGTGCCGGAGCTGGAGTTCAGCACCTACAACATCGACCTGAATCCTGGTGAGACCTTCAATCTGAGAAACTACGTCATCGTCAAAGGCTCTCCGAGCACGCCGATCGACTGGAGCGCCGTTTCCTTCACCTACACCGCTGCTGGAGCGAATGATCCGCCGACGCCCGCAGACTGGAACCTCGCCAATTTCAATGCCGGCACGCCTGTGACCGTCACCAATGCCGATGCCACCGCCGGTGGAAACAGCGGCGCAGGTCAATTCCGCATCTATCTGGTGCGCAACGGCCAGCCCTTGTTTGATGATCATGCGGAGATCCGGGTGAGTTCCAGCCGCAGCAGCGGCCTCATCTCGGCGATGGCCAGTCCGCTGCCTCCGGCGGCTTGCTCGGGCACACGCAGTTACACGCTGAAAATCTGCCCGGTCATCAATGTGGGCACGATCACCACCACCGGCACGGTGGGCACGGCCTTCTCGCAAACCATCACCGCCAGCGGCGGCACCGCGCCTTACACCTACACGCTGACGAGTGGAGCCTTGCCGGGAGGTTTGAGCCTCACCACCGCAGGCGTGCTCAGCGGCACACCGAATGTCGAAATCAGCTCCACCGTCACGGTGACGGCCACGGATGCCAATGGCTGCACCGGCACGCGGAATTACACGCTCGCGATGAGCTGCCCGCCGATCACGCTGAATCCAGCTTCGTTGCCAGTGGGCCTGGTGGGCAGTGCTTACACTTCCACGACCTTTGCGGCGACCGGTGGCACCGCACCCTATCAATACACCGTCATCGCGGGAACCCTGCCCGCTGGCCTCACGCTGACCACCGCGGGTGTTCTCAGCGGCACGCCGACGGCTTCCAACGGCGCAGGTGTCTCCATCACCGTGCAGGCTCGCGATGCTTTTAATTGCCTCGGCACGCGTGCTTACACGCTCAAAGTTTGCCCCGTCATCACGCTGCCGGTCATCAGCACCACGGTCAATGTGGGCACGGCTTACTCGGCCAGCGTGGCGGCTTCCGGCGGTGCCACGCCGTATGTGTATGCCTTGACCAGCGGTGCTCTTCCGACCGGTCTGAGCCTCAACACGAGCACCGGAGCCATCACCGGCACGCCGTCGAATTCGACGAGCGCCACCTTCACCATCACCGCCACCGATGCGAATGCCTGCGTCGGCTCGCGAGCCTACACGCTGGCTCCGGTGTGCCCCACGATCACCTTCACGACTCCTGCGCTCGCCAATGGAACCCTGGCCGTGGCCTACTCGCAGACCGTGACTGCCACCGGCGGCAACGCACCTTACACCTATGCGCTCAGCTCCGGCACACTGCCCGCCGGTTTGGCGCTCAATGCGACCAGCGGAGTCATCTCCGGCACGCCGACTGCGAGCAATGGCGCGGGCGTCAGCATCGTCATCGTCGCCACGGATGCCTTTGGGTGCATCGGCTCGCGGCCTTACGTGCTCAAAGTCTGCCCGGTGATCAGCCTCGGTGCCATCAGCCCCACCGTGGTGCTTGCCACCGCCTACTCACAGACGGTCGTGCCGAGCGGTGGAGCCTCGCCTTACACCTTCTCGGTGACCAGCGGCACGCTTCCGACCGGTCTCATCCTCAACACCAGCACCGGCATCATCAGCGGCACGCCGACGAATACCACGAGCCAGACCTTCACCATCGCCGCCACGGATGCGAATGGCTGCCCAGGCACCCGCAGCTACACGCTGACTCCGGTTTGCCCCACCATCACCGTGAATCCTGCGAGCTTCCCGGGCGGACTGGTGGGCTCAGCCTACTCCCAGGCCGTCTCGGCCTCCGGCGGCCTGTCGCCTCACACCTTTGCCCTGGCCAGCGGAACGCTTCCCTCCGGTCTCTCGCTCAACGCATCCACCGGAGCCATCACCGGCACACCGACCAGCGCGGGTCTTTTCACCTTCACTCTTCGTGCCAATGATTCAGGCGGTGCCATCACCACACCATCTAGCCCGAACACCGCTCCGCTTTACACCACCAGTCATGCCGATGCTGTCACTGGCACGAATAAGTTCTTCCGCGGTGGTCAATGGCACTGGTTTGTCACCCCTGGATCGGATGTGCATGGCTCGGATGTTTATGAGCGTCCCACCGTGCAGACCTATGCTTCCTATCCAGAAGATTACGCCACGGCAGGCGGTGAGTATTATGGCAATCTGGACATCACCGATGGCATCACCGGCCTCGATGGCCGCTATGCCTACTTTGCCATCCGTCTGCACTCGCGTTCGAAACACAACGCTGACGGCTCGACCGCGGTCGAGGGACTTAACTACCGCTACGGCGTGCGCCTCGCCACGAATGCTGACAGCCGTGGCGGCATCCTTTTGATCGCTGATCAGCCGGAAGCGAAGAACGGCACCACCTGGGGTGGGCTCGGGGTCGGCGTTCAGCGCGATACCAATTCGGATCTCCACATCAATGGCAACGGTTACGAGACCGTCGTCGCCTCTGATGGTCGCATTGGTGCGGGCGCGGTCACTGCTTTCAGCCGCCTGAGCCCGACGAGCAATCTCACGGTCGAGCTTGCCATCGACTACGCGGCTTATGGATTTACCATAGCGCAGATGCAGGCCTTGGGACGCGTGGTTTACGAGGCAAACAAGGGCACGCTCGCCCCGGCCAGCTATGTCTGGAACCTCGAGTACAATGGCTCGCTGGCTGGCTCACCGAATCCAGGCACCGGCGGCCTTTCCGAGTTCGGCACCAACGGCCTCGGCAATGTGTATGAACTCGACACGCTCAACGGCGGTCCTCCAGTGCTCTCCGGCGTGGCATGCTCGGGAACGCGTGACTACAACGTGCGCATCTGCCCCGTCATCTCGCTGCCAGTCATCTCGACGGTGCCGAGCGTTGGCACGGCCTACTCCGCGAGCACGGCAGCCAGTGGTGGAGCCACGCCGTATGTGTATGCGTTGACCAGCGGCACGCTGCCGACCGGCTTGAGTCTCAACACGACGACTGGAGCCATCACCGGCACGCCGACGAATACCACGAGCCAGACCTTCACTGTCACCGCCACGGATGCGAATGCTTGTACCGGCACACGCAGCTACACGCTGGCTCCGGTTTGCCCCACCATCACGGTGAATCCGAGCACGCTGCCGGTGGGTGCGGTCGGTGTGGCCTACTCGCAGAACTTCAGCGCCAGCGGCGGCACGGGCGCTTATAGCTTCACGGTGAGCAGCGGCACGCTTCCGGCTGGATTGGCGCTTTCCACGGCTGGAGTGCTCAGCGGCACACCGACCGCCGGCAATGGCGCAGGCGTCTCACTCACCTTCACCGCCACCGATTCACTCGGCTGCACCGGCACACGCGTCATCACGCTGAAAATTTGCCCCACGGTGTCTCTCGCCGCCATCACCTCCAGCGCCACGGTGGGCACGGCCTACAATCAAAACGCCACCGCTGCTGGCGGCATCGCTCCTTATACCTATGCACTCACCACCGGCACGCTGCCGACCGGCTTGAGCCTCAACACAACGACCGGAGCCATCACCGGCACGCCGACGAATACCACCGCGCAGACCTTTACGATCTCCGCCACGGATGCGAATGCCTGCTCCGGTTCCCGCAGCTACACGATCACGCCAGTGTGCCCTGCCATCACGGTGAATCCCGCCTTGCTGCTTCCACCGGGTTTGGTTGGCACGGCATACTCGCAGTCGCTTTCCGCCACAGGCGGCACGGCTCCGTATAGCTTCACGCTCACCACTGGCACCTTGCCCGCAGGTCTCACGCTCACCGCCAGCACCGGCGTGGTCGCTGGCACGCCGACGGCGAGCAACGGAGCGGGTGTCTCGCTCACCTTCCGCGCCACCGATGCGTATGGCTGCACTGGCGTTCGCACCGTCACGCTGAAAATTTGCCCGGTGGTGTCTCTGCCCGCCATCG
>JBILVU010000214.1:0-6887 GCA_044370285.1 Prosthecobacter sp.
CTACCGATCCAAGATCCCAATGATCCCGATAGCCAGCTCGGACCTGGCCCCGAACTGAGGCTGAAGTTTCAAGTGCTGCGTCTGCGTCAAAATGAGGCGGTGGAGAAGCCGCTGATCACGATGCTGGCGGGACCGAAGGGCCGAGTGGATGCGAAGAGGCCCTTTGCGGCGGCGGTTTTTGGCCGTGGGCGCGTGCTCGGAGCATGGCAACTCGATGAACTGGATGACGCCGGTTTGGAGGATGCCTGCATGTTTCTCATCGGCCGCTGCTCATGCCGGGTGAAGAATGAAAATCCAGGCTGGGACCTGCTCATGAATGTGGATTGGCCAAAAACGCTCGAAGTGACCCAGCAGGCTCGAAAGAGCCTCGTGAAGGTTACCGAAGCGGCTTCTGAGGTGAAAGCCTCGAATGAAGCGATGGTCCCAGAGACGGCGAAAGTGACGGCAGATGCTTTGCCAGCGGCATCGGGGACAAAAGGCACGCCCTGGATGCTGTGGAGCGGTGTGGGCTTGCTTGGTCTCGTGGCGGTGATGCTGCTGCGGAGGTCGTAGGCGCATTCGCCAGAATGCGGGGCTTTGACCTCGTTTTGGCAAACGAGCCTACAGCGGTGTGACTCGGCCATTCGCGAAGCTCAGGCGGAGATCGGCGAGTTGGGTGGCCTCGGCTTGAGAGTGGGTGACATGCAAAACGGTGAGGTGGTGCTGCTGCTGGATGCGTTTGAGCATGGTGGCGGCTTCGCCGCGCATGGCTTCATCGAGGGCGGAGAGAGGCTCATCGAGCAGGAGGAGCTTCGGATTGGCAGCGAGGGCGCGGGCGATGGCGACGCGTTGTTTTTCGCCGCCGGAGAGAGCCTCGGGCTGGCGGTCAAGGAGGTGGGCGATGGCGAGTTCTTCGGCGAGCTCGCGGACGCGGGAGTCGGCGGGCAGGCGACGGAGATTCAAAGCGAAGGCGATTTGATCGAAGACCTTCAAGGCGGGAAAGAGCGCGAGATCCTGCGGGACGTAGCCGATGCCGCGTTCGCGAGGTTCGAGGGAGGTGACATCGCGCCCTTCGATGAGGACGCGGCCTTTTTGAGGCTGGCGAAGGCCGCAGAGGACTTCGAGGAGGGTGGTTTTGCCGCAGCCGGTGCTGCCCATGAGCACGGCGTAGGTATCTGAAGGGATGGTGAGCGTGACATCATCGAGGATGACGCGTGCGCCGGTGCTCCAGGTGATGTTTTCGAGCTGGATCATACTTTTTCCCCGGTGGTGCGGACGATGACGAGGACGAGGATGGCCATGAGGACCATGAGCAGGCTCACGGACACGGCGGCTTCGAGATTGCCGACGCTCAATTCGAGCCAGACGGTGGTGGGCAGCACCTCGGTCTTCATGCGTGTAGCTCCGGCGAAGACTAGGATGGGGCCGAATTCCCCAAGGCTGCGTGCCCAGGCGATGCAAAACGCGGCGACCATGCCACGACGTGCGGCAGGCAAGGCGACATGCCACAGGGCCTGGAATCGCGTGCAGCCAAGGGTGAGTGCCACGTCCTCGGGGCGGGCGGAAAGATGATCAAAGGTGCCGCGCATCGTGCGGATGGCGAAGGAGGCGGCGACGACGAACTGGGCCAGCACGACGCCAGCGACGGTGTAGGTGAAGGGGATGGCTTTTTCGATGAGCTTGCCGGCCCAGGTTTGGAAGAAGATGAGCAGGCAGAGGCCGACAACGAGCGGTGGAAGGATGATGGGGATGTCGAGCGCGGCATCGAGCCAGGCTTTGCCGGGAAAGCTCTTGCGAGACATGAAGTAGCCGACGGGCACGGCGAGCAGCAGCGCAAAGCCTGCGGCGGCGGTGCAGGAGATCAGGCTGAGCCAGGTGGCGTGCCTAATCTCAGGCGAGGAGAGCACGCGGAGCCACGAATCAGGCGTGGCGTAGGCGGCGGTGGCTCCCAACAGCAGCAGCCAGAAGATGACGTAGGACGCGGTGATGACCACGAGCGCCAGCCAGCATTGTTGGGAGCGGTTCACCGAAGGTTTTTATTGAGCGGCGAGAGCCGCAGCAGCCTTCGCTTTGGCGACTTCGGCTTTTTTGAGGATCTCTTCGGTGCTGGGAAGGCTGGCGAGGACATCGGCGGGGATGAAGCCATCGCCGACGAGCTTGGTGAGGCATTTTTTGCGTTCGTCGAGGGCCTTGTCGGAGCTGCGTTCCTTGCTGAAGCGGGATTTGAAGGCGCTGCTGCGGTCTTTGAGCGTGGAGTAGATGTCGCCGCCGAGGAGGGAGGAGATGTCCACCTTGATTTTTTCGCGCTTGGCTTCGTTTTCGTTCACTTCATCGCCGTTGATGGGGCTGCCCTGATACTTCGGGAACATGATGGCGACCTCGGGGCAGACGCGGGAGCAGGCGGGGCAGTTGGTCTTGCAGTTGTCGTTGTTTTGGACCTGGATTTTGTTGTCCTCGCTGACGCCATAGACATCGAAAAGGCAGAAGCTAAGGCACTGCATGCAGTTCGTGCAGCGCGTGTAGTCGATGACGGGGAACCAGGGCTTCCATTTGCCCGGTTCGTTCATCGGTTTGTCGCCACGGGTCTTTTCGACAAGGGAGACGATGGCGTCGGGCGCGAGGCCGGTGATGTCACATGTGTCGATGGCGATCTGGCCGGTGGCGTCTTCAAGAGCGGGAGCTTTGCCTTCAAAAGCACCGAGCACGAGGAGGCTGCGGTCGTCGTGCGGCACGGCGCTGGCTCCCTGGCCGCTGCGGGTGACGGCGTAGCCTTTGTCGAGCAAGGCCATCATGACCTTGGCGCGAGATTCGGCCGGGAGAGCGATGCTGCCGGTGCCTTCGTAAAGGATGACGCGGAGCGGGCGGTGGGTGTGCGTGATCATTTATGACTTACGATTTGTGATTTATGATTTGAGCAGAGCGTCGGTGATCTCGGAAGCGGTCTGGGTACGCATGTTGAGGATCTCGGCGTTTTCGGGCAAAGGCGAGCCGGCTTGCTGGAAAAGGCCGTGGACGGCGCGGGGGTAGCAGGCGGCGATGCGGAGGTTTGGGCAGCTTGCGATGGCCTGAAGGCGTGGATCGCGATGCGCGGCCATTTCGCAGAGATCGGAAACGGTCTCAAAGCTGGCGCTGGATTCGCAGAGCTTGCCGAGGACTTCGTTTTTCACGCCCGTGGGCACGACTTGGGCGTAGGCGCAGCGACAGTAAAGAATCGTGGGGGTATCAGGCACTCGTGTTCGTGGGGTTGGGGGCAGCGGCACGAGTTGGAACGGGCGAGGGAAGATGCAAGTTTCAGGTTCCAAGTTTCACGAGATGCGAAACTTGGACCATGGAACCTGAAACACCGCCTCGCGGCCTTACATCGTGGTCTTGCGCTCGACGTTGAGGCCCATTTTGCGATACAGGGTGGCGATGGAGACGCCGAGCATGCTGGCGGTCTTTTCGCGGGAGCCGTTGTTGTACTTGAGGGTCTCCTGAATGAAGACGCGCTCTTGAGCCTTGATGAAGTCGTCGAGCTTGGTGCCGATGGGCAGCTTGGTCATGCCTTCGCTGGCCGAGGGCGTGGGGACCTCAATCTGCTGGGTGACCTTCGCGGGGAGGTCGGCGGGGCGGACGCGGTCGCCCTCGGAGAAGGCGCAGGCACGCTCGATGGCGTTGCGGAGTTCGGAGACGTTGCCGGGCCAGTTGTACTTCTCCAGGAAGTCGATGGCGTTTTGATCGATGGTCTTGGGGCGGGTCTCGGTGCGCTCGGCGAGGTCTTTGAGGATGTGCTCGACGAGGGGCTTGATGTCCTCACGGCGGTCGCGGAGAGGCGGAATTTTGAGCGGGACGACGGAGAGCTTATAATAGAGGTCCTCGCGGAATTTGCCGGATTTGACGGAGTCGTCGAGGGAGGCGGTGGAGGAGACGACGAGGCGGAAATCGACGGCGGAGGCGCTGCTGCCGGACCAGCCTTTGCGGGACTGGGAGTCGTCGATGAAGCTGTTGAGCTGGGCCTGGATGCGGGCGGGGAGTTGATTGACCTCGGCGAGGTGGACGGTGCCACCGGCGACGCGTTGAAAGATGGAATTGGGGCCGAAAAGCTCGGTTTCGAGGGCGTCCTCAGGCATGGCGGCGCATTGCAGCTCCTTGAAGTGGGATTTGCTGCGGCGGCTGGCCTCGTGGAGGGCGCGGGCAACCATGTGCTTGCCAGTGCCGAACTCGCCTTCGAGCAAAACGGGGCTGTCGTTGTTGGCGACGCGACGCACGATGTCGAAAATGCGCTGGATGGCCTCGCTATGGCCAATCAGTTTTGAGGAGCTGGAAACATGGCGCAGCAGGCTGGGCGAGGAGGCGGAAGGGAGGCTCGGAGCGGAGGCTCCGGGGGGCTGACCGTTGCGCTGGAGGGCCTGGTTGACGGTTTTGATGAGGTCGCCGAGGTCGAAGGGCTTGGTGAGGTAATCAAAGGCACCGAGTCGCATGGCTTCGACGGCGGTTTCAACGCTGCCGTGGCCGGTGACCATGATGACGGCGGTGTTGGGGAACTGGTCCCGGCACATGCTGACGAGGTCGAGGCCGTTCACATCGCCGATGCGGAGGTCCACGATGACGAGTTCGGGCTGGTTGGCGCGGATGGCGGCGATACCATCGAGGCCGGTGGTGCAGCCGAAAACCTGATGACCGGCTGCCTTGCAGAGCTTGGTCATCAGTTCGAGGATTGCGGCTTCGTCGTCTATGATTACTAGTTTAGCCATAATTGAGTGGGTAATTTGAGATTCAGGATTGATTATCAAAAAAGGTTAAATGACTCAAAAGCGGGCGTCAAACGAGATTTTCTCGAATTTGCGAATGATTGGGGTGGGTGGGGATTTTTGGAGGAAATGGAGTGTTGGAGTGGGGGCATTGCCACGGAGCAGAGATGATCTGAGTGACCAGACTGACGTGAGTGACGGGGCTGAAAGACGTGGGATGAAAGCGTGGAGGTGCCACGGCAGCCTGCTTGTGGCTGTGGCGGGTTCTCGTCTCTCGAAAGACCTGAGGTGGGCTCAGTTTACTTTCTGCGAAGCGGCTTCGCGGAAGTGCTCCCAGGCGCGGCGGAAATCTTCCTTGGCCATGAAGATGGCGGCCATTTCCTGGTGGAGGTAGGCGGGGGGATAGGTGGTGTTTTTGACTTTTTCGAGGGTGCGGATGGCCGCATCGAATTCATTGCGGGATTTGTAGGCCTGGAAGAGGTCGATGCCGAGGCGGGAATCGAGCGGGTTGAAGAGGAAGGCCCGCTCTAGGGCCTGGACATCGGTGCTGGTGCCGGGGGTGGTGCGGATGAGGGAGGGGAGATAGATGTTGGCGATCTCGCAGGCACGGCGGAAATCGGATTTCTTGGCGTAGTGCTCGGCGAGGAGCTTCCATCCGCCGTCACGCTCCCAGGTTTTATTGGATTCGATGGCGGCCATGAGGGCCTCAGGATCGCCGAGGCGGAGCCACATTTCGAAGAGGTTCAGGCGCTGAATGGCATCGAGGGAGGCGAGATCAGGCTGACGGGCGAGGATGTCCTTGAGACAGAGGTCGAAGTCCTCACGAGTGGAGACACTGCCGAGGTATTCGATTTTGAGGTCGAGCTTGTCAGCGAGCTTCCAGACCTGCTGGCGGAGATCGGCAAAGGGCTGAGCGTGATTCACCATGGCACGGTAATAGCCATACTGGCCGGGAGCAGCCTGGGGGGCACGTTTCAAGAACTCCCGCCAGCCAAGCACCGCATAATCTGGGCGGTGCGAGAGCCAATCCACGCCCTCCTGATAGCACATGTAGGCGAAGTGTGGCTCGAGGTAGCGGGCGCGGGTGAAATCCTGCAAGGCCGCATCATGATTCCCATGGAGCAAGAGACGTGTCTCCGCCCTCTCAAAGTAGAGCTGAAAGTCCAGGGGGCGCATTTGGATGGCCTGATCGAGCAGTGGGATGGCATCCGAGGCGGAACCCGAGCGAGATAGCTGCAGGGCACGCGTCCGCAACATCTGCGCCGCACTGGTGCCGGGCAGCAGCGGCTGCCCAAAGGACACGGAGAGCCAGGCGATGCCAGCGGTGAGGATGCCGGCGCCGAGGAGCAGCGAGCCCGCACGCTCCGGCAGCCCGGCTGGCTTTGGCAAGCTGCGAGGTCGCACGGCGATGCCAGCGAGCAGGGCGATGACGGCAAAATAGCCCAGACCGTGATTCGGCACGTCCATCAATCCGTGAACCATCGCTAGGAGGAGGGCGATGGCGGCGGTGTTGCGTGTGCGGCGGTCCTGGCGGTGCGAGCGGCCTTTGGATTTACGGTTGAACCACGGCCCGGTGGAAAAGGCCAGCCAGTAGAGCAGCAGCAGGCTCGGGGCCACGGTGGAGAGACCGCCTTCAAAGAGCAGCCACACGAGATCGCTTTCCGGGTGCATTGCGTGATAACGCGGGTCCTGTTTGATCACTGGATCATGCGTGCCAGTGGCGATCGCGAAGATGGTATCGAAATTCCCCAGCCCCAAGCCCATCCACGGCACCGAGCCGGTGATTTGGAGCGAGTCACGATAGAAATCGATCCGCGCCCCTGAGCTGACAAACTCCGCGCCTTGATTGGCATTGAAGCGCTCCGTCACACCGCCGCGGGAGAGGAAAAGAGCGGCCGCGATCATCATCACTAGGGAGGCCGTGACGGCCATTTTTTTGAAGAACCCACGGCGCATCGCGGAAAAGCCCAGCCACAACGTCATGCCGAGGAAGAGCAGCAGTAGGCCCGCACGAGAGGAATTGGCAAAAATCGCCGCGCATGGCACCAGGAAGCCTGCCGCGTATATAAACCACCCACGCTCCTTGCGGCGGTTCGCATCGTAGGCTGAGGCAGCGCAGAGCACGCAGGTGATGGCTGCTAGGCTGCTGATGTGATTGCGGTTGGCGAAGGGGCCGAA
>JBILVU010000094.1:0-22792 GCA_044370285.1 Prosthecobacter sp.
CCCCCAAGAGCTGGAGGAAGCCGTCACCAGAATCGAACAGCTCAACCCCAACCAAGACACCCCACAAGCACCCAGAAAACAAAATCATCACTCCCATCTTGACCAACGCCTTCATAGCAGTTGGGCGCGGCCCGCGAAGAGAGCCACGAGACGACCTCCGCCCAACACATCCGGCCTACGATTGTTCATTGCCCTTCTTGGAAAGCACTTCATCCCTCAAAAATCAGCAATCGAATGTTCATCAATCATCAATCCGTTTCGCCTTCCCCATGACCACCTACCTCGTCCAAATGAACTCCGTCTGGGAGGACAAGCCCGCCAGCCTCGCCAAGGCCCGCCAGCTCATCACGAATGCAAAACCCGCTCCCGGCTCGCTCATCGTGCTGCCGGAGATGTTTGCCACCGGCTTCAGCGTCGAAACAAAAATCACCGCCGAGCCTGAGCAAGGCTCCACCGAGCAATTCCTCATCGAAATCGCCCGCGAGCATTGCTGCGCCGTCCTCGGAGGTTTGGTCACCCAAGACGCCGAAGGCCGCTGCATGAACCAAAGCCTCTTCATCACGCCTGAAGGCCAGATTTTGGGTCGCTACAGCAAGAACCAGCCCTTCAGTCTCGGCGGCGAGAGCACCGCTCACACCGCTGGCAAGGGCGTGACAGTCATCGAGTGGCAGGGCCTCAAAATCGCGCCGCTCATCTGCTATGATCTCCGCTTTCCCGAACTCGCCCGCGACGCCGTGAAGGCCGGCGCAGAGCTGCTCGTTTACATCGCCGCGTGGCCGATCAAGCGTGTGCAGCACTGGATCACCCTGCTGCAAGCCCGAGCCATCGAGAATCTCGCCTTCGTCGTCGGCGTGAACCAATGCGGCATCGATCCCAGCTTCACCTACCCGGGCCGCAGCCTCGTTGTCGATCCCCACGGCGTCATCATCGCCGATGCGGGAGACCATGAGCACGTCCTCCGCGCCGAGATCGATCCCTCCATCCTCCACGCCTGGCGCACCCAGTTCCCCGCCTTGCGTGATGCTGGCTTCGCTTCATAAAGCCGCATTCACCATGCGAGTCCCTGCCGTCCTTCTCGTCCTTTCCGCCCCTGCCTTCGCCGCCACGCCGAAGGCCATCACGACCTTCCTCGACCAGCACTGCGTCGAATGCCACGACGCCGATGTGAAGAAGGGCGGGCTCGATCTCACCGCGCTCTCGTTTGATCTCAAAGACCCGCAATTCTTCGAAAAGTGGGTCAAAGTCCACGACAGCGTCGCCGATGGTGAAATGCCGCCGAAAAAAAAGCCGCGGCCGGAAGCGAAGCTCGCCGACGCCTTCCTCGACTCGCTCGACAGCCAACTCCGCGACACCAGCGTCGCGCAAACCGCCTCGCAGGGCCGCACGCTCGTGCGCCGACTGAACCGCATCGAGTATGAAAACACCGTGCGTGATCTGCTGCACATTGACTTGCCGCTCGCGGGCCTTTTGCCGGAAGACACGCCGATGCACGGCTTTGATACCGTGGCGGAGGGGTTGCGCTTTTCGCAGCTCCAGATCGAAAAATACCTCGAAGCAGCCGATGCGGCGCTCGATGCCGCCGTGGATCTCCGCGTGCCGGTGGAGATGAAAAAGCAGCGCTTCAGCTACAAGGACCAAAAGAGCATCATCGACAATCTGAAGCTGCCGGATGATCCGCCTGCTGATCCAAAGAAGAAGTATCAGCGTCAGCGCCAGGTCTTCCGCTCGCTCGATGACGCACTCGTCATGTTCACGGATGCGGATTACATGCTCGGCCTCTCGAATTTCAAACTGGGCCGCCCAGGGAGCTATCGCATCCGCATTTCCGCCTACGGCTATCAGAGCGCGGGCCAACCAGTCACGCTGCGGCTTTACGCGAACGATTACAAAGTTGGCAAGCGGCTGCTCGGCACCTGGGACATGACCACCGACAAGCCACGCGAGGTGGAAGTCATCGCGCCAATCAATCGCAGCGAGCACCTCATGCTGCTGCCCTTCAGCGTCGGCTACGATGCCGATGGGAAGCGCCTCAGCGACTCCGACACGACGAAGCAATTCACCGGTCGCGGCCTCGCCGTGCAGTGGGTGGACATCGAGGGCCCGCTGGAGGCTCAGGCATGGCCGCCGCCCTCCGTGAAGTCGATCTTTGGCGAGGTGCCCGTCGTGCCGATCGACAAAAAGAAGATCAAAAATCCCTGGGATGGCGAAAAGGCCATCGGCTACGAATTGCGGCCCGCTGATCCCGTCGCGGCACTAAAAACGGTGATCGAAACCTTCGCCGCGAAGGCCTTCCGCCGACCGCTGGAGGTCGGTGAGGCCGATCGCTTCGTCAAACTCGCCAGTGATGTTCTCGCGGGTGGTGGCAGCTTTGTGGAAGCCACCAAGCTCGGCCTGCGCGGCGTGCTCACCTCACCGCAGTTTTTGCTCTTCGATGAATTGCCCGGGCCACGTCTCAGCGACTTCGCTTTGGCCTCACGACTCTCCTACTTCCTCTGGTCCACGTTGCCGGATGATGAACTCATGCGCCTCGCCGCCGCCAAGAAACTCCACGAGCCCGAAATGCTCAAAGCGCAGGTGAATCGCCTCCTCGCCGACCAACGCAGCCAGGCCTTCGTGAAGAACTTCGCCGGTCAATGGCTCGACCTGCGCAGCATCGACGCCACCTCTCCCGACACCACGCTGTATCCCGAATTCGATGAGATGCTGAAGTATGCCATGGTCGGCGAGACGGAGGCCTTCTTCACCGAAATCCTCCACCACGACCTCTCCGTCACGAATTTCATCCACAGCGACTTCTTGATGCTGAATCGCCGCATCGCCGAGCATTACGACGTCGGCACCGAGGTCGCGAAGAGCGAGGAATTCGTCCGCGTGAAGCTCCCGTCCGATAGCGTGCGCGGTGGCCTCCTCACGCAGGCCAGCATTCTCAAAGTCACCGCCAATGGCACCGTCAGTTCGCCCGTGCTGCGCGGTGGCTGGATGATGAAGCGCCTGCTCGGCCAGCCGCCGCCACCCCCACCGCCCGGCATTCCCGGCGTCGAGCCCGACACCCGCGGCGCAAGCACCATCCGCGAGATCTTGGCCAAACACAGCACCTCCGAAAACTGCGCCGGCTGCCACGCCAAGATCGACCCGCCCGGCTTCGCCTTGGAAAGCTTCGACGTCATCGGCGGCTGGCGTGATCGCTACCGCAGCAAGGAGAAGGGCGACCGCCCCAGCGCCAAAGTCGAGAACCGCGGCGTCTGGCAATACAAAATCTCCCTCCCCGTCGATTCCACCGGCCAACTCGCCGACGGCCGCGCCTTCAAAGACATCAAAGACTTCAAACAACTCCTCCTCGCCCAGCCCGCCGACGTCCAACGCTGCCTCACCGAAAAACTCCTCACCTACGCCACCGGCGCTGCGCCGACGTATGCCGATGGCCAAGCCGTGAATGACATCGTCGCGAAGTCATTGAAGCAAGGCGGTGGCTTGAAGACTTTCGTCACCGAACTGGTGCTGAGTGAGACGTTTGGGAGGAAGTGAGGCGCCGCTATCAAAGCTTCTCGACGAGTGCTCTACAGCTAAGTGAAAATAAGCGCATCTTGGCACGGACTTACATCAAGATTGAAGACTCGCTTCTCCAGTGTCCAACATGATTCGCCCTTATATCAATTCTACTGTTCCAGAGCTTGAGTCGGTCTTCGAAGCGAAGAGCAATGACGCTGACGTTCTTCTCAAGCTGAAAGCCGAGCTTGCGCTACGCTCGTCAAATAGAGCTAGAGCGCTGCATGAAAAGATTGAAAAGATAATGCAGCGCCGGTTAAAGAACCAAATGCCTGCTCCCGAGAAAACTAGCACTCCAACATCCGCTCTTCTCGCCCGGTTAAAACCGTTGAGGGAAAAGCTTATCGACGTATCGCTTCGCAGCAGGTTATTGAACTATCGTGATCTTGGCAGTCAGACGCTCCCGCTTCTGCCATGCGACCTCGACACCTTGTATCAATGGCTCGTTGCCAGTGAAAAGGAATTAGAAGTGGAAGGCGTGCCAAAGGGTGAGTCGAGGGACGAATCCAAAGAACCACCAGAGGATGAAGCACAGCCGTCACCAACACGACCAAGCGTAGATTTCTTAGGGGAAGATGCCACACACGATGTAGAGGCCGGCACTCTGCGTTCGCGTGACTCGATGCTGAGGACCGAGAACCGGATGACGGCTCTGTTTCGCAAGTATCGCGAGTGCTTGGACGCCTTCGGCAGCAATCTCTGCTTCATGGCGTTTGGGTTCCTCGAATGGACAGACCCAAATCGACAAGATGATGAGAAGCGCTATGCCCCACTCATTCTGGTGCCAGTGGCTCTGTCGAAAGTGAAGCGTGAGGTGGCTGTAGAGGCAGCTTTGGATGAGTTCGAGTTGGAAGATGATCACCAGCCACGCCGCCGAGGCCGTCCGCGTGCCGCACGCCCTTCGCTTTCTTCGCGGATGATGGCTTATCGCTTCACTGTGAAGTATGATGGCGAGGACATTGCCGATAATGTGGCTCTGCGGCTCAAACTGGAGAGTCTCCCCGGCGGAATAAGCCTGCCAGCATTTGATGCTGAGGATGACGACTCAAGCGTTGAAGAGTATCTGGAGACCGTGGAGCGGGCGATTCGTAGACTCCCGTCTGAAGTGAACACGGGATGGAAAGTGGTTCGGCGAGCAAGGCTTGCTTTTTTCAGCTCAGCCAAGGAGGCCATGTATCGCGATCTCGACCCTACCAAATGGCCTACCTCTGGACTTGTGAGCCAGGAATGGATTCAGGCGGCTTTGGATGGTCGCGATCAAGATTCAACTCCAGCAGTGACTGATGAAGAGGTGACGACTGCGCTGCACATCAACCCTGTGCCAACTGTTCTGGAGACGGACGGCTCGCAAATGCGAGCCATCGTGAGAGTGCTGCGAGGTGATCCCATGGTGATTCAGGGGCCACCTGGAACGGGCAAGAGTCAGACGATCACGAATCTCATCGCGGCGACGCTCGCCAAAGGTAAGTCAGTGCTCTTTGTCGCAGAAAAGATGGCGGCTCTCAGCGTGGTGCGTCAGCGCATGGAAGAGTCCGGTTTGGGACGATACTGCTTGGAATTGCATTCTGCGAAAGCGACCCCGCGGCAGGTGATAGACCAAGTAAGGAAGCGACTCGCACATAAACCCGCCGCCGCAGCTCCATCCTCCCAATTGACTGCTGATCGTCAGCGTCTCAATCAGCATCGCATGGCTTTGGGTAGCTATGGTGCGTCCATCCATCACATCGATAACAGCCTGGAATCGAGCTTTCATGATGCTGTATGGCGGCGCTCGCAGTTTTTGGATGAGCTAGAGGAACTGTTGGCAGACCAAGATGTCGTTATCGATTCGATGCCAGCTCTCCCGATGAGTCAAGGCGCAGGTTATGTAGAGTTGAGCACCCTCATTGATGCTCTGAAGGTTGCTGGCCGTTGCATCGCGGAGGGTGTGCATCTCGCTGCGCAGCCGTGGCTTGGATCATGTCCTCGTGAGCTGCCCAGCCCTCACATGGAGGAGGCGGTGCGCCGGACGCTTGGCACAGCCAAGCAGACCGCACTGAAATGGGAAGAAGCGGAAAGCCGTCTGCCTCTGCCGGATCAGTGGAGCACTCCCACAGCAGATCAGTGGCTTGACCTGCACCAGCGGTTCCAGCCTGGACCTGCGCCGGAGTTGCTTGAGTGCATGTGTCATGAGCTAGCGGCTGATTTCACCGCGCTGTCCCGATATGAGGAGTATATCGCAGCACTCTCAGCATGGCGGATGCCGCACCCTGATGAAGCGCGAGCGCTGTCAGAGAACTCCGGCATCGACAACACGACGATTGAGCAAGCTAGAGCAGCAGCGGAGCAAATCGAACGCACTCTGATCTCGAGAATGCCACATGTGACTCTGGAGGAACTGTCAGACTCCAGTGAGCAAGTGGTTTGGCTGAGTGACACGCTCGCTACCCGCACCGCAACTCTAGTAGCTCTGGCAGAATCGATTCATGTGCCGATCACGGATGAGACATTCTCAGCAGGCAGTAGGCTGGCTGCTTTCGGTTCACGTCTGGCACAAACGCCGCCGAGTGTGTGGCGCTGCCTTGATTCTGGTCTGTTGCATCCATCGAGCCTCATCCAAGTAGCACTCGCCAAAAAGCAGTATCAGTCCCTCGTAGCGGAGAGAGATGCGATCTCAGCCGAGGTGCGAATGGATGATTTACTGGATGCAGCAAAGTGGACCGATCTATCGCGTGAATTACGCCTGACTTCAGATGCCTGGTTTAACTGGCTGCCCGGCACACGCGGGAACAAGCTTCGTAAGCAGTTGCGAACCTATTTCCTGAAACGGCCTGTGAATGAGGCTGCTGCCATTATGGCAGTGGATCGAGCGCAGAAGTGGCGTGCTGATGCTGCTACTTTTGCCGCTGCTGAGGACGCCAAATCGTTGCTCGGTCCTGCCTTTACCGGCATGACGACAGACTGGCATTCTTTAGAAGCCGCCTTCTCACTGATCGCAGACTGGGTAAAGCAGTTCGGTATCGTCTCTGCTCAGGCGTTCATTTCCGAGCATAAAGACGCGATCTTCGCTCAGTCATCGGTCATCGCGAGCCTTGCTACGCAGTGTGAGGCTCACATGAATGAATGGATGGCTCTGTCATCGACCTTGTTTCGGCAGGATGAGGCCACTTTGCGCCAGCTTTCTACTCAGACCTTGCGTAAGGACGTGTCCACACAAGCAGAGACGGCTGTCAGCTTGGTCAAAGCTATCGCAGAGATCAAACTACCACTGAGCACCCTTACCGATGCCGTGCCGCACTTGTGCTCAGTAGCACTCACGCTTCGAGAACACGCTGCGGCCATATCAAAACTCACAGCAAAACCGGTTTTCCTTGGAGACTGGCATCAGGGGCTGCTCGCCACTAATCCACAGCGGATTGCCAATGCCATCGCTTGGCTGCGCCTGATCATAGAGGCCGATGCGCTGCCACACGCGATCAAGATATGGGCGCTCTCTGCATCTACGGCGCAGCGAGTACTGGAGGTCACCGAGCGCGTCCAAACTATCACAAAAGCCATTGATGGCTGGCGGGCAGCTATGTCTCCGCTAGCCGAGGTCTTTGTCTTCGATTCCTCCACCGCGCCCATGTCCCAAAACAACTTGGGACGAAGTGTGACCATGATTCTCTCGCAGCTTGATTCCGCCATGGAAGCTGTGCCGTCATTGCTGCCTTGGTATCACCTGCATGAAAGCGAGCGCGGCATCGAGCAAGTCGGCGGGAAGGCCCTCTGGGAGTGGTGTCGCGAACATCATCTCAATGGCGAAGCCATCGAGAAGGCTGCACAGCTCGGCTTTAGCAATCAATTCATCGAGCAACTGCTCGCACAACATCCAGAGTTGAAGACCTATCATCGCCAAAAGCTCGAAGAGCATCGCGATGGATTCCGCTCACTCGACAAGCGCGTTTTGGACTCCTTCCAGAAGGAAGTGGATCGCAGCATCTTTCGCAAGCATGGCGAAGCTCCTTCCGGCCAGCGCAGAGGCTCCACCAAGGACTTCACCGAGATGTCCATGCTGCACCATGAGATGTCCAAACAGACGCGCCATGTGCCAGTGCGCCGGTTGGTGAGGCAGAGTGGTGCGGCTCTGAAATATCTCATGCCATGCTGGATGATGGGGCCACAGGCTGTCGCTCAGTTTCTTGAGCCAGAGAAAGTGGAGTTTGATCTCCTCATCATCGACGAAGCATCCCAAGTGCGGCCCGAGGATGCTCTCGGCTCACTGGCTCGCGCCAAGCAGATTGTGATCGTCGGAGACTCGAAGCAGATGCCGCCCACGGATGTCTTTCAAGCTCTCGGTGTAAACGATGCGGATGATGAGGTCGAAGACGAAGACGGTGAAATGGTCTCATCAAACAGTGCCGCGCTCGAAATGACTTCCATCCTCGACACCTTCGAGAAACAACTACCGGCTGAAACGCTGCGCTGGCACTACCGCAGCCAGCATCAGAGCCTCATCGCCTTCTCCAACGAAAGCTTCTATGAATCCAGCCTGATCGTTCCGCCGTCCCGCTGGCACGCGAGTGATGATTTGGGTATCGTGCGACACTTTCTGGAGACTGGTCGCTTACAGGATCGCAAGAACCCAGCCGAGGCCGCCAAAGCTGTCGAAATCATGCGTGAGCATGTGCTCAGAGAATCCCAACGCCATGAGGATGATCGTGAAACTCTGGGCGTCGTCGCCATGAATGCTGTGCAGCAGGATTTGATCTCGGAAAGATGGGAAAAGGCCTGCAAAGACGATCCCGATCTGGAAGCTGCACTAACCGAGTTCACTTCCAAGACGTCCTTGTTCATCCGTAATCTCGAAAACGTCCAAGGTGATGAGCGTGATGTGATCCTCATCTCGACCACCTACGGGAAGAACCCCGCTGGTGAGATGCACCAGCGATTTGGCCCCGTGAATAAAGCTGGCGGCTGGCGTCGCCTTAACGTGCTTTTCACTCGTGCGCGGAAACGCATTCATCTGGTGACCAGCATGGTGCATAGCGACGTTCAGCAGGACACGAAACAAGCTGAATCTGGGCGCACCTATCTCCGTAAGTATCTCCAATATGCGGAAACGGGTCATCTGCCTGATTCCGGCACAGCAGGCTTCAAGGGAACCCCAGATTCAGGCTTCGAGGAATCCGTCGCCCGTAGCCTACTCGGACTAGGCTACGAGTTTCACTATCAGGTCGGCGTCCAGGGCTTCTTCATCGACATCGGCGTGATTCATCCCGATCAACCCGGCCAATACCTCTGTGGTATCGAATGCGATGGTGCCGCCTATCATTCCCACCCCATCGCCAGAGATCGCGACCGCATCCGCCAAGAGATCCTGGAGAACCGCGGGTGGAAGATATTCCGTATTTGGTCGACTGACTGGTATCGAAACCGCAAACTCGAGATTGAAAGGCTTCACGCTTTTCTAAGGCTTCAAAGCTTTTGACACACCTTGGATTCGAATGCGAGCACATGAGCCGTGGCGAATGCAGCGTCTAACCTCGGTTTGTTTGTGGTCCTGAAAAAGCCTTCGAATTGCTCAAAAAACAGTTTCTTGAGGTCGGCTTCACTTCTACTGCAAGGCAGCCTCTTCCCGTCAGCTTAGATTCTTATGCCGTCCGCGCCCCGTCACCATGGTATCTCGCTCCTCACGGCCACAGCGGTCGTCGTGGCCAATATGATCGGCACGGGCGTCTTCACGTCGCTGGGCTTTCAGGTGGGCGGGCTGCCCTCTGACTTTGCGATTTTGATGCTGTGGCTCGTCGGCGGCGTGTGCGCTTTTTGCGGTGCGTTGTGCTATGGCGAGCTGGCGGCGGCGCTGCCGAGGTCGGGCGGGGAGTATCATTTCCTCTCGAAGATCTTCCATCCGGCGGTGGGCTTCCTTTCGGGCTGGCTTTCGGTGACGGTGGGCTTTGCGGCGCCGATTGCGCTCGCGGCGATGGCCTTCGGCAAATACTTCAGCGCCATCTTTCCGCATGCGCCAGCCACGACGTGGTCGCTAGTGATGGTGTGGATCGTCACGCTGATCCATGTGGGCGGCATCCATGTGGCGGCGAAGTTTCAAAACACGGCCACCTGGCTCAAGGTGCTGCTCATCCTCGTTTTCATCGTCAGCGGCTTCGTCATCAGCGAAGGACAGGCGGTGAGCTTTTTGCCCAAGGCGGGCGATGGCAAATTGGTCGGCAGCACGCCCTTCGCGGTGAGCCTCGTGTATGTGATGTATGCCTACGCGGGCTGGAATGCCGCCACCTACATCGTGGGGGAGATTCGCGATCCGCAGAAGAATGTGCCGAAGGCCATCGCCCTCGGCACGCTGCTGGTGACGGGCTTGTACATCGCCCTGAACGCTGTTTTCCTCTACGCCGCGCCGATGAGCGAGCTGGATGGCAAGCTCGATGTGGGGCATGTGGCGGCGGTTCGCATCTTCGGGCAAACGGGCGGGCAGGTGATGTCGGCGCTGATCTGCCTCGGGCTGGTGTCGAGCATCTCGGCGATGACCTGGGTGGGACCTCGCGTGATGAAAACGATGGGCCAGGACCTCAAACTGCTCGCCCCGCTGGCCGTCAGCGATGAACGCGGCGTGCCGGTGGCGGCCTTGTTTGTGCAGCTTTCCATCGTCGTCACGCTGCTGCTCACCGCCAGCTTTGAAACGGTGCTCACCTGCGTGCAGTTCAGCATCCAGCTCGGCTCGTTCGCCACCGTCGTGGGCCTCATCGTGCTGCGGATCAAGCAGCCGGACCTGCCACGGCCGTATCGCTGCTGGGGCTATCCGATCACGCCGCTGCTTTTCCTCGGCATCAGCCTGTGGATGATGATCTTCGTCGCCAAAAAGCATCCTGAAGAAACCCTGGCCGGCATGGCGTTGATCCTGCTTGGCTGGATCATCTACTTTATCTCGCCGCGCAATCCTTCGACTGAATCATGAAACGCCTCGTCTCGTTCCTCGCTCTTGCCGCCGCCTCGGTTTCCTTCGCTCAATCCACACCCACCGCCGACGACCAGGCGCGGTTTCTCGCCGGTCTGCCGCCGCAGGAAGGCTCGCCGCTGTTTGAACTGGCTCAACGCGGCGAGTTTGCCCGCCACGCGAAGGGTTTGGATACTGCCTGGGAAGATGTCGAAAAGCGTCAGCTCGGCTCGATCCGTGGCTGGATGCAGGAAACGCATCCGCAGCTCGTCGCCGATACCGCGCCGCTTCTCTACGTCTTCAGCGGGCCGGATTTCCTCCACGCCAACACCTTCTACCCGAACGCCAGCACCTACGTCCTCTGCGGCATCGAGCCCGTGGGCACCCCGCCGGATGTCACGCAGCTCGGCGGCGACTCGCTCGATCACTCGCTGCGCAACCTGCGCAACTCGCTGGAGGCCATTTTGAGCTTCAGCTTCTTCATCACCTCGGACATGAAGAACGACTTCTCCGCCAACGCCACCAAGCTCAACGGCACCATCCCCGTCATCTACACCTTCCTTGCCCGCAGCGGCTGCCACATCGACAGCGTCGCTCTCATCGGCCTCGACAAAGACGGCAAGGAAGGCCCGCTGGAAGGTTCGAAGCATCCCGGCGTCAAAATCGGCTTCACCGGCAAAGCGGGCCAAAAGCAGACAGTGTACTATTTTTCCACAAACCTCGCCAGTTACATGATCAAGCAGGACCCCGGCTTCGTCCGCTTCTGCGAGGCTCTCGGTGCTCCGAACGGCTTCACCAAGTCCGCCTCCTATCTGATGCACTTGGAGGAGTTCGAACTCGTGCGGGATCTCCTTTTGGCGAAATGCACCACCCTCCTCCAGGACGACACCGGCGTGATGTGGAAGGATTTCCCCCGCGATGTCTGGACGCCCAAGGCCTACGGCTGGTATCCCGGCCCCATCGCCCGCTTCAAAGAGAAGTATCAGAGCGACCTCGCCGCCGTGTACAAGGCCGGCGACGTGCCGCCCATCCCCTTCGGCATCGGCTACAACTGGCGTCCCAAAATGAGCACCCTCATCTTCGCCCAAGCCAAGCGGGAGCCCGCCAAGGCGTTGCCGGTGAAGGAGTGAGGGCAGTCACTGCGGACGGCTTTGATGGAATGTCTCCTGGATTGGCAGTCGGCTGTTGCCACAGCGGTCGGTTCGCTGCTACAAAGCCGATACGATGGAAAAGCAGCGACGCGTAGCAGAGTTTTTTGCTGGGATCGGCCTCATGAGAATGGGGCTGGATGGCGAAGGTTGGTCCACGGTTTGGGCCAACGACCTCGACGAGAAAAAGTGGGAGATGTATCGGGATAACTTCCCGGAGGCAGAGTGCCATTTCGAGCTTGATGACGTGCACCACATCAAAGGAAAGGACATTCCCGATATTGAGCTGGCTACCGCTTCGTTTCCCTGCAACGACCTTTCGCTGGCAGGTGCCCGCCACGGGCTTGCTGGCACCCAATCTTCGGCCTTTTGGGGCTTTGTGGATGCCATCAAAGGAATGGGAAAAAGACGCCCTCCACTCGTTTTGTTGGAAAACGTGGCCGGGTTCCTGACCTCGAATGACGGGAACGACTTCCGGGATGCCCTCCTGGCCTTGAACGAGCTGGGATATGCAGTCGATGCTTTCATTATTGATGCCTCTCGATTTGTGCCGCAGAGCCGCCAGCGACTGTTCGTGGTTGGAAGCAAGGCTCCGGCCAACACGCTCAAAGAAGCCCCGCGCACATTCATGCAGAGCGATGTCAGGCCGCCGGCATTAGCGGATTTCATTTTCATGAATCCCGAAATCGGCTGGGCAGTTCGCTCTTTGCCTGCACTGCCTCCTTCGACCAAACGGCTGGCCGACATTATCGAAGATGTCCCTCTCAATTCAGAACTCTGGTGGTCCAAAGATCGGTGTGATTACCTTTTGAATCAGATGAGCGACAAGCACCGTGCGGAGGCGGAAAGAATGATGGCAGGCTCCAAATGGTCTTACGGCACCGTGTTTCGCCGGGTGCGCAACGGGCGTAGCATGGGGGAACTACGCACCGATGGAATTGCAGGATGCTTGCGGACACCGCGTGGCGGCAGCGGAAGGCAGATTCTATTTTGTGCAGGGAGGGGCCAGTATCGAGTGCGCTTGCTGACTCCGCGGGAATGCGCCCGGCTCATGGGCGCGGATCAATACAAGATTAACGTGCCTCTTAATCAGGCGCTTTTTGGATTTGGCGACGCGGTTTGTGTGCCGGTCATCCAATGGATCGCCCGTTATTACTTAAACCCGGTTCTGGATGAAATGGGCCAGACACTTCTGCCGCTGCCTGCCGTGCGGAAAGAAGTTCGATATTCATCCCCACGAAAAACTTTGAAGGCCAAGTTATGAACGAAGCGATCAAGCAACTCGAAGCCCTCGTCGCAAAACAGCGGAAATTTCTCAACAAAGGCGGACTCTGTGTCGCTTTGGTCGTAACCAAGACCGCCCAGGAGAAAGGCCTGCCACTGAACCCGATTGAATTACGCACGGAAGAAGGCGGGCAGGTGGCAGGGCTGGGCAAAGCTGCTGTTCAGAATATCCTGGCAGCCTATGGGATTACAAAAGTGCTGGCCGAAGAGGGTGGACGCACCAGTCGCGGAAGTCTTGGGCTGATGGAAAGCTACGTTTCGGTTTTGAATACCATCAAGAGCCTGCATCCGAAGGTGGACCTGGAGCCGGTGATGCAATGGTGGATCGAAAAAGTCCGCCTCTATTTTGCCACCGAAGGTCCCAAATTCAGTTTTGATCCAGGGAAGTCCGTGGCGGCGAATCTTGCAGCGCTGTTTGAACAAGCCGCTGAGATTCAAAGCAACTCGGGTGGGGCCAACTTTGTCGGAGCCATGCTCCAGCACCTTGTCGGGGCCAAGCTGGACATCGTGTTGGGTGTCGGCGTGGCCGACCATCATGGGTTTTCAGTGGCAGATCACTCCACAGAGCGTCAGGCGGACTTCGAGGTCAACGGCGTGGCCATTCATGTCACCACACACCCTTCCGAGGCGCTTATCCGCAAAATGGCCAAGAATCTTCAGACAGGTCTCAGGCCTGTGGTGGTGACTTTGGCCGATGGGGTCGAGGGTGCGGCTTATCTCCTCAAGAACACCGAGTGGCGGGATCGTATCGACATCATCGACGCCACCCAGTTTTTGACCGCCAATGTGTATGAGAGAAGCTTTTTCAAGGCGGGAGAATGTAAAGCCACGCTGACTGCCATTTTGGCCCGATATAACGAGATCGTTGAGTCCTGTGAAACGGACCCCGTTTTGAAAATACGCTTTTGAGTCCTTACTTGCCGCGTCAAAACGCCGCAGAGCGCTGAAAATCAAGAGCCGCTGGGCTTTTGAGGTTTGGTGGTTGAAGAGGGGTTTTTTTGGCTAAAAAAACGGGTTGGAAAACCGCTGGGACAGAAGGGGAATTGCCTTCGCCCGCCGAAGGGGGTGGTATTTTTTCAAAAATCTTATTTCTCCGGTTGCGCGGGGATTGTGCCAATCCTATTCTGGGCTTCCTTGTGAAATTTTTCACAAGCTCTTTCGACCGCAATTTATGGGCAACTTTTTTCCGCGCTGGACCAACTGGCTTCCTCTCAAGGTAGGCATCGCCGTCGTGTTTATTGCTTTGGGCGTGAGCATATGCGTCGCTTACTACTTCACTCCGAAATACACCCGCGTGGGCTATGAGCCGACTCAGCCGGTGCCTTTCTCCCACAAAATTCACGCCGGCCAGCTCGGTCTGGACTGCCGCATTTGCCATAGCTTTGGTGAGGCCTCCAGTCACTCGAACGTGCCGACGAACCAGACCTGCTTCAACTGCCACGGCCAGGGCAAGGGTGCCATCCGCGCCACCTCGCCGAAGCTGGAACTGGTGCAAAAAGCCAACGAAACGGGCAAATCCATCCCTTGGGTGAAGGTCCACAAGGCTCCTGACTACGTCTATTTCAACCACAGCGCCCATTTGAACCGCGGCATCTCCTGCGTGTCCTGCCACGGCAAGGTGAACGAGATGGAAGTCGTCCGCCACGACCAGCCGCAGTCGATGGGCTGGTGCTTGGATTGCCACCGCCAGCCGGAGAAAAACCTCCGACCGCTGGACCACATCACGAACCTGAATTTCAAGCCCGCCGACCTCAAGCGTGCGGATTTCTACAAGGGTCTGCTCGACAAAAAGGTGCCTGCTGGCGAGATCGCTTCGGTCATCGGCGGTGAAGGTGCCAAGGCGGACGGCCTGGACGCCATCGTGGCCCTCGCCGAGAAGACTTACGGTAAAGATGTGACCCAGAAAGAAGTGGGCACGCAACTCAAGAAGCACTGGCAGATCCAGCCCCCGGATTCCTGCACCGCCTGCCATCGCTAACCCCGCGCCCCCACCTTTCCCCGACACATGAAACGCAATTGGATTCATCCCGAGGAGCCGCAGAACGCAAAGCGCTACTGGCGCAGCACGGCTGAGCTCGAGCGTCGTGAGAGCTTCTTGAAGGATCTCGGCCGCGAATTTCCCGCTGGCGACACTCTCACGCCCGAAGAGGCCGAAAATGGCCGTCGCGACTTTTTGAAAATCATGGGTGCCAGCGTCGGCCTGATGGGCCTCGCCTCCTGCCGCCGTCCGATCACGACCATCCTGCCCTACACGCAGCACGTCGAGTGGATGGTGCCGGGGAAGCCGGTGCTTTTCGCCACCACGATGCCTCGCAGCGGCGGTGCCACGCCTCTCGTGGTGACCGTGCATGAAGGCCGCCCCACGCACGTCTCGGGCAACCCGCTTCACCCCCTCGGTGGCGGCATTGATTCCTTCGCGCAGGCTTCCGTCCTCGATCTCTACGATCCGGATCGCTCCCAGAAGCCCCTCGGCGCTGGCAAAGCCATCTCCTGGGCCAAGGCGAACGAACTGATCGCCGCGGCTTCTGCCGATGCGAAAAAGTCCTCCGGTGCCGGTCTCGGCATCGTCGTGGGTGCCACGACCTCCCCCACTTACCTCCGCCTGCTCGGCGAGGTGAAGACGGCCTTCCCGCAGGCCAAATTGTACAGTTACGAAGCCGTCGGCGGTGACGCCCAGGCCGTGAACAAGGAAGTGCTCGGAGCCGGCGTGAAGCCCTTCGTGAAATTCAGCAAGACGATGCGCATCCTGGCGCTCGACTGCGACTTCCTCGGCGTCGATCCCGTCGCCGGCGAGTCGATCAAGGAATTCACCAAGCATCGTGCGAAGGAAACGAAGGCGGCGGAGAAGGACATGAACCGTCTCTACGTTCTCGAAAACCGCTACACCCTTACCGGTGGCATGGCGGACCATCGCAAGGCCATCCCAGCGGCTCTCATCCCCGCCGCTGCCGCCCTCATCGCCGAGCAGCTCGGTGATGCCTCCGGCAAGGCGCTCGCCGCCTCCGCCCCGCAGGCGCTGAAGGACTGGGTCGCCCCCGCTGTCCGCGATTTGATCGACAACAAGGGCTCCGCCGTCGTTCTGGCCGGTTCCCGCTGCTCCGCCGAGGTCCACGCCCTGGTCGCCAGCATCAACAATGCTCTCGGTGCCTACGGCTCCGCCATCGACCTCCTTCAAGAGGCTCCGAAGCCCGACATGGGCGACTTCGCCGCCCTCCAGGCCGATGTCTCCGGCGGTCAGCTCAAGACCCTCGTCTCCCTCACGCCCGCCAGCCTCTTCTACGATGCTCCGGACGCTGCCGCCTTTGCCAAGCTGATCACCGAAAAGGGTGTGAAGCTCGTTCACGTCGGCTCGCTGCTGAATTCGACCGCCCTGCACGCGGCGCTGCACATTCCGGCCACGCACTACCTTGAGTCCTGGAACGATGTTCGTGCCGCTGACGGCACCTACTCCATCGTCCAGCCGATGATCGCTCCCCTCTACGACGGATCGAGCAAGAACGATGTCCTTCTGGCCCTCCTCGGCCGCAAGAAGCTCGGCCCGGCTGAAAAGCCTGCCGATGGCGCTGCTCCGGCCGAAGACGCTGGCTACACCGCTGTCCGCGACACCTTCGCGCAGGTTGCCGGTGGTCTCGACGAGTCGAAATGGAACTTCACCCTTCGCGATGGCTTCCTCAAAGCCTCCGCCTACGCCCGGGCGAATGCCAGCGTGAACGCGGCCGCCGTCGGCACGATCGTTTCCAAGGCCAAACCGGCTGCTTTGCCGACCGATGAGGCCATCGAGATTGTTTTGGTGCCTTCTTCCGGTGTTTTCGACGGTCGCTACATCAACAACGCCTGGCTCCAGGAAGCTCCTGATCCGATCACGAAGCTCACGTGGGAAAATGCTGCTTGGGTCGGCTCCGCCACCTTCAAGCGCCTCGGCCTTGAAGACGGCCAGCACATCGTCATCCGCGTCAATGGCGCCGAGATCGAAATCCCGGCTATTGAAGCTCCGGGCCATGTTTCCAATTCCATCACCATCCCGCTGGGTTACGGCCAAGGCAACGTTGGCACCGTCGGCGGCGAAAAAGGCGTGAACGGCTACGCCCTGCGCCGCCTCCCCAGCCAGTTTGTGATCAGCGGCGCGAAGGTTGAGGTGCTTGGCACCGTCGCCGAGCTCGCCATCACGCAGACGCAGAACACCATGGAAGGCCGCGCGGTTTATCGCGAAGGCACCTTGGAGACCTTCAATAAGGACACCGAGTTCGCCCAGAAGACCGGCATGGACGGTCACATTCCGGAGAACATTTCCTTCTACAAAGGCCAGCTCGGCGTGAAGTCCGAGGAGAACCCGGACGGCTTCGACTACGAGAAGAAGCACCAGTGGGGCATGTCCATCGACCTCAGCAAGTGCATCGGCTGCACCGCGTGCATCGTCGCCTGCCAGAGCGAGAACAACATCCCGGTCGTCGGCAAGAATCAGGTGCGCAAAGGCCGCCTCATGCAGTGGATCCGCATGGACCGCTACTTCGCCGTCGCCAAGACCGGCATCAACAATGTCGCGCAGGAGTCCACCTGGGCCGAAGACAATCCGACGCCTGAGCAGCTCGAAAACGCCGAGATGGTGCACCAGCCGCTGGCCTGCCAGCAGTGCGAAGCCGCGCCGTGCGAAACCGTCTGCCCCGTGAACGCCACCGTCCACACCGACGACGGCCTCAACGCGATGGCTTACAACCGCTGCATCGGCACCCGCTACTGCGCGAATAACTGCCCTTACACCGCCCGCCGCTTCAACTGGTTCGATTACAACAAGCGCAACCCGCTCGTCGAGACCGAGAAGCTTGGCATCAAGGCCAACAACCTCTACTTCGGCCCCATCGGCTCGCTTAAGGAAGACGAAAGCATCCGCCTCCAGCGCAATCCGAACGTTACCGTCCGCATGCGTGGTGTCATCGAGAAGTGTACCTACTGCGTGCAGCGTCTCGAAAGCGCCAAGATCCTGCAGAAGCAGGTCCAGCGTGACTCGAAGAACTTCCGCGTGCCGACTGACAGCGTCAAAACCGCCTGCCAGCAGTCCTGCCCGGCCGATGCCATCGTCTTTGGCGACCTCGGCGATGCCAAGAGCAGCGTGAACGCCGCCAAGGCCTCCCCACGCAACTACCAGGTGCTCAAGTACATCGGCACCCGCCCACGCACGAGCTACCTCGCCCGCCTGCGCAATCCGAACAAGAACATGCCCGGCGCCGAGAACATCGCCGTGTGGAGCAACAACCAATACTAATCTCGTCGCATGGAAGCCTCAGCCTCGAACACACCGCGCATCCTCGAACGCGAGCCGCTGGTCCTGAACAACCGGTCCTACTCGTGGATCACGAACCGCATCTGCGGCATCGTGGAAAACAAGCAGCCCGCCCTTTGGTGGATCTTGTTCATCCCCTCCGTGCTGCTCACCGGCGTGATGGCCTTCTGCTTCGTTTACCTCATCAGCACCGGCGTCGGTGTCTGGGGCCAGAAGCAGCCGGTCGCCTGGGCCTGGGACATCACGAACTTCGTGTTCTGGATCGGTATCGGTCACGCGGGCACGCTCATTTCGGCCATTTTGTTCCTGACCCGCCAGAAGTGGCGCACGTCCGTGAACCGCGCTGCTGAGGCCATGACGATCTTCGCCGTGATGTGCGCCGGTCTCTTCCCGGCCTTCCACGTCGGTCGTGTGTGGATGGTGTGGTTTCTCGCTCCAATCCCGAACGCCAACGCCATCTGGCAGAACTTCAAATCGCCCCTTCTTTGGGACGTGTTCGCCGTTTCGACCTACTTCAGCGTTTCCGCCGTCTTCTGGTATCTCGGCCTCGTGCCGGACCTCGCCACGCTGCGTGACCGCTGCCGTCCAGGTCTCAAAAAGTTCTTTTACGGCCTCTTCGCCATCGGCTGGCGCGGCGGCAATCGCCACTGGAGCCATTACGAAACGGCTTACATGCTCCTCGCGGCCCTTTCGACCCCGCTGGTGCTCTCCGTGCACTCCGTCGTGTCCTTCGACTTCGCCACCTCCATTGTCCCTGGCTGGCACACCACCATCTTCCCGCCCTACTTCGTGGCGGGCGCTATCTTCGGCGGTTTCGCCATGGTGCTCACGCTCATGATCCCGGTGCGCCGCATCTACGGTCTGGACGATCTCCTCACGCCCAAGCACGTCGATAACATGGCGAAGATCATCCTCCTCACGGGAACCATCGTCGGTTACGCCTACTGCATGGAGCTCTTCATGGCCTACTACAGTGCCAATCCGTATGAAGCCGCCGCCTTCACCCTTCGTGGTCTCACCGGTCCTTCGATTTGGGCTTACGCGTTGATGTTCAGCTTCAACGTCTTCGCTCCGCAGCTCTTCTGGTATCGCCCCTTCCGCCACAACATGGTCGTCGTCATGTTCGTCTGCATGTGCGTGAACATGGGCATGTGGTATGAGCGCTACGTGATCATCGCCACCACCCTGGAGCGTCACATGACGCCGGGCTCTTGGGGCGAGTACAGTGCCACCTGGGTCGATCAATGGACCTTCATCGGCACCTTCGGCTTCTTCATGATGCTGTTCCTGTTGTTCCTGCGCTTCCTGCCCGTCATCGCCATCGGCGAAGTCAAAGGCGTGCTGCCGCAGTCCGATCCTCACTTCGATGATCATGGCGAGAAAGGTATCCAGGAGGAAGACCTCATGGCTTATCCCGACCGCCACGTCGCCAAACCCGTCGCCGCCTAATTTCACCCCTGCACCTGACTGTGAGCACCACCCTCAAACGAGTACACGGCTATCTGGCGGAGTTTGATAACGTCCAGGACCTCTACCATGCCGCCGAGCATGTGCGCGACGCGGGCTACAGCCGCTGGGATGTCCATACGCCCTTTCCCGTCCACGGCATGGATACCGCCATGGGCAATCCCCGTTCCATCCTGCCGAAGCTCGTCTTCTGCGGCGGCATCACCGGCACCACGGTGGCCTTCATCCTTCAAACCGTCACGCAGACGAATTTCTGGGGCCAAACACTCGGCCTAAAATTCGTAGAAGACATCGTCGAGACCTATCCCACCGTCGTGCAGGCCAAGCCGATCGACATCTGGACGCTCCCCGCGTTCTTCCCGGTGATGTTCGAGCTCACCATCCTGTTCTCAGCCTTCACCACTCTTTTCGGCCTGCTCGCTCTCATGGGCCTGCCACGCTGGAATCACCCGCTTTTCACCTCGAAACGCTTCGCGAAGTTCTCCGATGACGGGTTCTTCGTCTGCATCGAGGCCCGCGACCCCAAATTCAGCCAGGACGGCACCAAGGCCCTCCTCGAAAAGGCCGGCGGCAAGAACGTCGAACTCGTGGAGGACGAAATCTAAGCCCCGGGCAACCGCACGACCATGAAGTACTTCTTCCTCAGCTACCTTTTCATCGGCGCCATCATCGTGAGTGCCTTCGGCCTCCGCGGCTCCAAGTCCGAACAGCCTCCCATTGAGGTCTTTGACGACATGGACCATCAGCAGAAGGTCAAATACCAAGCTGTCAGCGAATTCTTCGCCGATGGCCGTGGTGCCCGCCTCCCAGTGAAGGGCACGGTGCCCATGGGCTTCGAAATCCCTGCCAAGCCAGCCGCCGATGGCGAAAAGCCTTCGCGCTTCGCCTTCACCAACGGCCTCAGCTACTACCAAACTGGCAAAATGGGCGATTTCTATGGTGACGGTCTCCCCACGGAGATCACCAGCGATCCGCTTGTTTACAACGACGCCTTCATCAAACGCGGTGAGCAGCGTTACGGCATCCACTGCGCCGTCTGTCACGGTGCCAGCGCCAATGGCAAGGGCATCACCTCGAAGTTCGGCATCATGACCGCCTTCAACTTCCAGCAGGCAGGGAACACCGATCCAGCAAACGCCGCCGCCTTCCGCGCCGACGGAGCCATCTTCGACGTCATCACCAACGGCAAAGGCCTCATGGGAGGCTACGGCGGCAATATCACCCTCCGTGACCGCTGGGCCATCGTCGCCTACATCCGCGCCCTCCAGCAGGCCGCCAAGGACAGCGGAGCCACCCTTCAATAACGGCACCACACGAATTCCGGCATGAGTCACCACGTCTCCTTCAACGATCTGCCCCAGGGCGGTGAAAAATTCGAACCCGCCAAGGGCGGCAAGCTCATCGGGGCCCTCGGCCTCTTCGGCGTGCTCGGTCTGGCCGCCTCGGCGTTCTTCTTCTTCAAAAACACGGACACCTTCGCCTACTCCTGGCTGTTCGCGATCTTCTTCACCTTCACCTTCTGCGTCGGCGGGGTCTTCTGGATCATGCTTCACGCCGCCTCGAACTCGAGCTGGGGCGTCGCCATCCGCCGCTTGTGGGAAAACCTCGCGAACATGGTCGTCATCCTCGGCTTGCTCGCCAGTCCGCTGCTCATTCCGGCGGTGAACAAGCACCTTTACGAGTGGATGAACCACCATCGTGAAGCCGCTCATCACGCTGCCGAGCATGGTGGCACCGTGAAAGAGGCGCTGCACCACATGTCTCACGACAATCCGCACCTTCACATCCTCCACGCGAAGTTCGGTTACCTGAACATCAGCAACCACTTCATCCCGCCTTTCTCCTGGCAGACACGTTTCGTGCTCTACTTCCTCATCCTTGGCTACATCGCCCGTGTGATGCGCAAGAAGTCCCTCGCCCAAGAGCAGGATGGTGACATCAAGCACACCATCTCCTCCCGTCAGTTCTCCTGCCGCTGGCTGCTCTTCTTTGCCCTCACCTCCACTTTCGCTGCGGTCGATTGGCTCATGAGCCTCGACTACAGCTGGTTCTCCACCATGTGGGGTGTGTACATCTTCGCCGGCAGTGCCTGGTCCTCCATGGCGCTCACGATTTTGCTCGTCACTTGGCTGAAGAGCCTCGGCTACCTGCAAAAAGTCGTCACGCAGGAGCACTACCACCTCATGGGCAAGCTGCTCTTCGCCTTCACGGTGTTCTGGGCCTACATCGCCTTCTCGCAGTACTTCCTCATCTGGTATGCCAACATCACCGAGGAAACCCGTTTCTACCTCACACGTAACACCGAAGGCTGGCGTGGCGTCTCCATCTTCATCGTCGTCGGCCACTTCATCGCGCCCTTCCTGGCCCTCCTCTCGCAGGCTCGCAAAAAGAAGCCCTACGTCATGGTCTTCGTCTGCCTCTGGGTCATCTTCATGCACCTCGTGGACATGTACTGGAACGTCATCCCTGAGCGTGGCCCCTCCCTCGGCATCGGCTGGTGGGTGGATGGTGCCTGGATTCAAGACGTGGCCGCTCTTTGCGCCGTCGTCGGCACGATGGGTTTCCTCTTCCTCCGCGGCCTGTCCAAATACAGCCTGTATCCTTGGCGTGACCCTCGCCTCATCGAGTCCGTGAACGTCATCAACTGATCCGCACCCCGTTTCGATCCCATGTCGCAGCCTGAACAACCTAAAAAAGCCGGTGCCACCTTCCTGTGGGTGCTCGGAGCCTTCGCGGGCTTCGCCGTGCTCTTCAGCATCCTCCAGTCCACCGCCAGCACGCCGGAAGATCCCCGCGTCGCCGAGCGCCTCGCTGCCAAGGAGGAGATCACCAAGCTCCAGGACGCCAATCTGACCGCCATGGGTCTCAAAGATGCCGCGAAAAAGGCTGAAGCCTTCAACAAGGCCCTCGCCACCCTCAAGGCTAAGCCCGTTGGCGCTAGCACGCAGGTCGTTCCCGGTTCCCCCACGCAGTTGAAGCAAGCCGCTGCTCCAGCAGCAGCACCGGCTCCTGCCGCCCCTCCCGCCGCTCCAGCGAAGTAATCTTCACTCCGCCTTCTTCCCTCTCGATATGGATTCCACTTCCAACTCCCCGGACCTCGCCGCCGACAACCAGCGCCGTGCCGCCATCGACAAGTCGGTGCGTGGGCCCGTGCTGTTCTTG
>JBILVU010000095.1:0-22535 GCA_044370285.1 Prosthecobacter sp.
CAGCGGCCTGTTCGAGAAAGGCGAGACGCCTCGAGATACGCAGCGCCGCCTCTTCGTCGGCTGGGGCGCCACCTTCCACGAGCACCCACGTCACCGAGTCACCTTCCAAGATGTGTTTTAGGAGCTGCTTTCGCCCCGGCGAATCGAGCAGCTCCGTGAGTGAATCCGAATTCAGTTCACCGCTCCAGGCGGATTGGGATTCATCTCGTGGAAAATACAAAGTGGCCGCTTTTAGTTGCCCGCTGCGATCCGTCACGATGTCGAGATTCGCTTTTCCACCGGCACGCAAAGGCCGCATCAGGTTCACGATCTCCGGCTTGCTAGCCGTCTCGGCTGGCAGCACGAGCTTGAAACGGTCCGCCTCCCAGCGGTCCAAGGCAAAGCGAAACACAGGGATCGTACAGCCTTCCACCACCTGGCTCAGGGAGATCCAAAACAAACTCAAGACAGTAAAAAAGCGGCATTTCATCATTCGCACGCATCAACGCCGCCTCGTCATCACATCGCACAGGGTTTCCTTTAAAATCTCACGATCATGCAACGCCCTCAATTCTTGTCCAAATGAGAGCATTCCAGGCCTAGGATGTCGCCATGACGCGACTCTGTCTCTTCTTACTAGCCCTCTCTCTCCACGCCCACGCCGCCGCGCAGGCGGATGTGATCGTGTATGGAGCCACGCCCGGTGGTTTTTGTGCCGCCATTGCTGCCGCACGCGAAGGAGCGTCTGTCATCCTGCTGGAGCCGACGGACCATATAGGCGGCGTGAACACGGGCGGCTTGTGCTTCTCGGATTCTAACCAGACGGTGCGCAGCACGGTGCTGGGGCTTTTTGAGGAATGGCATGCGCGGGTGGAAAAGGACTATCAGCAGCGCGGTGTCGCGCTGCCTTACAAGGTGAGCGAGAAGGATCACACGCACTGGACCTACGAACCGCATGTGGCGGCGAAAATCACGAAACAGATGCTCGATGAAGCGAGCGTGAAGGTGCTGACGAAGCGTGTGCTCAAATCGGTGACCAAGGACGGCACACGCATCACGAAGCTGATCACCACAGATGGCGAGTTCGAAGCCGCAACCTTCATCGACGGCACTTACGAAGGTGATTTGATGGCGGCGGCAGGTGTGAGTTGGACGATTGGTCGCGAGGGGCGGAAGGATTTCGGCGAGTCGCTGGCGGGGAAGCAATATCCGAAGGCGAAGATGAAGATTTCCGGCCTCGGAGCCGATGGAAAGCCTCTGCCGCTGATCACGACGACCGATGCGGGTCCGGAGGATGAAGGCGACAAGAATGTGATGGTCTATAGCTTCCGCCTTTGCGTGACGAAGGATGCGGCGAATCACGTGCCGTTTCCGAAGCCCGCGAACTACGATTCAGCGCGATTTGAGGTCTTGCGACGCTACTTTGCCCAGGAGAAGCGCCCGCACTTGCTGTGGGATCTTTATCCACTACCAGGAAACAAATTCGACGCGAACAACGGCATCGGAAAACAGTTCTCCATGGGCCTGATGGGAGCATGCAATGGCTGGAGCGAGGCGGATGAAGTTGGCCGTGCGAAGATCTGGGAGGCTCACAAGCAATACACCCTGGAGATGCATCACTTCCTCAGCACCGATCCTGCCGTGCCCGCCGCGATTCGTGAGGAATACGCGCAGATCGGCCTCTGCCGCGATGAGTTCGCGGACTACGATCATTGGTCCCCGCAGCTCTATGTCCGCGAAGGCCGCCGCATGATCGGTGAATACATCGTCTCGCAGAAAGACATCATGGATGAGCCGAAGAAGGACGACGCCATCGTCGTGTCGTCATTCCCCATCGACTCGCATGATTGCCAGCGTGTCGGCACCGCCAAGTTTGTCATCAACGAGGGCACCATCATGCCGGTGCGCGTGCCGGGAAGGAAACACGGTTACGCTTATCACATTCCGTATCGAGCCATCACACCGAAGGCCGCCGAGTGCGCCAACCTGCTCGTGCCGGTGGCTCTTTCCTGTACGCACGTTGGCATCTCCTCCATCCGCGTGGAGCCCACCTGGATGATCCTCGGTCAAAGCGCGGGCATCGCCGCTGCTTTGAGCGCGAAACAGAATCTCGACGTGCAAAAGCTGCCGTATCCGGCCCTGCGTGAGCGTCTGCTGGCGCAGAAGCAGGTGCTCGATCTGCCCGTACTCGCCGAACTGCCACCCGAACCGAAGGGGGCGATGAGCATCGACCCGAAAACCTTGCCCGGCATCGTGCTCGACGACAAGCAGGCCGAGTTAAAAGGCGAATGGAGCCACTCCTCCGGCTTCAAACCGCACATCGGCACCGGCTACCTCCACGATGACAAACGCGGCGATGGCGAGTCCATGGCCGTCTTCCGTTTCAAAGCCCCTGGAACAGCCCGCTACGACCTCCGCATGGCTTACTCCGCCCATGAGACTCGAGCGACCAAAGTGCCGCTGACGATCCAAAATGGCAAAAAGGCCATCGAACTCTTCGTCGATCAAACGCAGCCACTTCCGGCCGGTGAAGCCTTCCGCAGCATCGGCAAGGTCGAACTCCAAAAAGACCTCGAAACGACCATCACACTCCGAAACCGCGAAACGGACGGTTTTGTGATTTTGGATGCGCTGCAGCTTTTGCCAGTGCCGTGAGGATCATGAACCGCTGATTAGACGCTGATATGACGCTCATAATGAGAGGCTTGAGATTAGCGTTTCATTAGCGTGAAATGAGCGGTTAGACCGACCCCCAATGACCATGTCTCCTTTCAAATTAACTATGAAGCTCCTCCCTCTTCTTTTCCTCACGACGTCTCTTTTCGCTGCCGAACCCGTCGCCACGGTCACCAACACGCCCGGCCTCGTCGCCTTCTGGGACTTTGCGAAGCGTGAACCCGATGGAGCCAAGCGTTTCACGGCGCATGTGCCCGCTGGAGCGAAGACGGATTACCCGCTCGATGCCGCGAACTACATCAAGGATTACTGGGGCGCAGGACGTGAGGCATCGTATGCGGATTTTCCGCAGCTGGGTCGTGGTCCGTTCGGGAATGCCATCCGCATCGTCAAAGAAACGGACGAGAAATTTCGGCCGTTTCTCTTCGTGCCTCGTTCGCGGCTGCACGACACGCCGCTCGACATCAAAGGCGCGGGGAAGTCGGTCACGGTGGTTGTGTGGGCGATCCGCGAGAGTGGGAATCATGCGCTGGCGGGCATCTGGCATGAAGGCACCGATTTGAAGGAGAAGACCACGAGCACCATCGCCAAGGTGGAACGCGGGCAGCGGCAATACGCGCTCTTTGCTGGCCTGAACAAGCAAGGCAGCGCCTGCGGTCATGTGTCGGAAAACGGCGCGAGTTCCTTCCTGAACAAATACGCGCTGCACAAATGCAACTCCACCGATCTCTCGCCTGAGGTGCCTTCCGATTCACCCGCCGAGGTGCTCGACAAGTCCTGGCAGTGCTTTGCGATGACCTTTGATCATGAAAAGGACGAGCTTACCGGCTGGCTAAACGGCGTCTCCGGGGATCGCTGGCTCGACAATCCGAAGAACGACAAGCTCATCTCCTTCGCCTACAACGCCTACATGCAGGGCCACTTCGCGAAGCTGCCAGGCAAACAAGACGGCGAGGACGAAACCTTCCCGAAAGACCAATACTACAATCCACCCGAAGCCGAGCCACTGAGCGTGAAAGTGATCCGCGAGTCCGCCGAGGAACGCGTCGAGCTGCGCGAGCATCGCTTCACCAAAATCGAAGTCACTCTGCGCGGCGGAAAAGAAGTCGCCCGCGATCTCGTGGCGCTGCGCCTGAATCCCTGGTGGTATCCGCACGACCTCTACAAGCCGAAGGACGCCCAAAGCGGCGGTCCCTTCACCATCGGTCGCGTCATCCACAGCAGTCGCGGTGTCGGCTTTACGGGCTGGATCGGCGGTGTGGCCGTGTTTGATCGGGCGCTGAGCGCCGAGGAGTTGGGGAAGCTGGCGAAGTTGCGTGAGATGGTGTCGGTTGCGAAAGCCGCTCGCTAGTCCATGAACTGAGCGGCCTGCTCTCTCGCATGAAATTTCCCCTGCTCGGTTTCAATCTCGTTTTTCTGTTCGCCCCGGTTATGAGCGGAGCGGAGTTTGATCATCTCTCGCCACATCAACGGGCGATCCTAGACTCGAAGTCGCCTGCACCGGAGGAGTATCGCTTCAGCTTTAATCTACCCGCTGGGCCGCAGTTCACCGAGCCGGAGAAGGAGGCGCAGCGGGAGCTGGGCAAAGGCGTGATGCCGATGGTGATGAAGGCGTTTGAGAGTGGTGCAGACAACGTGCGCATCCCGCCGGGGGATTATCGCTTCGGGCAGGAACGCTGGCAGGGGGCGAAGGTGATTTACCCGCTCGGCTTTGAGAACATGCAGCGCGATGCCGCACATCCCTTTGTGATCGATGCCACGGGCGCGACGTTTTGGTTCGACCTCGATGACAAGCAGATGCCGCCGGGGCATCGCTGCGTGGGTTTTCGCAACTGCCGCAACATCGTCCTGCGCGGTGCGATCATTGATCGAGGCACACGCGGCTGCATCGAGGGCCGCATCACGCGCATCGACCGTGAGGGCAATCGTTTTGAGATCCAGCCCTCGCCCGGCGTCGTGGTGCCCACGAGCTACAAAGGGGCCGATGAGCAACGCTTGTTTCCCTTCAAGAGCGACGGCCGCTTCTGCGTGCCGCTCTACGACATGCAGGCCGGTGTGCGGAAGCTGCGCTACAAAGACATCACGCCCTCCGATGGCGGACGTTACTGGGTGAACATGCTCG
Organism: Prosthecobacter sp.; assembly: GCA_044370285.1. GTDB lineage: Bacteria > Verrucomicrobiota > Verrucomicrobiia > Verrucomicrobiales > Verrucomicrobiaceae > Prosthecobacter. Next base: position 4,778 of record JBILVU010000095.1, read on the forward strand.
AACCGCAGCTCATGGAGCGCCTTTACGATGCGAACTGGGAGCGTGCGTATGGCGACCTCGGCGTGGTGCGTGTGGGCGACGGCCTTTCCTGCCTCTACACTGGCGCGGGAGCCATCGTGCTCGATGATTCGGCGAACATCACCCTGCACGGCGTGAGCGTTTATGTGGCCAAAGGCGGCCCCAGCGAGAGCGGCGGCGATGGCGCACATCTGTGGAAAGACTGCTATTTCGGCCCTCGACCCGGCACCAGCCAATGGAAGGGCGCGGACGGCTTCCTGTGCCGTTCCACTCGCTATGGCTGCGTGATGGACAACGTCACCATCCGACACACCGCCGATGATCTGCAAAATTTCCACGGCATCTGGGGCAAGGTGAAATCCGTGTCCGGCAAACAGGTCACGCTGGAGACGAACGGCGCGCTTCTTCCCACCCTCCGCAACGCCCGCCCTGGCGACCGCTTGCGCTTCATCCATCGCAAAAACGGTGCCTTGCTCGGCGAGGCGAAGCTCATCTCGCACCACGATTACCAACTCACCCTTGATCAAGACGCCACGCCCTTTGCCGAGGCGCAGGCCGAGTGGCTCGATCACGAATGCGCGGGCTGGGTGGTGCAAAACTGCCGCTGGGAGGACAACTTCCAGCGCCTGCTCATCATGTCCGGCCCCGGCCTCGTGCGTGGCTGCACCTTCACCCGCATGGGCAGCAACATCAGCCTCAACACCGGCATGGGCCTCGTCGGCGGCATCCCCAGCGACATCACCCTCACCGACAACACCTTCATCGACGTCAGTTCACGCCCCCACCAGCCCGCCATCGACGCCCACGCGCACAATGCGCAAGGCGGCTTCGGCACCCCACCCATCGAGCGCCTCATAATCACCGGCAACACCTTCACCCGCAGCGGCGGCCCCGCCATGAACCTCATCGGCCTCCAAGACTCCCGCATCGAAAACAACGTCATCGACTCCCCCGTCCGCGCCACCCTCCTCGCCCGCCCCAACGACGAAGCCGACCGCCAAGCCATCCTCCTCCGCCACAGCACCCGTGTGACCTTAAAAGGCAACACTCTCACCGATCCCGAAAACCACACGCAGCCCGATGCCACGAGCGGCAGCCGCATTCTCGGTCTCGATGCGACAAAGGAGATCACGCTGGATGGCGAAAGGCTGCCGGATGCGCCAACTCGCGCGAAACCGAAGCGTAAGTAAGTCTTCGCGGTGCAATCAATCCCTGCAAGTAACTCCGACCAACCTACCCCTGATGCCGCATGCGAAACTGCTTCGGCGTTAGGCCGATGCGTTTGCGGAAGTGTTGGGTGAAGGCGCTTTGGTCGCAGAAGGCGTGGGCTTGGGCGATGTCGATGACTTTATCGTTGGTTTGGATGAGGGCTTCGGCGGCGGACTCGATGCGGATGCGGAGCATGAGTTCATAGGGCGTGACGCCGAGGGCTTGGTGGATCTTGCGATACAGGGTGCGCTCGGAGAGGCCGCATTCGCGGGCGAGTTCGGCAGTGCTGAGGATGCGGCTGGTGTTCTTCTGGATGTGGCTGACGATGAGGGTGACTTCGCTGCTGGGCTGATGACGGCTGCGACCTTCGTCACGGCGGGTGAGCCCCATGAGGCCGATGATTTTGCCGTTCTTGCCTCGCAGAGGGACCTTGGTGGTGAGAAACCAAGTCAGCGTGCGCTGCTCGTCATACCAGACTTCGAGGCGATTGATCAATGGTTTGCCCGTGCGGAAGACGAGCGCGTCATCGGCTCGGTAAGCCTTGGCGGCTTGCTCGGGATAGAAGTCTTCATCGAGTCGGCCAATGACGTCGGCTTCACCTTCGAGACCCAGGCGGGTCCACATCGGCTCGCTGGCCGCGATGAGGCGGCTCTCGCGATCCTTCACAAAGAAGAACACGTTAGGCTGCTGATCAAACATGAGCCGGAATGCCTGCGGATCGGTCATGCTGGCAAAAAAGGCGCTCTGAATGGACTTGGGAGACATGGCAGGATGATAACAACTTTTGGCAGATCTAGGCCATGTATTTCCGAAAGGAAAGGCGTTTTACTATCTGCATGAAATACCGCCATTTCTTCTCACTCTTCACTCTTTGCCTGCTCGCCAACACGGTGGCATCGGCTCACAATACGGTGCTCACACTTCGTCAGGATGATGCGGCGAACACGATCTCGGTCTATCGCGAGAATGACAAGGAGGCGATCCTCACGCAGAATGCGCGGCCGGATTTTCGGCCTTACCTTCATCCGATTGTGGCACCAGATGGCAAGGGCTTGCTGACGGAGTATAGCCCTGGGCATCACAAGCATCAGACGGGGCTCTACTGGGGGCTGAAGCAGGTTAATGGGCGTGACTATTTTCACAATCCGGGCGCGGGCTTTTGGCGCAAGGTCTCGAGCGCTGTGCTCGTTCCGAAAGGCGAGCTGGTGAAATGGACGACCGTTTATCAACTGCTCGATGCCGAGGGCAAGCCGGTGATGAACGAGACGCAGGTCTGGACGATGCGCGACAGCGATGGCCGTTACTTCCTGGAGCTTGAATGGAAGGGTGAAGGGCTCGTGGACTTGACCATGGCGAAGCAACCTTACGGCGGACTCTTTCTACGCATGCCGTGGAAGCCTGGCATGGAAGGCGGCGTGATGAACAGCGTGCGTCAGGGCAATGGGCGTGCTGAAGGACAGCGCTCGATCTGGATGGATGTCGGCATGAAAGTGGATGGCCGCGAGGACCAGGCTCACATCGCGATTTTTGATCATCCGAAGAACGCAGGTTACCCGCAGCATTGGCGTGTGGATGGGCAGATGGGCGTGGGGCCTTGTCGCGCGATTACGGGTGATTGGAAAATTGCCAAGGGCAAGTCCGAGACGGTGCGACATCAGTTCTTTGTCTATACGGGCAAGCTCAACGATGTGGTAGTCACAGATGCGTGGAAGGCCTACACCGGTCAGGGTTCGGACTCCGTGATGTGGGGCATCGCGAAAGCGGCAGGCAAAGAGGCGGCTTTTCTTACCGGCGAACAAGCGGTGGCGAAGATGACCGTTCCTGAGGGGTTCGAGGCGAAACTCGCTGCTGTGGAGCCGATGATCACACAGCCGATGGCGTTCTGCTGGGATGATCGCGGTCGTCTTTGGGTCGCGGAGAATCGCGACTATGAAACACGCAGCGCGGGTTTCTCTGCCGATGGCAACAGCCGCATCCTGATTCTCGAAGACACGAATGGCGACGGGAAGTTCGATACGCGCCAAGTCTTCCTCGAAGGCATTCCGTTTCCTTCGGCCATCGCGGTGGGCTTTGATGGACTGTGGCTCGGTGCGCCGCCAAATCTGCTCTTCGTGCCTGACAAGAATCACGACGACAAAGCCGATGGCCCGCTTGAGGTGCGACTCACGGGCTGGGGCATTCAGGATCGCCATGAAGTGTTTAACAGCTTCAGTTGGGGACCTGATGGTTGGCTCTATGGCTGCCAGGGTTTCGCCACACGTTCGACCGTGGGCAAGCCTGCGGATGGCGGCAAAATCTTGCGCAAGGGCGATCCGTTCCCCGTCGAGATGCCGGTCAAAGATGGCCAATACATCGACGGTGGTGTTTGGCGTTATCATCCCACGAAGGATCGCTTCGAAGTCGTCGCGCACGGCTTTAGCAATCCGTGGGGACTCGATTTCGACGACCACGGCCAGATCTTCATCACCGCCTGCGTGATCCCGCATCTCTGGCATGTCATCCCCGGCGGCATTTATCACCGTCAGGGCGGCAGCCACATCAATCCCTACGTCTTCGATGACATCAAGACCATCGCCGATCATCGGCATCGCTCTGCGCATGGCGGCGCTCGTGTCTATCTCGCGGATGAGTTCCCGAAGGAATACCGCGACCGCATCCTCATGGCGAACCTCCACGAGCATGATGTGATCACCGACATCCTCAAGCCCAGCGGTTCGGGCTTTATCGGTCATCACGGCAATGAACCACTCTTCGCCAATGACAACGCCTGGGTGGGCTTCAGCATGGAGATCGGACCCGATGGAGCGGCGTATGTGCTCGACTGGCATGACACCGAGATTTGCGGCAATGCCACGCACGACAAAGACACCGGCCGCATCTATCGCCTCGCGCCGAAGGGCCTGCCAGGGAAGACCGGCATCAATCTCGCTGCGCAGTCCGATCTCGAACTCGTCGGCCTGCTGACGCATCGCAATGACTGGTATAGCCGCCGTGCTCGTGTGCTGCTTCAGCAACGTGCTGCTGCGGGTCAACTCGATGCCGCCGTGCCCGCGAAGCTCTGGGAACTCTTCGCACAATCCAAGACCTCCGCGCATCAACTCCGCGCTCTCTGGGCTCTGCACATCACGCAGAATCTCCCAGCGGATCGTTTGCTTCCGCTGCTTGATCATGCCGAGCCCTATGTTCGCGGTTGGGCCATTCAGTTGCTTGGCGAAGATCGCGCTTATAGCCCGGCGGCGTTGGCAAAGTTCACCGTGATGGCGGAGAAGGACAGCTCGCCCATCGTGCGCCTTTACCTCGCGGCGGCGCTTCAGCGCATGAACGTGGCGGAGCGCTGGCCCATCGCGCAGAACCTCGTCGCTCATGCGGAGGACGCTGCGGATCACAACTTGCCGAAGATGATTTGGTTTGGCATCGAGCCGATGGTCGAAGCCGATGCCACACGTGCGATGGCGCTTGCCACGCACAGCAAGATCCCGCTGCTCGCGCCATACATCGCTCGCCGCGCCATCGCTGCCAAACAGCTCGAACCGATAGCCGCCACACTGCTGAGCAATACCGATCTTGCCCTGCGACTCCAACTTCTCGAAGGCGTGCGTGATGGGCTCAAATCGCTGGGCCGCAATGTGGTCACGAAGCCAAAGAACTGGGACGAAGCCTTTGCCGCGCTCGATGCCATCAAGGATGCGAAGCTCACCGACTTCACCGCGCAGATCGGCCAGCTCTTTGGCGATGCCAAAGCCGCCGAAGCGCAGCTTGCTGTGCTCAAGGACAAGTCAGCACCCATTGAGCGTCGCCGACAAATCCTGACCGCCTTTGCCCGCGATGCGTATGCTGCCGCGCTGCCCGTGGTGCTGTCGCTGCTCGATGAACCCGCCGTGCGCCGCGATGCCATCCGCGCGCTGTCTTCGTTCGATGCTCCGCAGATCGCGCCGATCTTGATCCAGCGCTACGCCAAGCTTTCCGCCGCCGAGAAAGCCGAGGTCGTCATCACGCTCTCCGCACGCCGCAGCACCGCGCAGGCCTTGGTCGCTGAGTTGAAGAAGAACACCCTTCCGAAGACCGATGTCACCGCCTTTGACGCCCGCCAACTCTACCGCGTGCTCGGGCCATCGTTCGTCGAGTTCTGGGGTCCCATCACCCAGCTCGCCAGCGATAAACAGGCTGAGATGGCAAAGTATAAAGCCATGCTCACCGATCCCGTGATTGCCAAAGCCAACACCAGTAAGGGTCGCGCCATCTTTGAGCGCACCTGCATGGGCTGCCACATGCTCTATGGCGCTGGCGGCATTGTCGGCCCCGATCTCACCGGCTCGAATCGCGCTAATCTCGACTACATCCTCGCCCAGATCATCAACCCCAGCGAGGTCATGCAGGAAAGCTATCAGCTCGTCATCGTCACCACTCGCGATGGCCGCACCCTCTCAGGCACGGTCGCCGCCGAAGACAACCAACAGCTCACGCTCCGCCTCGTCGGCCAAGACAGCGTCGTCACCAAATCCGAGATCCTCTCCCGCGAGAAATCCCCCATCTCCATGATGCCCGAGGGCCTGCTCAAAACCCTCAAAGACGACGAAGTCCGCGACCTCATCGCGTATCTGCGCATCACCGCACAGGTGCCGTTGCCCAAGCCGTGATGCCGGTGCCCCCTTGAGCATGCAAGCCCACCTGAAGTCCAGGGAACAGCCATCGGAATCCTGTCTCAGCCGGACGGCGACTACATTTCACTCGCTGACATGGTGAGGAACTTCGATGGGGCGGGAGCCCTCATCGAACAGTGGCTCAAGAACAAAGGCGCCGCCCTCCTCCTTGGAATCTGGGAGCGGATCAGCAACCCCGGCTTTAATTCCCTCAAATTCGAGGGAATTAATCGTCGGCAAAACAATCCTCTGAGAGATCCTGATAGACTGCCGGAGGAAGATGGTCGTCATCTCGGCCCCGACGCTCCTCGACTATGCCAGCCTTTTGCTTTCTCCAAAAGCACCGTGGGGTTGCATCCTGGTTGCCGTTGCCCTAGCATCGTTAATCAAATCCGCCCATCCCCGTGCTTCTTTCTGACCTCACTTCGGCCCTTGGCTACAACCGCTCGCCTCTCTACCGAGAGGACGACGGCGATGGCTTGGTCGCGTTGTCTGACAGGCATTGGATTCGGTCAGCTCGCAAAGCTGGCGTCAGGGGGAGCTATTTCTTCAAAACCAGCCCCGAACCCGAGGCTGTGCGTCCAGCTGTGCATGTGGCTGAGGCAGACTCGGTGGAAGAAGCTCGGACCATTCACCGCAAGCTCTGGAACCAGGGCGTGAACCCTTTCCTCATCGTCCTGTTGCCTGGGCAGGTGCGCGTATTCACTGGGTTCGCCTACAACCCAGCAACCCCTGAGACTGGAGCGGTGACTCCGGCGATTTCCACGGACCAAAACATCACGCGGATCATTGAAGCGCTTTCAGCCTTCACGGCGGACGCCATCAATCGTGGTGAGATCTGGCAGCGCAACGCGGAGCATCTTGGGGCCGAGCAGCGGGTCGATACGATGCTGCTGAAGAACCTCAAAGCACTGGCAGCGCAGTTGGAAAACGATCACTCCCTGCCGCCTGAGACATGCCATGCGCTCATCGGCAAGTTTGTCTATCTCGCCTATTTGCGTGCCCGGGACATCATTTCCGATAAATGGCTGCGTGAGGAGGCAATGGTAGAGCCCACGACCATCTTCACAGATGACACCTTTGCGCCGACCGTGACTCTGGATGGCTTTCGCAAGCTCGTTCGTGCGGTGGAGATACGCTTCAATGGAAAGCTCTTCCCCATCGCCTGGGGCAGCTCGAAAGCACCCAAAGCCGATGCCATTCGAGCCGTGGCGCGAGTCTTTGCAGGCGAGGAAGTCACCGGGCAGATGCATCTCTCGTTCCGAGCCTACGACTTCGCTGCCATCCCGGTCGAGTTTCTGTCCTCCATTTACGAGCAGTTCCTTCACACTGAGAAGGACGAGGAGGATGCGGAAACTGATGAAGAACCCGAAGAGACCGAGAACGAAGCGTCTGATCCCGAGAAGCGCGGTGCGCACTACACGCCAGAGCCTCTGGCGGACTACTTGGTGTCTGAGATCAATGCCGTGAAGCCGCTTCGCCTCGGCATGAGGATTCTTGATCCTTGCTGCGGCTCAGGCGTGTTTCTCGTGGTGGCGTTTCGCCGACTGGTGGAACTCGAGTGCCAGCAGCAGAAACGCACCTCGCTCAATGCCAGCGAGCTTAGCGTCATCCTCACCACGAGCATCTATGCTGTGGAGCGCAATCCCATCGCCTGTCAGATCGCTGGCTTTAGCCTGATCTTGGCGATGCTCAGCTACGTCGAACCGCCCGAGCTTCATCGGCGGAAGAACTTCAAGTTCCCCACACTGGTCGGCAACAATCTCTTCCCCGAAGACTTCTTCAACGAGCGCGGTCGTTTCTGGCAGCAGGTCGTGTCTTCCGAAGGCAAAGGCATCAAGTTTGACTGCATCGTGGGTAATCCGCCTTGGGTTGAACTCGACAAGGATGATCCCGAGGCCGCGCATCTGCTGAACTGGTCGAAAGCGCATATTGAGGACTACGCTCTGGCCCGTGCCCGCACCGGTGAGGCATTCGCATGGCGAGTGATGGACTGTCTGGCAGACGGCGGCACGGTTGGTCTCATTCTCCACGCAAAAACGCTCACGAATGACCAGCTCAAAGCCTGGCGGCAGAAGTTTTTCAGCGGCGTGCAGGTTCGCCGGGTGACGAACTTCGCCAATCTCGCCTACATCATCTTTGCTTCGGCTCAGGCTCCTTGCACGACGTTGATTTACACTCACCGGACTCCAGAGAGCAGCGAGAACGCCATCCTTCATTTTGGTCCATTTGTGGCGAATCAATGTGTCACCAACTTGAAGCGCGGGACCAAGCGCAGAGCTTGGTCGATTGGGTTTTCGGAGTCGGAGATCAAGCAACTGGTGTATTCAAGTCACAACCTCAGTGAGGCCACCGCTTGGAAGAAGGCTCTTTGGGCCACATTGCGTGACGAGCGGGCTCTTCAAAAGCTACGCCGAGTGTTTACGACTACGCTAGGCACTCTCTGTGAGAAGAACGGTTGGAGCCTTGCTCTCGGCCTACAACTCAGGAAATCCAAGGGCACAGAAAAGGATCCAAACGAGGAAGTCCTCGACGCAAAAGGGAGGAACGTTCTCTCTGATTTAAAGGTCTTAAATCACAGGGCATTGGTCAAACAGGCACGGCTCATTATGGAAGAGCGGTTCCTGGATACTAATGAGTTTGGCGTTTTTGTTCGGAAGGGACGACACGCTGGCTTGACGCTAACTAGTGGCCCTCGGTTACTTCTCTGGAATGACTTCGCTGCATACAGCGATAAGCCATTCATCATTAGGCACGATAAGGTTTGTGTGGCCAGCGGCACCGAGCAGGAGATGAAGGCGATCGCAGCAATTTGGACATCAACCTTTTCAAGCTACCTCCTCTTCTTTGTCACTACCGCAGCTTGGGGCATCGACCGCAACCTGATCGACAAGGGCGATGCCGAGCATCTCCCATTCCCCGAGCTAACACCCGAACGCCAAGCCAGTTTGTGCTCAGCCTGGGAGGAAGCGGCTGCCCTTGAGTCCTCAGGCGCAGATTTCGGTGAGGTGAAAGCACTGCTGGATGTGCGTGTCGCGGCAGCGCTTGGATTGCCGGACTCCGTTGCCTTGGTAGTGGGCGAGTTCTTCCGAGTTCGCTATCAACTGAACAAAGGCAAATCTCCAGCCAATCTACGCCATCAACCCGACAGTGACGAACTTGCTGTCTATGCCTTACGGCTCAAGACCGAGTTGGACAGCTACATCGCGGGCAAAGCTCATCACCGCATTGTGGTGCTGCACTCCGCTCGCGGGATTTGCGCCTCCGTCACCCTGACCAAAGACAAACAACCAATTGACCCTCAAGTGAAGTCTGCGGACGGCCCTGAGGCCAAGACCTTGGATGCACTGCTACGCTCGGCGGAGAAGCAGTTCAGCCAATGGGTCTATGTGAAGCGGAGTGTGCGCATTTTTGACGGTGATACCATTCATCTCATCAAACCGCCGCGCCGCCTGGAGTGGACCCAAACCCAGGCGATGCTGGATGCCGACGACATCATCGCCGAGGTGCTGGAGGAACGCCAAAGGAGGAAAGGATGACAAACGGAAGCCTCAGTGCCCTCTGGGACTTCTATGGCGAGGCATTCCGCCTCCACTCCCACCAGCTTCTCGCCTGGGCGCATTCGGATGTGAGGTCGCGACTGCATCCTGATCTGGATGAGCCCTCCATCACTGGGCTACTGGCGGAAGCGATGAAGCTCAGGCTGGACTACCACCCGGACACCCCCGATGCCTATTTGCATTACACCATCGGTGATCAACCACCACACAGCCCAGCAGGTGAACTCGGGAACGATAGACTCCGCCTCGACATCACCGTCATCCGAAGCGGCATTCGCCCCCGTTTATCATTCGTCTTTGAGGCGAAACGCCTGAGAACAGGCGGATTTCCCATCAGCAAGTATGTTGGGGCTGGTGGTATGGGTGACTTCATTTCAGGCCGTTATGCAGATGACAGTCCGCAGGCAGCCATGGTGGCCCTCGTGCAGAACAAGGATGTCGGTTATTGGCATAGCGAGCTGCAACGTGCCTTTGCAGAAGATGGCAAGTCATCCTCATCCACGCTGAACACGATCACCGATCTCCAACCCGTCACGATTCTCGACTCTTTGCCCGACGAGTTACAAAGCGCCCACCAGAGGCACAATGGGGTGCCACTACTGCTTTTCCATTTGTTCCTGGATTGCCGCTTGCTGGCATCATAGTGGGCCACCTTGATCCCCTCACATAATGCTCCCCACGCCCTTGCCCCTTCGGCATGAGGTAGCCTTTCTCGACGAGTTCCTTCAGGCGCAGCTTCAGGGTGCTGGGCTTGCCTTGGGTGAGTTTTACGATCTGGCTGAAAATGAGGGTTTCGTGATCGGGGAGGAGGGCGACGATCTTTTTTGCGAGAGGATGGAGGTCGGTGGCTTGGGTGGACTACTGTTCAAACATGAGCCGGAATGCCTGTGGATCTGCCATGCTGGCGAAAAAGGCGCTTTGGAGTGACTCGGGTGACATGGCAGGATGATGACAACTTTTGGCAGGCCTAGGCCATGTATTCCCGAATCGAAAGGCGTTTTACTTAACTCATGAAATCCCGCCGCTTCTTCGACTTCCTAACTCTTTGCCTGCTCGCCACGCTCGTCGTTTTCAGCAATCTTGTCCGCGCCGACGAACCACCGTTACGTGTCGCCGTCACCCCGGATTCGCTGCGTTTTGCGTGGCCGCCTAGCGAGGGAACGACGGAGATTCGCGAGTTGCCGCTGCATACCTCGGCGGAGGGCGAAGGCCACGTTTTGTGGAGCGGCGAGGGTGCGGAGGCAACGGTGCCTCGCTTCGATGGCAAGCGCGACCGGCTGTTCGCGAAGTTTGAACGTCGCTCGGGTGGGAAGGTGCTTGGTCCGCCGCAGCATGTCACGGATTTCTCCGCGCTCCCGCAGCGGAAGAACTCCCTCGGCTCGCTCGCGAACAAGAAAGGGATCGCTTGCCTGCTCGACGTGGAAGATGGCAAGGCACTCGGCTTCGGGCAGTCGAACCAGAACATCAACATCGGCTGGCTGATCGATTGGCAGAGCGTGGACCCCAAGCTCAGCTTCGAGTTTGAGGGAAGAAAGATCGGGCTTCGTCCGGCAGCGGTCGTGGCGCTTGATCGCGAACTACAGGCGCTGCACGCGGCGAAGATGCGCGTGACGGGCATCCTTGGGAATACCGTTCAGAAGACCATGTCACGGACATCGCCGCTTGTGCATCCCCTCACCGATCCGGCGACGCTTCCGGAGGGCCCGGCGGCGTTCAACACGGCGACGGAGGAAGGCGTTTTCTTCTACCGTGCGATCCTCCACTGGCTCGTGGATCGCTACACGCGTGAGGACGCGAAGTTTGGCCAGATCGCTGGCCTCGTGATCGGCAACGAAGTGCAGAACCACTGGGGCTGGTATCACCTGGGCGCGGTCGAGCCGGAGGTGTTGTTGCGCGAATACAGCGTCGCGCTGCGCATCGCCGATCTGGCCACGCGCAGCGTTCATGCGGACTTCCCGATCTTTATCTCGCTCGACCATCATTGGACGCTTACCGCGACGGCAGATCGGACGCACGACTTCACAGGCCTGGAGGTTCTGGAAGGAGTCCACGAGCGTGCGAGACGTGAAGGCGATTTCCCATGGAACCTCGCGCATCATCCGTATCCAGAGAACCTCAGGAAGCCAAGCTTTTGGAATGACCGCTCCGCGCCCCTGCGCTTCGATGCGCCGCGGATCACGTTTCACAATCTCGAGGTGCTGCCCGCCTTCCTGCGCCAGCCGCGCTTCCTGTTCGAGGGCAAGCCACGCCGAATCGTGCTGACCGAACAAGGCTTTGACTGCCCGCCCGGTCCCGACGGTGAACTCGTGCAAGCCGCCGCCTTCGCGCTCGCGTGGAAGAAGGTGCAGGCGCTGCCGGGCATCGAGTCCTTCCTGTATCATCGCCATGTAGATCATCCGCACGAGAATCGTCTCCTCTTCGGCATCCGCGAGCACGATGGCAGTGCGAACGTCAACGGCGTTGGCCGCGCGCGGAAGCTATGGGACGTCGTGCAAAAGGCCGGCACACCGGAGGAAGAGGCCGCGTTCGCCTTTGCGCTGCCCATCGTCGGGCGCAAGGACTGGAGTAATGTCGTGGCGACCAAGTTCGACCCGCCGCGTGCGTTGAAGCGCGAGTCGGGGCACGTGGTCTTCGACTTCGTCGCACAGCGCACGAAGGCGCAGCAGGAGAATGTGCAGTCAGTCCAGCTGCGGCGCATCGGCCCGCCGGACGAAGTGCCGGAGGATGCACTGCAGCAGCATCCGAAGCCGAAAGGCCGCGCCCTGCTGACTTACCGCGTCGCCATTCCCGCTGCGGATGCGAAGCGCTGCCTGCTCACCTTTGACGCGCTGCTGAACAACCCGAAGAGCAACGGTGCCGCCTTCGCCATCGAGATGGATGGGCGCGAAGTCTTCGCACGCCAGCTCAAGGGCGGGGAGCGCGTGCCAGCGGAGATCGATCTCGCCGACTTCCGTGGTCGCGAAGTCAGCATCGCCTTCATCGTCGATCCCCTCACCGACCCCGCAGGCGACTGGGCAACGTGGGTCACCCCGCGAATCGTGCTGCGCTAAGATTGAGGCCGCGCGTTCAGCCCCGTTCCATTTGATTCAACCATGAAATCCTCCTTTCGACACCTCTTCGCCCTGCTGCTTTCGACCCTCGTCACGCTGGCCTTATCAGCAGGTGATCTTTGAACACCCATCGGAGCAAAACATCCGCGAACGCCGAGCGGCTGCCGAGGCGATTGCAGAAACTCTGGGAAGCGATGGGTTTGAGCAACGTGCACTCTGGCTCGTGAGCGTGGCATCAGCCGTGGATGAAGCAGCGGTTCACAATCTTCATTTTTCCTGTTAACATTTTGCGGTCCAGCGCGGCATACGGATGTGAACCACGAATACGAAATAGAAACGCGCGAGCGGCTGACCAGGCTTTGGCTGGAGGCGGAGCCGTCGGTGCAGGCGTTTGTGTTCGCGGCAGTGAACGGTGTGCATGATGCAGAGGATGTGGTGCAACAGGTGGCGCTCACGGTGGCACGGCGCTTCGATGAATATGATGGAACGCGGCCCTTTATCGCGTGGTCGCTGTGGCTCGCGAAGTCTCGCATCGCAGACCACTATCGGAAACAGGGACGGGAGCGGCTGGTGTTCTCTGATGCGCTGATTGACCAGCTCGCCGAGGCGCTCTTGCATCAGCAGCCAGAGCGCACGGCACGCCACGAGGCGCTAGAGCATTGTCTCGATAAACTGCCGGAAAAGTCGCGGCAAATTCTGGCGCTACGCTACGAGGATGACGCAACCATGGAGCGCGTAGCAGAGGCCATCGAGTCCTCCGCTGGTGCCGTGCGGGTGATGCTGTTTCGCATTCGCAATCTGCTCGCCGATTGCGTGAACAACGAACTCTCCAGGATGACTTTATGACTGACTCCGAATGCCAACTTGTGGACCTCTATCTCGACGGTGTCTTGCCGGAATCCGAGCACGCGCTGTTATTTCAGCGATTGGAAGCCGATCCCGAAGCTCTGGTCTATCTGGCTTCGCGGACTCAACTCAATGTGGACCTCCGACGCTCCTTCAAGCGGCGCAAGCTCCAGCAAATGGCGGTGGCTGGCGCTGCAACAATCATGGTTCGCCAGCCCCGCTCCGTCTGGTTCTCCTGGCTTCCGCTCACCGCTGCGGCAGCGGGGATTGTGTTTGGCATGTTCTGCACGTCGGTGGTTTTTGGTTTCGGGGCGAGGTCGGTTGAGAAGGTGCTGTCGCTTTTGCAGGAGAGCTTTGAGAGCGAACCTGCGCCCTTGGTGAAGGGTGTGCCGCCTGGGCTGGACCTTTGGAGCGGAGATTACTCGGAGATCGTGCTGGAGTCTGAGGGAGTGAAACCCGGGGAGGGCAGCAAGATGGCGCGTCTGCTTCGTTCCGATTATGAAGGCCGCACGGTGCCAAGGCCGAGCCGTCAGGGCGATCTGATGCGGGTGCTTAATGTGCGACCTTCTCTAGCCGAGGCAAAAGGCGGCGATGTGGTGATGATGCTGTCCGCACAGTTCAATGCCGTGCCTTTTTCCAGCTCGGAGCGATACGATGCCATGGTAGCGATTTACGCGCTGGGCGCTGACACGAACCTTCACGGCGCGACGGAGGACAGCGTGAAGGAGGACGCGCTGGCTTTCAGCGTCGGCGCGTTCCACTCGTTGGATCGCAACCCGACCACGTGGCAACATGCTTCTACTCGATTGCTGCTACCGCCGGGCACAGAGTTGGTGATGCTGAAGGTGTCATTTCGCCGTATGCCCATGGAAAACGAAAGCATGTCATCCTTGCCTGAGGCCGTCACCTTAGCCGGGCACTTCGTGGATGACGTTCGTGCGTCAATCCACATCCGCGATGGAGCACCCAACCATGGAAATCGCCAGTTGCCGTAACACGCTCCTATTCCCTATGAACTCCACGCTCAGCTCTATCGCCATGAAACCCACCCTCACCCTCCTCACCGCCCTGCTGCTCGCGCCGCTGGCGGCTTCCGCGCAAAACGACGAACCTCGCGATCTGAAGAAGCCCGAAGTGGAGATTGCCACGAAAGGAGCGAAGCGCGCTTGGGAATCCGCGCCCGCCGAGAAGAAGGCGCTGTGGCTACAGCACCGCGAGGCGTTGAAACACATCGACCTCTCCGACGACACGCAGCGGCAGATCATCATCGCCCGTGGCACGACGGAAGCCAGCGCCTACCACGCGCATCCCACGACGGCGATGCTGGCGGACAACAAAACGATGTTTTGCGTCTGGAACATCGGCCACGGCGGCCATGCGGGGCCGATGGCTCGAAGCGAGGATGGCGGTCTGACTTGGAAGCGTGTCGATGAACTCATGCCGCCGAACTACGTGAACTTCAAAGGAGGCATCATCTTCCGCATCACCGACTCGCATGGGAAAGACCGCCTGTGGGTTTTCTCTGGCAAAACGGCCGTGGGTAAGGATGAAGTGATCAACGACTTCCCCGGTCGCCTCCAGGGTTATGTGCCGCGCATCGTCAGCGAGGACGATGGCAAGACCTGGCGCGAGCTGCCGCCGCTGGGCGCGGGTCGGCTCGCCAAGGACGAGCCATTCCGATGCGTATTTGCGTTCTCGACCATCGTTCCGCTGAAGGACGGATCGCACCTCGGCATGTTTCATCGCGCCGCCGGCACGGGCAAGGACGTCACGCTGCAAGTCGTGCAGTCCATCACGCGCGACGGCGGCTTTACCTGGTCCGAGCCGGCGCTCGCCTGCGATGGCACGCAGCTCGATGGCAAAGATCCCTGCGAGCCCTATGTCTTCCGCTCGCCGGATGGTGACGAGCTGTGCTGCCTCATGCGCGAAAACAAACGCAGCGGCACCAGCCTCGTCATGTTCAGCCGGGACGAGGGCAAAACATGGTCGCAGGCAGTGGACGCCCCGTGGGGCCTCACCGGCGACCGCCACCACGGCATCCATCTGCCCGATGGGCGCTACGTCATCGTCTTCCGTCACGCCGCACCCAACGCGAAGGACAAGGGACTCATCGCCTGGGTCGGCACCTACGACGACATCAAGCAAGGCAAGCCCGGCCAGTATCGCGTGAGCCTGATTAAGACCCTCAAAGACGGACTCTATCCCGGTCTCCACCTGCTGCCCGACGGCACCATCGTCGCCACCACCTACGCCAGTCTCACCGCAAAGGAAAACCCATCCATCGTCAGCGTGCGATTCAAGATGAGCGAAGTGGATGCGCTGGCGGCCAAGGAAACTTCAGGAACCAAACCATGAAACACACTCTCACTCTCCTCACCACCCTGCTGCTCGCGCCACTCGCCGCGCTGCACGCTGCTGATGCTCCGAAGCCACAGCCCAACATCGTCTTCATCCTCGTCGATGACATGCCTTACGCGGGGCCGAGCTTCACGGGGAATACTTTGTTCGAAACGCCGCACATCGACCGGATCGCGAAGGAGGGGCTGTTTTTCTCCCGCGCTTACACGGAGCCGGTCTGTGGGCCAAGCCGGGCCACGATCATGACAGGGCAGTTCGCCGGACGGCACGGGCGCACGGACAATGTGCCGGGCGTGCATCCCTACGCGCTCATGCAGGAGCCGCTGCTGCCTTTGCCTCCCGATGCCAGTTCCGGCGGCAAATTTAGTGAAGCCGATTCCAACGCTCGTTTGCCCGATCCGGTCCAGCCGGGCGGTTACTCGCTCGTGCAGGCGCTCAGGAAGGGCGGCTACCGCACTGCCATCTCGGGAAAGTGGCATCTTCCGTTGCAGCATCTCACGCCGAAGCTCGCGCAGCGCTACGGCTTTGACTTCTGCAACGAGAAAGCCGACCGCAGCCAGCCCTATCGCGACACGAAGCACTTCACCGACGACGCCATCCAGTTCATGCGCGACAACAAGGCGCAGAGCTTCTTTTTGTATCTGCCCTACGTCGCCGTGCATGGCGGGCATGTCGTGCCGCCGGAGGATCAGGCGCGGTGGAAAGAGCGGCTGAAGGACAAAAAGAACATCATGCCCCCCGACCTGCTCGCCTCGCTGGAGTTCGTCGATCACTCCGTGGGCCGCGTGCTCGCCGCGCTGGATGAACTCGGCCTTGCCGACAACACGATGGTCCTCTTCGCCAGCGACAACGGCGGCATCGGCAAATCGCTCTACTCCGTGGAAAATCAGCCCTTCCGCCTCGGCAAAGGCACGCTCTACGAAGGCGGCGTGCGCGTGCCGCTCTTCATCCGCTGGCCCGCGCAAATCAAAGCCGGTCAGCGCTGCCACACGCCCGTGCATTTTGCCGATCTCCTGCCCACGCTCTGCGAGGCCGCCAGTGTGACACCCGATCCCACCCACAAGCTCGATGGCACCAGCCTCCGCCCGCTCTTCACCGGCGGCACGCTGCCGGAGCGCACCTTGTTCGTCACCTATCCGCATTACCTCGCCGAATTCGCGACTACGCCCGTGCGAGCGGCGATCCAGAGCCGCTACAAGCTCGTCTGGAACCCCTACGACCACATCGAGATCACCGGTCCCCGCGTCACCGATACAACCCTCCGCTACCAGCCGCAGCCCCGCGTGGAACTCTTCGACCTCGAAACCGACCCCGGCGAACACGAAAACCTCGCCTCTCGCTACCCCGAGAAAGTGAGCGAGTTGAAAACGCTCATGGAAACCTGGATGAAACAAACCGGAGCCAAAGACCTCACCCCCAACCCCGCCTACGACGCGAGCAAGCCGCTGTTCAACACCCGCGAGGAAGCGCTCAAGAAAGCGAAAGCCGAAAAGAAATGAGGACTGCACTCACCCTTCTCACCGCCCTGCTGCTCGCGTCACTCAGCGCGCTGTATGCCGCCGACGCACCAAAGGCCAAGCCAAACCCCGATACGTCCGCAGGCATCGACCCCGACGACGGCACCGCGCTACGACCGGACAAAGCGACCCCGCCGAAGTTGATCCCGAATCCCGGCGGCACTGCGGACTACAATCGCGCCAAGCGCACCTGCACGGGCGTGCCGAGCATCGCGGTTTCGCGCGGCGGGCGGCTTTGGGCGGCGTGGTTCTCTGGCACGACACTGGGTGAGATCATCGAGCGTTGTCCGAATGCCTATGTGGTCGTCAGCACCAGCGGCGATGGCGGCAAGACGTGGAAGGAAGTGCTCGCAATCGATCCCGACGGCCCCGGCCCGCTCAAAGCCTATGATCCGCATCCGTGGATCGACCCCGATGGCAAGCTGTGGGTCTTCTTCACCCTGCCTTGCCCGCTTCACAAGCACGCCTGGGCGGTCACGGCGGAAGACGGCGATCAGGAAAGTCCCGCATGGTCGCAGCCGCGACCCGTCTTCGAGGGCGTGCTGCTCAACAAGCCCACC
>JBILVU010000022.1:0-55409 GCA_044370285.1 Prosthecobacter sp.
AGCCCATATGATTTTCATTCACTTCGGGCTGCTGAGCTTGACCAGAAAAGCGCACTTTCCGCTGCCTCTCCACCTCGGCCCGCTCCTGCTTGAAAACTTCCGCTGTTGTCAAAATCTTCGGGGAATTTGGCGTGTGCATGCCCCAGAGCCTACAAAATATCCCGGCCAAAAGGGAAGTTTTATTTTTGAAAAGGCGGGTCCTTTCACCCCGACTTGAAACCATCCCTTGCCACAGCCCTCCCAGCGTCTAATCTCACCTCCCCATGAATCCAGAGGTGCAAAATCTTGTGGCAGCCGGCAAGCTCTCCGGCGCAGATGCAGAAAAAATCTCCAAGCTCGAACCCGGCACCGCCGTCCAGCATAAAAGCTGGGGCATCGGTCGCATCACCGAATGGGATCTCCTCGGAGATCGTATCGGCATCGACTTCGAAGGCAAACCCGGCCACACCATGAAGCTCGGCTTCGCGGCGAACTCCCTGGAAATTCTCCCCAGTGACAGCATCCTCGCCCGCCGCCTCTCCGATCTCGATGGCCTCAAAGCCCTCGCCAAGGATAACGCCCCCGCTCTCGTCGAGCTGGCCCTCAAAAGCAGCGGCAACACCCTCTCCCTCGACGGCCTCGAAATCCTTCTGAAGGGCAAAATCATCCCCGAGGCTGAATACAAACGCTGGTGGGAGACCGCCAAAAAAGCCCTCAAAGCCCACCGCCACGTCGTCGTCCCCGCCAAACGGGCTGAAAAGCTCATCCTCCGCGATCAGACGGAGAAGCCCGGCACCGTCATGGTGAAGAGCTTCCTCGCCGTCCGGGATCTCAAAGGCAAGCTCGCCGCCCTCGCCAGCATCCAAAAAGACCTCGATCTCTTCGAAGATGCCAAAACGGAGCTCATTCCCATCTTCCAGGACATCACCGATACCGTCCGCAAGAGCCACAAATTCCAGCTCAAGGAAAGCGTTCAGCTCCTTCTCGCCCGTGATGAGCTCATCGAAAACCTCGGCACCACCGCTCCGCTCGGCAGCTTGAAGCTTGCCGATCTCGTCTCCGAGACTCGCGCCATCTTGGCCGATTCCATCAAGACCCTCGCCTCCGCCGCACTCGCCCGCGTTTACCGCGCCTTCCCCACCGCCTTCCCGGATCGTGCTTGGGTGCCGGAAATCCTCCAGCAGCTCACCCGCACCGGCGGCAAGGCCGTCGCCGAGATCGCCATCGTCCTCAACGACAACGACGAGCTCGATGTCCTCGCTGATGCCCTCAAAAAGTGCCTCCGCAATCGCAACCTCAGCGCCGATCTCCTCATCTGGATGGCCCGCGAGCGCAAAGGCCTCGCCGAATCCTGCTTCGATATCGACCTCGGCCACGCCATCCTCGATGTCATCGACTACGATCAGATGGAAGGCGGCCCCAAGCGCACCGGACGCCTCCAAAGCCTCCTGTCCGAAGACTCCGGCCTGCTCGGCGAAATGGTCGCCGATGCCGAAGAAGAAGACATTCGTCTCCTCGCCAAGCGCATCCTCGGCAGTTCCGCCTTTGATGACCTCACCAGCCGTTCTCTCATGGCTCGCATCATCAAATCGCGCCCTGAAATGGAGGCCATGATGGCTGAAAACGCCACCGCCCGCCAGGATGACCGCCTCATCGTCTCCTGGGAATCCCTCGAGCGCAAAAAGAAGGAACTCGAAGACCTCGTGAACGTCCAGATTCCTGAAAACAAGAAGGAAATCCAGATCGCCCGTGCCGAAGGTGACCTTCGCGAAAACGGCGGTTACAAAGCCGCCCGTGATCAGCAGGCTGTCCTCCTTCGTATGCAGGGCAAATGTGAGCGAGAGATCCGTCACGCCCACGGCACCGATTTCGCGAACACCCCCACCGACAAAGTCGGCATCGGCACCGTCGTCGAGCTCACCGATCTCGCCGATGGCACTTCCGAAAGCCTCAGCATCCTTGGCGCTTGGGACGGTGATCTGGAGAAAAACATCATCTCCTACCTCTCCGAAAAAGCCAAAGCCCTCATCGGCCACGTCCCCGGAGACGAGATCGATCTTCCCGGCGATGAAGCCCACAGTACCCGCCGCGTCCGCGTCGGAGCCATCCGTAGCTTCAATTAAAAAGCCTCCACTGGCCCGCTCGCTGCTTGCTCAACACCTGACTCATGAATCTTGATTCCTGATTCATGCTCTCAGCTCTCCGAATCAGGAATCAGAAATCCCCAATCTAACATTCAAAGATGCCCGTCGCCACTCCCGCCCAATACCGTGCCATGCTCGATGCCGCCCAGAAAGGTGGCTATGCCTATCCCGCTATCAACGTCACCTCTCTGCCCACTATCAATGGAGCCCTGAAGGCCTTCGCTGAGAGCAAATCCGACGGCATCATTCAGGTCTCCACCGGCGGCGGTGAGTTCGCCTCCGGCACCTCCGTCAAAGACATGGCCCTCGGAGCCATCGTTCTCGCTGAGGCCGTCCACATCCTCGCGGAGCGTTACAACGTCCTCGTCGCCCTCCACACCGATCACTGCCATCCGAAGAACGTCGAAAAATTCCTAAAGCCCCTCCTCGCCGCCACCAAGGCACGTCGTGAGGCCGGCAAAGGCAATCTCTTCAACTCCCACATGTTCGACGGCTCCGAGCTCAGCCTCGAAGAGAACATCAAAGTCTCCAAGGAACTCCTCAAAGAGTGCGCTGCGCTCGACATCATCCTCGAAGTCGAGGCCGGCGTTGTCGGCGGTGAAGAAGACGGTCACGACACCTCCGGTGTCGCCAATGACAAGCTCTACACCACCCCTGAGGACATGGTCGCCGTCTATGAAGCCCTCAACGGCATCGGCCGCTTCATGTTCGCCGCCACCTTTGGCAACGTTCACGGCTCCTACAAGCCCGGTGCCGTCAAACTCAAGCCCACCATCCTCAAGGACGGCCAGGCCGCCGTCACCGCCAAATACGGCGCTGCCGCGGAGATGGACCTCGTTTTCCACGGCGGCTCAGGCACCCCTCTCGAAGAAATTCGCGAGACCCTCGGCTACGGCGTCATCAAGATGAACATCGACACCGATACCCAATACGCCTTCACCCGTCCCATCGTGGCCCACATGATGAAAAACTACGACGGCGTCCTCAAAATCGACGGCGAAATCGGCGACAAAAAAGCCTACGATCCTCGTGCCTATCTGAAGAAGGGTGAGCAAGGCCTCTGCGACCGCATGAAGGAAGCCTGCAACGACCTCCTCAGCACCGGACACACCATCTTCGGCACCGTCTGATCCCCTTTGTAGAACGGACTTTTCAGTCCGTTCATCCTCAATCCCCACAAGGGCCATGCTTCACCGCATGGCCCTTTTTCATGAAGTGATGCGGGCACTCCTGCCCGCACCTCAAGCCCTCTTTGCCGCATGACCAAGTCCCCCGTCCTTCTGGTCCAAAAAAAGCGGGATGTTTTTCGACATCCCGCTGAACTTTCAGAAGCTGAAAACTAGCACTTCGCTTTATGGAAGCGGAAACCGCTGATTCGTGGCGCTGACCTCTTTGCGGATCTCGGCCAAGACGGCGCCGTTTTCGCGGTTGGTGAGGGTACTGCTGATTCTGGTGACGATTTGAGGCCCTAGCGATTTTGAACTTCCCTTTCCCGAGGCGTTTTGGCATCCTGCCTGAGAAATTCACGTATATGTATTGCTCTTTCCGAACCGTAAACCGGCACCACCAATGTGCATTGCAGTCGATCTCCGACGACGACCCGGAGACGAACTTCATCAGCGACGGTCACCTCATCGGCAAGCGCCTTCACCCGAACAACGACGTCTTCCTCGCCAACGCCCGAGCCCTCTCCGCCAAAGCCAAAAGCGACGACCTCCTCGGCATCGGAGCCACCGAGATCACCGCGCTCGACGCCGCCATCGCCCAGCACGTCGCCGACCCCGCCTACCCACCCGGCGATCCGTTGACAGCCCCCGCACGGAAACGCTTCCACCTTGATCCAGATAAGGGATTGGGTGTGTGATCTGTTCCTTTGATAAAGAGGCGGCAACAGTGAACACTCGTGTATTCCGGTGGAATCCGCAGGCGTTCCCCTTGCCCTCAAGTCCCAACTCTGATTTTGCGATGAACCGTTTCTTAATCTCTTCAATGAGTCTTCTTCTGAGCTTGTCGCCTGTGAATGCGGACACAGCCCCGGCTGGCTCGGATAAAACGATCACAGTGGTAGCAGGCTCGACCTACACCTTCACGGATGCGGACTGGGGCTTTACCGACAACGGTGACAGCCCGCCGAATAACTTTTCGGCGGTGAAGCTGACAACAATGCCTGTGGCGGGGACACTCCGCGTGGATGGCGTAGATGTGTCTGGAAGCCCGACAGTTTCACGGCTTGTAAGTCCTGGTGGTTTGGTTTGGACGGCGCGGGACAGCAGTCGCTATTGGAATTCCGTGGCAAGTTCCAGTGACGGCACGAAGCTGGTCGCAGCAGTGTCCAACGGACAACTATACACTTCAACAGACTCGGGTGTTACGTGGACAGCTCGTGAAAGCAGTCGCAATTGGAGATTCGTGGCAAGTTCTGCGGACGGCACAAAGCTGGTGGCGGTGGTTTATGATGGCCAAATCCACACCTCGACAGATTCCGGGATCACATGGACCGCACGCGAAGGCAGGCGACTTTGGTATTCCGTGGCGAGTTCCGCTGATGGCACAAAGCTAGTAGCAGGAATTTATAATGGTCAGCTTTACACCTCGACTGATTCTGGAGTCACCTGGACTGCGCGGGAAAACAGCCGTTACTGGTACTCCATCGCGAGTTCTGCGGACGGCACCAAGTTGGTGGCGGCAGCGAATTATGGAATGCTTTACACTTCGACAGATTCTGGCGTGACCTGGTCAGCGAGGGCAAGCCATCAGTTTTGGTATTCCGTGGCGAGTTCAGCGGACGGGACAAAGCTGGTGGCTACCACAGACGCAAACAGCCTATACACCTCGACGAATTCAGGGCTAACCTGGATTGCGCGGACAACTACTCGCAACTGGCAATCCGTGGCGAGTTCAGCGGACGGTACAAATCTGGTAGCTGCGGATGCAGGCTACAGCACGGGTGGCCAGCTCTATACCTCGACAGATTCAGGCATCACTTGGACGGCACGCGACAGCAGCCGCGATTGGAGATCTGTGGCAAGTTCAGCCGACGGCACCAAACTGATAGCGGCAGCCAGTGGCAACAAGCTTTACACCTCGGCTGGCAGCGTTCCCATCATCCGCTACATCGCGCCCCCGACTTCGGGGCAGCAAAGCTTCACCTTCCAAGTACAAGACGACGGCGTTAGCAACAATCTCGACCTCAGTTCCAATACCATCACTCTCAACGTCATTACGCCTCCCATCGTGACCACGCCGACCAGCGCAAACATCACCAGTAGCGGAGCAACTCTCGGTGGAGATGTGACGAGCGACGGCGGTTCGCCTATCATAGAGCGCGGAGTGGTTTATTCGGTCACAACGGCCAATGCCAAACCGCAGATCGGAGGGAGTGGTGTGATTAAGACACCAGTGAGTGGCAGCACAGGCATTTTTTCAGTGCCATTGACCGGCCTTGTGGCTAGCACACGCTATTCCTTCGCGGCCTATGCCACGAACAGCGCGGGCACCATCTATACGGCTCCGGTTTCTGTTTTTAGCACCTCGGCTGCGCCGGTCGGCACAGACAAGATAATCAACATCGTGACTGGAGCCACTCACACATTCACGGACGTGGATTGGGGCTTCATAGACAGCGGAGACAGCCCGCCAGACAACTTTGCGGCTGTAAAGCTTACGACGTTGCCTTCGGCTGGTGCTTTCAACGTGGACGGATCAAACGCTTCCGGTAGTCCGACGGTTTCGCGACTCCCCGGTCCAGGCGGTGCTACATGGACGGCGCGGGACAGCAGCCGTTATTGGACATCCGTGGCGAGCTCTGCGGACGGCACAAAACTCGTGGCAGCGGTGGATAACAGTCACCTGCATACCTCAACAGACTCTGGTCTGACTTGGACGGCGAGGATGACAGATTACAATCGCAACTGGTCTTCTGTAGCTAGTTCTGAGGACGGTTCGAAGCTCGTGGCCGTGTCACAAACGACTTTTTATCCGGGCGGAGCCGGACTGATTTTTACCTCCGCAGATTCTGGGATGACTTGGACTGCACGGATGACGGATAGCGCCCGCTATTGGAGATCCGTGGCGAGTTCTGCAGATGGAACGAAGCTGTTGGCAGTAACTATTGGAGAATATCAGGGGGGGCTGTACACTTCGACGAATTCGGGGGTGACGTGGACAACGCGAGAACTTAACCCTAATTGGTCTTCCGTGGCGAGTTCAGCGGATGGCGAAAAGCTGGTGGCGGTGGTGTATGGTGGTCAGATTTACACCTCGACGGATTCAGGAACGACATGGACTGCTCGGGACAGCAGTCGCAATTGGAGATCCGTGGCGAGTTCAGTGGACGGAATCAAACTAGTGGCAGCGGTGAATGGGGGCCAACTTTACACTTCGTCGAATTCGGGGGTGACCTGGACTGCGCGGATGACGGATAGTAACCGCTATTGGTCTTCAGTGGCGAGTTCCGCGGATGGCACCAAACTGCTAGCGGCGGTGACTGGCGGAGGTCAGCTTTATACCTCGATCGATTCAGGGATGACTTGGACAGCACGGGGAAGCAACCGCTGGTGGAAGTCTGTGGCGAGTTCCGCAGACGGAGCGAAGCTAGTAGCAGCGGTTGATGGTGGCCAGATTTACACTTCAGTAGGTATGGTCCCGCTCATCAGCTACACCGCTCCCGCCTCAGTGGGTCCGCAGAGCTTTACCTTTCAGGTTCAAGACGACGGCCTGAGCAACAATCTCGATCTCAGTCCCAACACCATCACCTTCAACGTGATCACGCCCGTTGAGCACTGGCGTCAAATTCACTTCGGCAGCTCTCTCAACATCGGCACCGCTGCCGACACTGGTGACTTCGATGGCGATGGTGTCGTGAACCTGCTCGAATTCGCCTTTGGCACCGGCCCCTCCTCTCTTGGCAGTGGCCGAGCCAGCCTCAATTGGAACGGCACCTTTGCCTCAGCGAGTCTTGGCAGCACGGGGCAACCCGTCGCTGCGGTTCAGAGTGGTGGCAGCGGTCCGGAGTATCGTGCGCTTTTCATCCGCCGCACGGACTACGCCACCGCAGGCCTCAATTACACCGTGCAGTTCAGCAGTGACCTCTTCACCTGGGGCGACAGCACTGCTACACCAACCACGCTCAGCAGTAGCGGCGGCTACGATCTGGTCGGCGTGCCATTTCCCTCCGGCATGCAGTTCTTCCGTGTAGGTGTGACCCTCACACCTTGAAAGCATCGAGACTGTGGGATGGAGAGCGCCTTCAGTTCATCCGCAAATGAAGAGCGACTCAAGGCAGCGGAAACCGCTGATTCGTCGCGCTGACTTCCTTGCGAATCTCCGCCAGCACAGCGTCATTTTCGCGGTTGGTGAGCGCACGGTCGATCCAGGAGGCGATTTGGGTCATCTCGGCTTCTTTCATGCCGCGAGTGGTGACGGCGGGGGTGCCGATGCGGATGCCGCCTCCGAGGGTGATCTTTTCGGTGTCGAAGGGGATGCCGTTTTTGTTCACGGTGATGGCCGCTTTGTCGAGGGTCTCGCTGGCGATTTTGCCGTTGAGGCCTTTCGGACGCAGATCGACGAGCATGAGGTGATTATCCGTGCCGCCGCTGACGATGCGGTAGCCGAGGGCCATGAGCGCGGCGGCGAGGGCCTGGGCGTTTTTGACGACCTGCTGCGTGTAGGTTTTGAAGTTAGGCTTGAGGCATTCGCCGAAGCACACGGCCTTGGCGGCGATGACGTGCATGAGCGGGCCGCCTTGCACGCCCGGGAAGACCTGGCTCTGGATCTTTTTGAAGAGGTCTTCGTTGTTCGTGAGGATCATGCCACCACGGGGACCGCGTAGGCTTTTGTGCGTGGTGGTGGTGACGAAGTCGGCGTATTCCATCGGCGAAGGATGCGCGCCACCGGCGACGAGGCCGGCGATGTGGGCCATATCGACGAAAAGGTATGCGCCGACGCTTTTGGCGATCTCGCTCATCTTTTTGAAGTCGATGATGCGCGGGTAGGCGCTGGCACCGGCGGTGATCATCTTCGGCTTCTCACGCAGGGCGACTTCGGCGAGTTCGTCGTAGTTGATGAGTTCGTCGCTCTGGCTGACGCCGTATTGGCAGAATTGGTAAAGGCGGCCGCTGAAGTTCGCGGGATTGCCGTGGGTCAAATGGCCGCCATGGGCGAGGTTCATGCCGAGCACCTTGTCGCCGGGCTGGAGGACGCTGAAATAGACGGCGGCATTGGCCTGGGAGCCGGAATGGGGCTGCACGTTGGCGAATTTCGCGCCGAAAAGCTCGCAGGCGCGGTCGATGGCGAGCTGCTCGACTTTATCGACCTCTTCACAGCCACCGTACCAGCGTTTGCCGGGGTAACCTTCGGCGTATTTGTTCGTGAGGCAGCTACCTTGAGCGGCCATGACGGCGCGACTGGTGAAGTTTTCGCTCGCGATGAGCTCGATGTGGTCCTGCTGACGATGCTGCTCACCCTGGATGATGTGGGCGACGGCGGGATCGGCGGAGGCGAGGATGCTGAGGGGGTGGGCTTGGGTGTTCATTTTATCGACGCGGCGGCCATGACGGCCTCCAGCAAAGGGGGTGGTGAGCCAGGCGGTGGCGATGTCTTTCGCCAGCGCTTCGGGCGTGGTTTTGCCGGCGAGGCAAAGAATGTTCGAGGCGTTGTGCTCGCGGGTGATCTTCGCAGTCTCCACATCGCTCACAAGGGAGGCCTGGATGCCGGCGTGGCGGTTCGCGGCGATGCTGACGCCGATGCCGGTGGTGCAAACGAGGATGCCCGCATCGGCGCGGCCGTCCAAAACACGCTCGCTAACCATTTCCGCGAAGTCCGGGTAGTCCACGCTGTCCATCGTGTGCGTGCCGACGTCCTCGATCACATAGCCCGCCGCCTTCAGATGCGCCGCGACGGCGTTTTTGAGCACGAGGCCTCCGTGGTCGGAACCAATGGCAAGAGTGCGGGGAAGGTCGGAGGGGGGCATGGACGGGCTGTCAAATGGGTCAAGGTGGTCAAGAGGTCAAGGCGGAGGTTTGTTCGTCAAAGGGTCGCCAGCCAGTCGATCCGGACCCGGAGCTTGCGCTGCCGGTCTTCGTTCGGATTCGGATATAAAAGGGGATACCAGGTGGTGATCACGGCGGCGCGGGCGATGAGGCACTGCTGGAGGGCTTTTTCATCCACGGGGCCGTAGGCTTCCTGGATGGCGGTCACGGTGGCGTGGTCGTGATCGAGGAGCAGGGCATTCCAGATGATGGAGGCCAGGTCCCACTCGACGGGGCCGGCAAAGGTATCCTCCCAATCGGTCCAGAGCAGGCCTCGGGTGGTTTGCATGAGGTTTCCGGCATGCGCATCGCCATGCAGCGGTTGATGGGGGTAATCGGCGAGCACTTGTAGGGAGGTTTGCAGGTGCTGGCGGAGCATGTTTTGCGTTTCAGCGGGGAAAAGCGGCCGGTCGTTCAGGATGGCGAGGCTTTCGGAAAGGATCGCGAGGCGCGGCAAGGGCTCTGGGAAGGTTTTCATGACCTCGTGGCATTTTTTGAGCGTGAGGCCGATTTCACGCGGATCAGGCTCGGCCTCGGTGCGAGTGACGAATTCCCAAAAATTCAGCGGGTAGCCGAGATGCTCATGAGGGCCAGGTGGAAGGTCGGGATGCAGCGGGATGACGGGCGCTCCGTCTCTCGTGAGATGCTGCGCGATGGCGTTTTCGCGGGCGAACCATTCGGTGCCTTGGCGTGGGCCATCGCGATCCTGCACCACGCGGGCCACGAGAGTCTCGGTGAGCCGCAAAACGAGCGTGCTGCTGTTTTGCAGGATGTCACAACGGTCCGGCGTGATGCCGTGAGCGAGGGCGGTTTCCGTGGCGGCGCGGATGGGAAGGGTGGGATCAGGCATGAAAGAGTGGTTCAATTCTGTGGCTCGCAGCTTCGTACGCGGGCTCCGTCCTCTCGGGCGAGCCATTGCACACGCCAGCCGGCGATCTCTGTGGCGTAGAGCCGATCCGGCTCGTCGTGATAGGCGGGCTGCGGCTGCTGGGCGAGCGATTGATCGATAATGAGGCGCACCTCATCC
Source organism: Prosthecobacter sp. (assembly GCA_044370285.1). Classification (GTDB taxonomy): domain Bacteria; phylum Verrucomicrobiota; class Verrucomicrobiia; order Verrucomicrobiales; family Verrucomicrobiaceae; genus Prosthecobacter. The sequence continues at coordinate 10,179 of JBILVU010000022.1, forward strand.
GGCACGGCGCTTTGGCATTCCCAGGTGACGGGCAGGGATGGCGGCACCTCATCGGCGAAGCCGCTGCGGGCATCGGGCACGCTATCGGCGTAGCGGATGTAGGGCTTGATGTCGAACACGGGCGTGCCATCCACGAGATCCACGCCGCTGACGAAAAGCCTCGGCGCTTGCTCACCTTCCCATTCGATGCGTTCGAGTTTCACCACACTGAGCGTGAGGCGGTTCGGGCGAAACGGCGAGCGGGTGGCAAAGACGCCGCGTTTTTCATTCCCGCCGAGCCTGGGTGGACGCACGGTGAGCGAGGCTGGCTCCTTCCCGACCAGGTGAAACTGCGTGATGAGCCACAGGTGGCTGAATTCCTCAATGCCACGCACGGCCTCCACACGCCGGAAGGCGGGTTCAAACTCGATCACGCCCCACGCCGCAGGCACGAGGCCTGACTGGCGCGGCACGCCGAATTTATCGGTGTAGCAGGTGCGTAGTTTGGCGATGACTTGGAGAGTGGCGGGCATGGCTGACGGCCAGCTTTCACTCGCTAATGTGCTCCATCAACCGGGTGACGTATTCTTTAAGACGCTTTTCGACGTCCTTTGGCGCTTTCGCTGGCAAGGCAAGCACGGCTTCCTTCTTCGGACCAAGGCGGGACTTGAGACGGTCGAGGGCGTTGAGGGCTTCGAGAGCTTCCGCGTAAGGCTTTTCATCCACGCTGGCACTGGCGAGCAGGGTGTCGATGTCGCCAAGAGCTTCGGCAGCGGCGATGCGCACGCTGGCGCTCTTGTCTTGGAGCAAAGGCTTCAACGCGGCGGCATCGGCGCTGCCGCGAATGAGATGGCCCATGGCTCCCCAGTAACGCACGGCGGCGTTTTCATGCTTGAGCAGCGGCGCGAGTTTCTCTGCGCTCTCGGTGCGGTTCGCGGCGAGCTTGGCGGCATCGAGGATGTGGTGAAAAGGCCAGTCTTTGAGCGCATCGGCAGGCGAGCCGCCTTTCGCCATGGCGAGCCGCTCTGCTTCGGGGATGAGGCCGAGATCGCGAGTTTGCAGTAGCCAGGCATCTTGAGCGGCGCGGAGGCGTTCGAGATCGGCGGCGTGGTCTTTGGAACTGACGAGGTTCTTCGTCTCCCAGGGATCGCTTTGGAGGTCGTAAAGCTCTTCGGCGGGTTTGGGCTGCCAGAAGCGGCTTTGCAGCTCGGTGAGTTTTCCGGCGGTGAAAAGATCATTCCACACGCGGGTGGTGGCCTGCTGAAACATGTAGTTCAAATACTGGCCGTAGGGCAGGTGCGGCATGAGCTGGCGCACATAGACGTAACGCCCATCCGTGGTGCTGCGCGTGCAGTCGTAGCGCTCATCCATGCGGCCACGGAAGCCGTGGATGAAATTGTTCGGCGTGGCTGCGGGATGCGAGCCGCAGATGGCGCGGCCCTGCATGAACGCGGGTGGTTTGACGCCCGCGATGCTCAGCAGCGTGGGGGCGAGGTCGATGAACTGCACCAGCTCATCGCTGGCAGTTCCAGGGGCATAGCCTTTGGGCGCAAGGTGCTTCCACTTCTCCGGGAAATACATGATGAGGCCGATTTGCACGCCGCTGTTGTAAGGCCAGCGCTTGAAGCGTGGCATGCCAGCGCCGTGATCGCCATAAAGCATGATGATCGTGTCCTCGGCGAGGCCGGTGGCTTCGAGTTCGGCGAGCTTTTTGCCAATGCCCGTGTCCATCGTGGTGATGTTGTCATAATACTGCGCCCAATCGTGACGCACCTCGGGTGTATCGGGATGGAACGGGGGCAGGGGAGCCTTCGCCGGATCGTGGATGAGTGTGTGCGGGCGGCGGCGGATCTGGCTCTCGTGAGTGCCGGTATCGTTGAAGATGGCAAAGAAGGGCTGGCCGGAGGCGCGGTTTTTGTAGTGCGCCTTGCCACTGCTCTCATCCCACACGGCGTCTTTGCCTTTCACCGGGGCGCGGTCGAGGTTGTAATCTTCCTTGCTGGCATTGGTGCAGTAGTAACCCGCCTCACGAAGCACCTGCGCATACATTTTGTGACCGGACGGCATCGGAACGAGGCTGCGCATGTGCTCCGCCCCATCCGCCGGTGCCCAGCGGCCGCTGATGAGGCAGGTGCGGGCCGGAGCGCAGACAGGAGCGTTTGACCAAGCTCGTTTGAAGCGGATGCCGCGAGCCGCGAGTGCGTCGATGTTTGGTGTGACGGCGTATTTATCGCCAAAACAGCCGTAGTTCGGGCCGTTGTCCTCGCTGGTGAGCCAGAGGATGTTCGGCCGGTCAGCGGCGAAGGCGACGGTGGCAAGGAAGAGCGCGGCGAAGAAGCGGATCATGGTGGGGCACAAAAGAACGAGGGGCGAGGGCGGAAGTTGCAGTGAGTCGGCGGGATGTGGCAAGCCATTCAGACAGGTCAAAGAGCAGTCGTTACTTGCTGGCTCGTTGCTCGATGACCTTGGTGAGCTTTTCACCCCAATTTGTCAAAAAAAGCGGCAGCACCCAAAGGATGCTGCCGCTGAAGATGAGGTGAAAAGTGAACCCGGCTGATTACTGAGCTGCGGCTGGCTTGAGCAGCTTTTCAATGTCAGTGCGCTTCTGCATGGGTTTGCCATTGTACTTTTCGCGCCATGTCTTCACCTGTGCAGCGGTGACGGCGGAGGATTTGTTGGTGAAGTTGCCACGCACATAGGTGAGCACTTCTGCGAGCTGGTCATCGTTCAACACGGCACCCAGAGGAGCCATCATGCCGAGGAACTTGGCATCCTCTTTGGCGATGCCGGTGAACACGATGGAGGCCATGATCTCGCCGTCGCCGTCATTGACGAATTTGGAACCGACGAAAGGAGGGGCCATCGGCGTGGGCGTGCCTGCACCGATGCCTTTGCCATCTGGACCATGGCAGGCGAAGCAAAGGGCTACGGATGCGGGGGCAGGCGTCTGCGCGTTGGAATAAGAACTGAGAACAAACAAAAAGCCGACGAGGGTGAGTGTGAGATGTTTCATGAGGGGGATGTTGGACTGTGCAAACGGGCCTCCGATGTCACTGCGGTAAATCGCCGCATCAAGTGAAAAAGTGACGCTCATGATTTCGAGCAGCCAGTTCACTTTCTGCATTGTTCTTATCCTCCATGGAAAAGAACGCTATGCCTGCCATCCTAGCCACCTCACCTTCGGCACTCAGGGTCGTTTCTTCGGGTGCTCACCATGCGCAAAATGAGGGGTGATCGCCGCAAACACGAGCTAGCGTTTCAGGGCATTCCGTGCCAACTGATGCTCGATGAACCAATCCGGCACCTCAACAACGCCTCCCCAATCGCTCCCCAAGATCAGTGCCTCCACCTGGAAGCCGCTCGTTTTGCCCTTCCAGAAGCCCTCCGTGCCGCGAGCCGTATGGCAGTTGTGCAATACCCTCGTCCCCTTCGCAGGGATCTGGTATCTAATGTACCTGAGCTTGGCCTGGTCCGCATGGATCACCTTTGGCCTCGCAGCCCTGAATGGCCTCTTTTTGGTGCGCATCTTCATCATTTTCCATGATTGCGGCCACGGCTCCTTCTTTAAATCTTCATGGGCCAATGACATCACCGGCTTCATCACGGGGCTACTGACTTTCACCCCTTACCACCACTGGCGCTGGGAGCACTCCATCCACCACGCGAGCTGCGGTGATCTCGACCGCCGGGGCACGGGAGACATCTGGACGATGACGGTGCAGGAATACCTCGAATCCTCCCGCTGGAGGCGCTTTTGCTATCGTGTGGCGAGAAATCCGGTGGTGCTCTTTGTCATCGCGCCCGCCTTGGTCTTTGTCATCTGGCAGCGTCGCGCCCAAAAGAAGGCGAATCTCCGTGAGAAAATGTCCGTGTGGGGAATGAACGTGGCCATCCTCGCCATGGCGGCGCTGCTCGCCTGGCCGTTTGGCATCATGAACTACGTCCTCATCCAACTGACGATCATCACAGTGGGTGGCGGTGCCGGGATCTGGATGTTTTATGTGCAGCACCAGTTCGAGGACGTTTACTGGGAGCATGCCAAGGAGTGGGATTACACGAAGGCGGCTCTCGAAGGCAGCTCGTTTTACAAGCTGCCGCGTGTGCTCCAGTGGTTCTCTGGCAACATCGGCTTCCACCACATTCACCACCTGAGTCCCCGCATTCCGAATTACAACCTCGAGCGCTGCCACCAGGCGAACGAGTTGTTTCAGCACGTTCAGCCGATCACCTTGCTTTCCAGCCTGAAACTCGCCTCCCTCCGCCTCTGGGATGAGCAGCAGCAAAAACTCGTCGGCTGGAGCCGCCTACGCCAGCAGACGGCCACTAGCTCGTGAACGCCCCTGGCGTGTGTGCTGGACGAAAGCCAGACTGACCGCGGCCGATGCTGGCATCTGGCTTCAAGCCGAGAAAATCACTTTCTTTGCTAATTTCGCCGCCAGTCGGTAGTCCTTCATAGATGACCGATCTACCCACCGCGCTCCCTGACCACCACATGCTGCATGTGCAGCAGTTGTTTGTGCGGCATCAGCAGGCGGTGCTCAGCTATGTGCTCTCGATCGAGCCAAACCTCGCCGATGCACAAGACATCGTGCAGGAGGTCTTTCTCACTGTCAGCAAAAAGGCGGCCGCGTGGACGGCGGGCACGACCTTTTTGCCCTGGGCCTGCACCGTGGCGCGCTATGAGACGCTTACCTTTCAGCGGAATCGAGCTCGGCGTGTGGCGCGGCTCGATGAAGATGTCGTCGAACTGCTTCACGCAAACGGCGCCATGGATGAGCAGGCGTTTCAAAGAAAAACCACGGCGCTTCAGGGTTGTCTCGATCATCTGGCACCCCGCGCCCGTGAACTGATGCATCTGCGCTATCATGCCGCCCAAATGCCGGAGCAAATCGCACCGAAAGTGGGCTGGACGGTGAACGCCGTCCGCGTCGCCCTCACTCGTGCCCGCGGCGTCCTGCGCGGCTGCATGGAACAACAACTCGCCCATCACCATACCCCATGAGCTTACCTCGTCTCCATGCCCTCATCGATGCCTGGCGCGATGGCACCTTATCCGCTGAACAAGCCATCGAACTCAACGCCATGCTCCGCGAGTCCGAGGTGGCTCGAAAACTCTTCCGCCGCGAATCCGAGCTGCATGGGCTGCTGCACGCGGCTGTCACCGCATCGGTGGTCGAGGCCTCCGCAGAGCAACGCGTTCCGTTTGTTTCCGTCCCGACTCAACGCATGCCACGTTGGTATTCCTGGCGTCCGATCACGGCTGCGGCGGCGGGGATTGTGTTTGGCATGTTTTGCACCTCGGTGGTGTTTGGCTATGTGTCGCAGCGGGCGGCGGCGAAGAAGGTGCCGTTTCTTGTTTCCGATGCGGGCTTGGAAGATGAAAAACAAATCTTCAAAGACGGGCTTCCAGATCATGTCGGGCAATGGGGCATGGATTCCGCTAAGATCGTGGCAGCGGAGGCGGATGTGAAGCCACTGCAAGGTCTGCGCATGCTGCGTCTGGAGCCGATTCCGCATGAGAAGAACGTGAAGAATCACACCTCGCGGGCTTACCAGGTGCTCGATCTTCGTTCACAGCCCATGTCAATGCTGGGCGAAGATGCCGAGGTGGAGGTGGTAGCTTCGTTTTGTGCCACGAACAGCGATGTCAGCTCGCGTTACCTCATCCGTGCCATTGCACTCGATGAAGTGCCGGAGATGGCAACGAAGAACTTCTGGTCGAAGGTGGAAAGCGATGGCGTCGTGTCCGAATCGCAGCGGTTTGACACAGCGCCCGGAGATTCGGGATGGCACACGTTCTCCATGAAGTTGCGCCTACCGCCGGGATCAAAGACGTTGGTGCTTATCTTTGGTGCCGTGCCTCCAGAGACTGAAGGGAAGCAGGCTTCGGTGCATTACCTCGATGACGTTCAGGTCTCACTGCTCACCACACCATCTCTTCCTTGAAAATGCAAAACTCCCCTCTCACCACCACCAACCGCCGCTTCTTCCTGCGTGCCACCGGCATCAGCATGGCGCTGCCCTTGCTCGAATCGCTCACAGGCCGTGTTTTTGCCAAAGCTGCTGCGTCAGCGCCTCCCATGCGCATGGTGTGCATTGGCAATCTCCTCGGCTTTTATCCGCCGGCCTTCTTCCCGAAGAAAACGGGCGCGGAGTATGAACTGCCGGAGTCTATTGAAGCACTCAAGCCGCATCAAAAGGACTTCACGCTCTACTCGGGCCTCGATCACGGCATCAAAGGCGGGCACTTTGCCATGAGTTCCTTCCTCAGTGGGGTGAAGACCTCCGATGCGAAAGGCATGCCTGATGGCAACATCACCGTAGATCAACGTGCCGCGGAGACGATGGGCGGAGCCACGAGGTTTCCCTCGCTCACGCTGGGATCAGAGAGTGGCATTCATGGCGGCTGCCTGATGTCGTGGACCCGTAGCGGCACGCGAGTGCCACCGATCAGCACGCCGCGTGAGTTGTTCCAGAAACTCTTCATCAATGAAGACGCCACCAGCCTCGCGGCCTCCACGGATCGGCTCGATATGAAGAGTTCCATCCTCGATGCCGTGAATGGAGATGCGAAGTCGCTCCAGCGTCATCTCGGTCAGCGAGACAAGGAGAAGCTCGATGAATACTTCACCTCCGTTCGCGATGTGGAAAAGCAGATCGAGCTGCGCCGGAAATGGGCCAGCGTGCCCAAGCCTGATCCCAAGATGAAGGAGCCGAAGAACACTGACTTCGTCTCTGACCTGCCCGTGATGTATGACCTCATCGCCCTCGCCTTACAGACGGACTCCACCCGCATCGCCACGCTGGAGATTGGCGGTGACTTTGAGGCATCGGCCTTTGGTCTGAGCGGTGGTTATCACAGCCTCTCGCACCACGGCCAGCGTGAAGACGCTATCAAAGGCCTCATCAAAATGGAGCGCTATCAGACGGAGCAGTTCGCCAAGTTCATCGCCAAGCTCAAATCCATCGAGGATGGCTCCGGCACGCTGCTTGAGCACTCGATGGTGCTCTTTGGCAGCGGCATGGGGAATGCGAACTCTCACCAGAACACCAATCTCCCCATCATCCTAGCTGGAGGGGGCTTCAAACATGGCGAGCACAAAGCCTATCCCGCGAAGGGGCCGAGCCGGCCGATGCTCTGCAATCTTTACCTCTCCATGCTTCAGCGTTTCGGAGCGGAGGTGGATAAGTTTGGCACCAGCACCGGCACGCTCACCGGGCTAGATGCATAAGTCACATCAGCCCTATCGGACCTATTCGACCCATGAGGAAGACATCCAATACCCTAAAAAAAGGCAAAAAAACGACAGGCAAAAAGATCCCCAAAACAGCCCTTCTGCTTCTGTTCTCCTTTCATTTCTTTGTCCCCCATCTTTTTGCCATCCCTGCTGAGTTCCTTCGAACCTACTGCAATGACTGCCACGGTGCCGAAAAGCAGAAGGGGGATCGTCGTTTTGACCAGCTCACTCTCCCTGTCGCCAAGGTGGACACGCTGATCGAGATCAAGGACATCCTCGATCAGATCCACCTCGGTGAAATGCCGCCGAAGAAATCGAAGCAGCCATCTGCTGAAGAGCAAAAGGCCTTTGTCGATCAAATGACCCAGGCTCTGGCCGAGGGGCGTGAAAAACTCGCCAGCACGGGAGGCAACACGGTTCTCCGTCGCCTCAATCGCACGGAATATCTCCGCACCATCGGCGATCTCTTCTCGCTGAATATGGCGGCCTTTGATCCGACGTCGAAGTTTCCTCGTGATCAATCCGCCGAACACATGGAGAACCTCGGAGATGTGCTTCAGACCTCCGGTTACCTGCTCGATCAATATCTCGATGCGGCGGATGCGGTGGTGGAAAAGGTCTTCGCAGCGCAAAAGAAGCCTCAGGAGCAGACGTGGCACGTCACGGGAGAGTTCAAAACAAAGTCGAAGTCCGAAAAGAAGCGCAACGAATACGACAACCGTCATTTGCTCGTGATGGAGTGCATGGACTCAGACAAGCACACGGCTGGCTTTGGCTTCATCAACGACTTTGAGGAGGGTGTGCCTGCCGATGGCTTTTATGAGGTCCAAGTGCTGGTTAAAGCGATGAACCGGCAGCATCCGTATGATCCCAACATCTTTGGCACCGATGCTCGCGAACCTTTCCGATTCGGCATCGTGCCGGGAGATGCCAAACTCGGCCCGATGGAGCTTCCGCAGCCTCAGCAGCCCATGCTGGCAGAGGTGGCTTTGAAGGATGGTGAAGCCGAGTGGCGCACGATGAAGGTGTGGCTGGATGCTGGGCATACTCCTCGATTTGTTTTCCCGAACGGCCCAGAAGACATCCGCAGCACCTGGTTCAAGATCGCCGATTACCACAAAGACCTTTGGCCGCAGTTCATCGGCGATGATGACGACGGCAAGCTCGGTATCGTCGAGGCCAAACAGCTCACCTTGAGCGTGTGCAAGTTCCCCCATATCCGCATTGATGAGGTGAAGATTCGCGGCCCGATCCATGAACAATGGCCGCCCGCACCTCAGCAGGCTGTTTTGGGCGAAAGAGCCTTCGCGCCCGAATACATGCGTGAGCTGCTCCAGACCTTCGCCAATCGTGCTTATCGTCGTCCAGCCACTCAAGACGAGGTGGACCGCCTCATGGCCGTGGCTCAGAAACGCATCAGCACAGGCCGTTCGCCGTTGGAAGGCTTCAAAGCTGCTCTGAAGACTGCGCTTTGCTCACCAGGCTTCATCTTCCTCTCTCAAGAAACGAAGGAAGGCTCCCAAAAGCTCTCTGGCCATGCGCTCGCCTCACGACTCTCCTACTTCCTCTGGTCCACGTTGCCAGACGCAGAGCTGCTGAGCCAAGACCTCACGAAACCTGATGTGCTCCTCACGCAAACGCGCCGCCTGCTCGCTGATCCACGCTCTGATGCCTTCGTGGCCGGTTTCCTCGATAGCTGGCTAAACCTCCGCAACCTCGGTGCCATGCCGCCGGATCGGAAGGAGTTCGAGGAATACTACTCGAAGGGCTTTCAAGACGCCTTCAAGCAAGAGACGCGGATGTTCATGCGCGATCTCATCGAGCGTGATGCCAGCATCGTTCACTTCCTCGATGCCGATTACAGCTTCCTCAATCAACCACTCGCCACGCACTACGAACTCGGTGAGTTGGGTGATCCCGCCAAAGCGCACGAGTTTCGCAAAGTCAGCTTCAAAAACAACAAGCGCGGTGGCCTGCTCGGCATGGGCTCCGTGCTCACCATCACGGCCAACGGCATCGACACCTCACCCGTCACACGCGGCGTTTTCCTGCTCGAAAACATCCTCGGCACCCCGCCACCGCCACCACCGGATGACGTGCCCGCCATTGATCCCGACGTGCGCGGAGCCAAATCCATGCGTGAACTGCTCAGCAAGCACCGCGAGTCGCCGAACTGCCACGGCTGCCACCAAAAGATCGACCCGCTCGGCTTCGCTCTCGAAAACTTCGACGCCATCGGCGACTGGCGTCCACGCATCGAGAAGACCAAGATCGATGCCAGCGGCGAGCTGCCCACGGGTGAGAAGTTCGACGATGTGGCCGGTTTGAAGAAGATCCTTGTGCAGCGCAAAGACCTCTTCGCCCACATGCTCACCGACCGCCTCCTCACCTATGCCTGCGGTCGCCGCATGGAAGCGCTGGATGAACCCATTGTGGAAAAGATCGTGGCTGATTTGCCGAAGAGTGAATACGGCCTGCGCTCGCTCATTGATGCTGTGGTGAGCAGTGAGTTGTTTTTGAGTCGCTGACTTTTTATCCCAATCTTTTGTCGGCCTCTCTGAAACTCTCGACATCGGCGTCCATTTCTGACTAGACTGGCTCCCACCTTGACCATGACAGCGACGCGCAACTTTTGTTTTCTCTTCTTTTTTCTGAGCCTAAGCAGCGGTTTGACCCACGCTGCTTCGATCGTCAAAGCGGATGTCACCACGCTGCTGGGGCCGACGTTCTTTGTGGATGATGCAGCGCCAGGCGGATCGGATGCGCTGGTGAATCAGCCGAACACCGGAACCTACACGAGGAGCTTTGCAGGGTTGCTCACAGCGAATCAGGGGATAACGACGGTGAATATCACCGGGCTGGGGTTTGCGACTTCGACGGCGGTTTCATCAAATGATGCCACGAGTGTCATCGTGAGCTTCACCTATCTCGGTGCAGATGGTGTCACGGGTGGCACGGATGACGTCTTGATCGGATCGGCGACGGTCGGCTTTACCTACAACTCCGCTGGGGAGTATGCCTGCATTTTTGACACGCCACTAACGGCCACGCTGAACATCACGGCGACGAACTTTCAAGTCGCTGTCACGCCGTCGAATGTAGGTGGGAACGGTTCGATCAACTTCAAGATCGGCACGCTGGCTTATGAGGCCTTCACGGGGGCTCGGTTGAGCGTGTCGGGCACGGTCTCCGGAGCGTTACCCGCTAAAGCGAGGCGGTTGAACGTGGCGAAGTATCAGGATGTGATCGCTTCTTCAGAGAATGGAAACTACATCGCCGACTACGCGGCAGATGGTGTGGCGGGGAATGAGAACAGTTGGCGCAGTGCCAACGTCACGGGGCCGCACTCGGCGGAGGTGTCGCTGCCGGTGACCATCACCGTCCGCAGTGCTCACATCTATTTGGGCATCGACGACGGCTCCGCCCCGGCGAGCTTCAAGGTGCAATACTTCTCCGGCGGAGCCTGGGTAGACGCGCCGGGGTCAAGTGTCACGGGCAATACGGCGACGGAGGTGAACGTCATCTTCAGCAGTGGGGTGACTTCGAGCCGGTTTCGCTTTTATGCGGCTGGAAACAACACGCACCGCGTGAAGGAGTTCGCCTTGTTCCGCCCGAATCCTGACCCTGGCACGGGCACCGAGCTTGGCTACCCGATCGGCACGGACGTCGAGCTGAATGTGGCCAAGCAACGTCCCGCCGTGGCCAGCGCGGTGAACGGCACAAACTATGCAAAGCTCGCGGTGGATGGCTTTGTGCACAGCACCTCGAAGTGGCAAACGAGCACCGTCGGCACGAACACGCTCGACATTGATCTGCGCCTCACGTCGAAAATCGGCAGTGCGCATCTTTACTCCGGCGATGGCAGCATCGCGCCGCTCGCGAATTTCACACTACAATCCTGGAATGGTACAGCGTGGGTGGACATCCCCGGTGGCGTGATCACGGGAAACACCAGCGCGGCGCGCGTCATCACCTTCACCACCCCGCCGACAACCTCGCAGGTGCGGCTAACGTTTAACAATCCATCCACCAGCGCGGTGCGTGAGCTGTGCCTCTTCCCGGCCAATGGCGGAGCGGGGTATGTGCTTGGCCAGGATGTGATTGCTGCGGCACCGCCGACGCAGAAGTTCGAGGACTACAACAACGGCCTCTACCAGGTGATCAATCGTGCGGCCAGTCTGCCGATGGCGGTGAATGGCACCGCTCCGGTGCTTGATCCCGGCACGCTCGACGCCGAACTCAGTCAGTATCAAATGCTGCTCAATGTCGGCACGAACACCTATCGCCTGCGCAATCGCAGCACGGGAAAATGCCTCGCTGGGGCGGCACTGACCACAACCGCCGGTGCGGCCTTGGTTGATCAAAACTACACGGCCATGCCGCATCAAAACTGGCGGCGTGTCTCTGTGGACGGCACGGACTTTTACCTCGTGAATGACTGGAGCGGCCTCGTCGTGGACACGGCGGCGGGTGCGACCGCAGCGGGCACCGGTCTCGTGCAAGAGGTGATGGATGGCAGCACCACTCAGCATTGGCGCTTCGCGCATCAAACGCATTACCCGAAGAAGGGCCTGGCGGGCTACATCAACAGGCTTGCGGATATCAAAGGTGATTGGGGCTACAACTGGGGCCGCACCAACAGCACCGGCGTGCCGAGCAGCTTCGTCTTCCATCCGATGCAGTGGGGCAATTTCAATTGGAACACGCTGGAGCAGCTTGTGCCAGCCTGGAAGCGTGACGACAGGGCGATGCACGTCCTCGGCTTCAATGAACCTGATGGCGCGGATCAGGCGAATCTCACGGTCGAGCAGGCGATCACGCTGTGGCCGCGACTGGAGCGCACGAACATGCCGTTGGTCAGTCCGGTGACGGTGAATCCCGGCAATGCCTGGATGGACGGTTTCATGACGCAAGCGCTCGCACTCGGCTACCGCATGGATGTCGTCGCCACGCACAAATACCCCACTCCCAGCAGCGGTAACCCACAAGGATTCATCGATGAGCTGGAAGCCGAATACAATGCCTGGAATCGCCCGATATGGCTCACCGAGTTTTCCACGGTGGACTGGAATGGCAACCAAACCTGGACGGAGGAGGACAACTACAACTGGCTCGCCGAGTTCATGTGGCGCGCCGAGTCCCTCCCGTGGCTGCGCCATTTCTCGCTGTTCCTTTTCACTGCCGATGCCAGCTTTCCTGAGCCAACCAATCCCTGGGACACTGTCGGCCCGCGCTCCAATGCGTTTCAAGCCGATGGCTCCACGCCCACTGCGTTTGGCGAGCTATACTTCGCCTGGGACAACGATGACACCGTGCGCGGCGATAAGCCCTATTTCATTCATAACAAAGGTGAACGAAAGCGCCTTCAGAACGCCGTCAGTTCCACCGCCCCAGGCAATCGCTTCATCCGCGATGGCAGCAGTGTGGTGCAATGGGTGCTCCGCCCCTCCGGCACCGCGAACCAGTGGCACATCGTTTCCCTGCGTGATGGCAGGCTGCTGCGCTACACCGGCAGTGCGCTCAATTTCGCCCCAGCCCACACCACCGGCACAGCCGTGCGCTGGAGCCTCGTGGCTGATCAATACGGCTGGTATTACATCGAAAACCCTGCTGCCGTCGTTGGCAACCGTCGGCTCAAGTATGACAACGGCGTCTTCAGCATGGTGAGCACCACCAGCACCATCGATCAAAACAAATGGCGCTTCATCGTGCCCTATGCGCCCGTAGAAAACGCTGGGCCCGCCGCGATCACCGGCCTCGTCACCACCGCAGGCAGCACCCAGGTATCACTCACGTGGACCGCTAGCAGCAGCGCCGACTTCTCCTTTTACACCGTCTATCGCAGCACCACACCAGGCGGCCCTTACACACTTGTCGCCACCAATCTCAGCGCAGCGAGCTACACCAACACCGCGCTCCAAAACGGCAACGTCTATTACTACACCGTCACCGCCACCGACCTCACTGGCTACGAGTCCGCGCAGTCCACACCATCCACCGCCACGCCCGTGATCGCCACACTGCCACCGCCTTCGTCGGTCACTGTAGCGACTCCCTCACCATCGACTTTCACCATCACCTGGCCCGCCACTCACCTCGGCTGGATCTTGGAACAAACCGACAGTCTCACCACCATCTCCTGGACCCCCGTCCCAAACAGCACGTCCGCCACCTCCCACATCGTGCCCTTCTCACCAAGCTCCCCAAGAATGTTCTTTCGACTCCGTCGCCCTTAACCGAATGCATGCCACCTCCCTGCCGGCCGCTCAATTCTCATCCGGAAAAAACGAGAATCGTCATTCATCTTTTACCGCCCGCTTTTTGCCATCCAGAATCCTTCTTGTCTCATTTTTTGCCGCCCACCTTTTTGCTGGTTCTGCCTTGGCCGCGCACCTCGAACTCACCAACGATCCTTCCACCGGCGGCCCCGGTAAGTTTGCTGAAGCAGAGATCCGCCGCGAAGCCAGCACCAAACCCACCGCTGCTCAAATCACTCTCAGCGTCGAGAAGCTCGACAAAGCCGCAGCGCAGAGTTATCGCATCATCCGAGAAGGTGACCAAATCCGCGTCATCGGTGCCGACACATCTGGCGCGATGTATGGCGGCCTCGACATCGCCGAAGCCATCCGCATCGGCACACTCGACACGCTTAAAAGCTCCGACAACAAACCCAACATCGCCAAGCGCGGCATCAAGTTCAACATCCCACTCGATCTGCGCACGCCGAGCTACACGGACTCCTCCGACGCCGCCCAAGCCAACATCCCCGAGGTCTGGAAGCACGAATTCTGGATCGACTACCTCGATGCCATGGCGCGTCATCGCTACAACGTGCTCTCGCTTTGGAGCCTGCATCCATTCCCCTCCATGGTGAAAGTCCCCGAGTTCCCCGAGGTGGCGCTGGATGATGTCTGGCGCACGAAGGCGAAGCTCGATGACACGTTCAGCTTCTCGGGAGAGGACTTTGTCAGGCCCGAGATGCTCGCGAACCATGAGGTGGTGAAAAAGATCACCATTGACGAGAAGATCGAGTTCTGGCGCTGGGTCATGCAACAGGCAGCCGATCGCGGCATTCAAATATATGTCTTCACCTGGAACGTCTTCACCTACGGTGCTGAAGGCAAACACGGCATCACCGACGACCTCTGCAATGACATCACGAAAGCCTACTTCCGCGCCAGCGTCCGCGAGATGGTGAAGACCTACCCTCTGCTCAGCGGAATGGGCATCACGGCTGGTGAAGGAATGCCGCATGACATGGATTCCAGGATCAAAGAAAAGTGGCTGTGGGACACTTATGGCGAAGGTGTGCGCGATGCCCTGAAAAGCGATCCAAATCGTGACTTCAACCTGATCCACCGCTTCCACTGGACGGCGCAGAGCGAGATCCTCGACGCCTTCAAAGACTACCCGTGCACCTTTGACTTCAGCTTCAAATATTCCGTCGCGCACATGTATTCGATCACCAAGCCGATCTTCATCCAGCCGTTGCTTGATGGCATCGCGCCCGGTCGTCGCACCTGGCTCACCGCGCGCAATGATGACATCTACACCTTCCGTTTTGGCGATCCCGTCTATGCCCGCGAATACATCCTCAACATGCCGCCGCCGGACAAGGTCGCCGGCTTCTACATGGGCCCCGATGGCTACTGCTGGGGCCGCGAGTTTCTTGATCGCAACCCCGTTCCCGGCAAGCGCCCGCTGGTCATGGAGAAGCAATGGTATTCCTTCATGCTCTGGGGTCGTCTCGCTTACGATCCCTCATTGACGGACTCGCATTTCGAAAAAGTCCTCGCCGCGAGGCATCCCCGAGCTTCATCGCACGATCTCTTCCGTGCCCTTCAAGGTGCCGCGCAAGTCATGCCCGTGATCACCCGCTTCTTCTGGGGCGACATTGACCTCAAATGGTTTCCCGAAGCCTGCTGGAGTCATCGTAAGAGCAAAGGTAAGGGCTTCTACACAGTACAGCACTTCATGGAAGGCAGCACCATGCCAGGAGCCAACGTGATGAACATACGCGACTGGCGCATGAGTCTGAAAAAGCGCCAGCCGATGGAACAAACCACGCCTCTCGAAATCGCCGTCGCTCTCGATGCCGCAGTCACACAAACCTTCGTCTCTCTCGAACCTCTCCGCGAATCAGCCAAGAGCGATGCCGAACTCCAAAAAAACATCCATGACTGTGAGGCTCTCGCATGGCTGGGCCGCTACTACGCCGCGAAGATTCGCGGAGCCTGCGCCTTGGCCCTCTTTGATGCCAGTAGTGACAAACAAGAGCATGCTTCATCTTTACAACATCTCACCGAAGCCCTCACCCACTGGGAAAACTACGCCGCCATCCGCGATGCCCACTACGTCCCCGCGCTCTACAACCGCCTCGGCTTCGTGGACATCACCGCTCTCACAGAGCAAGCCGCTGACGACCTTGAGATCGCCAAACAATGGAAACCCGGCACGCTCAAAGACGACGGCAAACGAGGCGGAAGCGAGAAAGGCTTTCGCGAGTAAAAATGCGCAAATCAGGTCACATCTAGAGCAGCATTCTAATGTCCGGCTAGTTAGGAACGCTCCCAACGGCTCTAATATCGATACATTGTCGCCACTCAGCACTTTGTAATCCACCTTCATGAAATCGAACCGCCTCCTCCTCACGCTGCTTGCCGCGCCATGCCTTGTCATGGCCGAAGGTAAAAATCCGCCCGCGAAAATGCCTGACCTCACACGTGGCGATACGATCCCTGCCAATGCCAAGCATGATTGGAACCTCGGTCCTACTGGCGCTCGCGGCTGGATGTATTGCGATAAAATGGTGACCACTGATGCGCGGCAGATTGGCATCACGAAGGTCGAGAAAGGCTCTCCGGCGGAAAGCGTGCTCGCCGTGGGTGATGTGCTGCTTGGAGTTGGTGGGAAGGCGTTTGCATATGATCCTCGCACGGAGTTGGGCAAGGCGCTGACCGCCGCAGAGTCAGACGCAGGTGGCGGCAAACTCGCGCTCACTCGCTGGCGTGCGGGTAAGACGGAGGAGGTCGTTTTGAAACTGCCGGTGCTTGGCAGCTACTCGCCCACGGCTCCGTTTGATTGCGTGAAGTCGAAGCGCATCCTTGAGCAGGGCTGCAAGGCTCTCGCGGCACGCATGGATCGCCCAAGCGGCGAGCCCATCACGCGCTCCCTCAATGCCCTCGCACTCCTGGCCAGCGGCGATGCCAGCTATCTGCCCTTGATCAAAAAGGAGGCGCAATGGGCAGCCGACTTCTCAGCCAAGGACATGCAAACCTGGCGCTACGGCTATGTGATGATGTTGCTGGCCGAGTATGTGGCCGCTACCGACGATCAATCGGTGCTACCGGGCCTGAAACGACTCGCTTTGGAATCGGCGCAGGGACAAAGCGCGGTCGGCTCCTGGGGACATGGCTTTGCCAAGCCAGATGGCCGACTCGGCGGTTACGGGATGATGAACTCGCCAGGCATTCCGCTAACGATCGGTCTGGTGATGGCTCGCACCGCAGGCGTCAAAGATCCCGCCGTGGATCTCGCCATCGAACGCAGCGCTAGGCTTCTGCGCTTCTATATTGGCAAAGGCGCGATCCCTTACGGTGATCATCATCCGTGGATCGAGAACCATGATGACAACGGCAAGTGCGGCATGGCCGCAGTGCTCTTCAACCTGCTCGACGAGCCAGCAGGCTCGAAGTTCTTTTCCCACATGAGCGTGGCTTCTCACGGCCCGGAGCGCGACACGGGACACACGGGAAACTTTTTCAACATGCTCTGGGCCATGCCCGGCGTGGCCCTCGGCGGCCAACACGCCACAGGCGCATGGATGCAGGAGTTCGGCGCATGGTATTTCGATCTCGCGCGGCAGCACGATGGCAGTTTTCCGCATCAAGGCCCGCCGGAGAACAATCGTGACAGCTACGCGGGCTGGGATTGCACCGGGGCTTACCTGCTCGCGTATGCGATGCCTTTGAAGAAGATCATGCTCACGGGCAAACGCATCACCTCTCCGGCGCTCGATGCTGCCACCGCGAATGCGCTCATCCTGGATGGACACGGCTGGGATAACAAAGACCGCCACAGCTTCTACGATGCTCTCAGCAACGAGGAGCTGCTCCAGCGCCTGAGGAGCTGGTCTCCCGTTGTGCGTGAGCGTGCAGCGATGGCTTTTGCTCGTCGTAAAGATGCACCCATCGCGTCTTTACTACCGCTTCTCGAATCGCAGAACTTGCACGCCCAATACGGTGCCTGCCAAGCCCTCGCCGCCTTGCGCGGACGCGGAGCACCAGCCGTCGATTTGCTGGCGAAGACGCTCGAAGCCAAAGACCTCTGGCTCCGCATCAAAGCCGCTGATGCGCTTGCCAGTATCGGCGCTCCGGCGATGAAGTGCGTGCCGCGCATGCTTGAACTGCTCGCGCAGGTGGACCGCGAAAACGACCCGCGCGGCATGCAGCAGCGCTACTTCACCTTTGCCCTCTTCGAGAACCGCGATGGACTGCTCAGCCGCTCCTTGCAGGGCGTTGATCGCGAGGCACTTTACAAGGCCGTGCGTGCCGGATTGCAAAATCAAGACGGCCGCGCCCGTGGTAGCATTGGCTCCGTGTATCGGAATCTCTCGCTGGAGGAGATCAAACCCCTGCTGCCCGCCATCCTCGCCGCCATTAACAAGCGTGCCCCCAGCGGCGAGATGTTTGCCGACACGATCTGCGTCGAGGGCCTGAAGCTTCTCGCGAAGCATCACATCGAAGAAGGCATGCACGCCTGCGTGAAATACGCCCGCGAGCAAAACCCCTGGGCCAGCCAGAAGCGCACGCCGGAGCTGATGCAGGCCCTCCTCAGCTATGGCCCCCACGCCAAGGCTTTCATCCCCGACCTCGCCCGCCTCGCGGACTACTTTGAAAACGAGGAGAAGGACTTTCCCAAGAACCTCATGCTCATGAAGGCCGAATGCGTCCGCGATACCATCAAGGCCATCGAATCGAGCACGGAGTCGCCTGCTCTCGTGCGCATCCAGTAGCATCCATCCTGTTTAGCCATGATTCATCGAGTCTTCATATTCCTCTGGTTCGCCGCCGTCATTGCCCGCAGCGATGACGCGAAAACTCTCCGCGTTTTCATCTTTGCGGGGCAGTCGAACATGGTGGGCACGCATTCGAGGGTGAAGGACATCCATCGCTTCCCGCCGTTTGCGGGACTGGATCAGCCGCAGGCGAAAGTGTTGTTCTCCTACAAGCTTGGGCGTGAGAACATGGAGACCTCGGAAGGCTGGATTCCGATGCAGCCGACGCGTGACTACTTCGGCCCGGAGCTGAGCTTTGCCAAAAAGGTGTCGCATAGCATCGAAGCACCCATCGCGGTGATCAAAGTGGCCTCGGGCGGCACCACGTTGGGCAAAGACTGGAATCCGGACACGCCGGACGGCTTCAAGCTTTACCCGCTGGCCCTCGATCATGTGCGTGTGACGCTGGCCGAACTGGATCGAAAGAAGATCGCCTATCGCATTGAAGGCTTCGTGTGGCATCAGGGTGAGAACGACATGTTCGACAAGGCCTTCAAACCGGTCTACGCGGCGAACTTGAAGAACTTCATCGCTTGCTGGCGTCGCGATTTGAAGCTGCCGAACCTGCGCTTCTACCTCGGCGAGCTTTGCACGAAGACGATTTGGGGCATGGATAACCGCGACAACATGCACGCCATCCGCACGGCGCAAAAAGCCGTCGCAGACGCGGACCCGCTCGTGGACTACGTGCCCACCTCGCACGATGCGGTAGAGATCGGCGGCGAGGCGGGGCTGCACTATCACTACGGCACGCTCGGGCAGCTCGAGCACGGCGTTAATCATGCAGACGCGTATCTGCGCACGCTCGGTATCCAAACTGGCACCGACAGGCCGCTCAATGCCTGGCCATATGCCAAGGGCAGCGCGGTGAAGCTTTTCATTCTCGCCGGACATCGCAACATGGAGGGCGAGCGTGCTTTCAAACAAGAACTCGGCCCGGCGGCCGGCGATGATGAACAAATCGCCTTCAAATACAGCCTCGGTGGCGGCTTCAAGACCTCAGAGGATTGGGAGCCGCTCGGTCCTGCGGGTGCTTACGACACCTTTGGGCCGGAATTGAGCTTCGCGAAGACGTTGCGAGCCACGGAGAAGGGCCACATCGCTATTGCCAAGTTCACGCACAGCGGCACGCAGATGAATGACTGGACGCCCGAGGGCACGACGGCCAAGGACATGCATGTTTATCCGGCGTTCATCGCTTTCGTGCGCAGCGCGATGCAGGAGCTGAAGGATCAAGGCCACACGGTGGAGCTAGCAGGTATTTTTTATCATGCTGGCGAGAATGACATGGCCTTCGGCCCCTATCGCCAACAAGCCGCGAAGTGGCTGCAATCGACCGTCGCGCAGAGTCGCGTGGATTTGGCGATGCCTTCGTTGAACTGGTTCGTGAGCCAACAACCGCCGCCGGATCAAAAAGGGCTCAGCAACCTCGACATCACCGCTGATCTCGCCGCCATTGCGGCGGCCGATCCAGCCTTCATTCACATCAAAGCCTTCGATTTGCCATCGCAGCGTGAGAAGCTCGTGCTCGATACCGCAGGCGTGCTGAAGCTCGGTGAAGTGCTGGCGCAGAGTTATCGTGGAGGCAGGTAGAGGGGCTTCAAACCACCAGCATGCCCAGCGTGGATGCGGCGAAGGCTTGGTGCAGTTCTTGGATCACGGCGGGAGGCTGGCCACGGAGGGCCGGTGGGAGACTTTTGCTGCCGGAAAGGAAGTAGCGCAGGGCGCTGAGGAAGATTTCCGGCTGGTCTTCCAGCTCGGCATCAAGTGTGGCGGGGAAGGCGGCATCGAGGAGTTCCACGCTGTCTTCGGTGAGGACGGCGAGTTCTTGTGCCCAGCGCATCACGGTCTCCACTGGCGCGGGCTTCGGGTAGCGGCGTTTCACGAGCGTGAGGAGGTCCGCACGCGTGGGGGCATTCATGAGCAGGGCGAGGAAGAAGCGGTGCTCCGGCGCAGCGATGGTGCTGCGCATGTTTTTGATGAGATCACGGCGCACACCTTCTTCGAGAGTGGCCTGTACACCCGTGGCGAGTTGGCCGTGGCGCTGGCGGAAAAGCTTCAAGGCGGCGTGCCACTCGCCGCGATCCCGCAGGGCGGCCATGCTGTGCTGGAGAATGAAAAAGCCGCGCTCGAAATCGAGCGTGCCGAGCATCTCCTTCACGAGGCCGGCATAAGCGGGGTCATCGCCCTGCTCCAGCACGTCGAGCAATTGCTTCCGGCGCATGGTGAGCGTGTCCGCGTGCATGGGGTCCACCGCGAGGTGGGGCGGCAGGTAGTTGAACTGCGGGCCGGTGCCAGGGTCATTGTGCGTTCGCAGGACGACGGTGACGGACGGGCTATCGAGATGGAAGAGGGAGTGGATGCAGCTTTGCCCGGAGACGATGGGCACGGTGCGGCCAGTTTCGAGTAGCTCGATCTGCTTCATGCGCACATCTCCCAGGCGCAGATGCGGCGTGACGCTCCGGGCATTTTCAAAGGTGTAGTGAGCGTGGATGCTCGATCCGTGCATGACGTGAAACGCGCCGGAGAACTCGTGCTGATGAATGTCCGTGGTGCCATCGAGCCAGAAGAGCAGTTGGATGTAAAAACGCGGGTGCTCGTAGGCGATGAGTTCTGGCTGTCCAAAGCCGGACATGGACTGGAGCGGCTGCTCATCATTGAGCAGATACTCCCGCATCAGCTCCGGCAGAGCGACGTGCTTGCTCGGCGGGCGAGCTTCGAGAGCTTTGCGGGCGATGGCCGGGAATTTCTCCAGCGAGAAGTTCACCTTTTTCCACTGCGCCAGCACCTGACGGCCCAAATCATTGAAGAATGCGTTCATCCGCCCTCCTTTGGACTCAACTGGAGGCAGCAACAAGGATGATCTGGCGAGTGGAATACGGCCTAGAGGCAGAATGGTCGAAGACGAGATGGATCGAGCTCTCCACCTTCAATCCGCATCTTGCCAACTTCCCGCCTTCCGGCGTAGTCTGCACCGCGTGATGAAAAAGAAGCCCGCCATCCAGAAAGCCAGCACCCCGGCCAAATCCAAGCCGGACGGCCTCACCACCCTCGTCACCGAGGTCCGCCAGCTCATCCAGAGCGCCCGGCGCGGTGTCGCCACCGTCGTGGACACCTTCCAGGTGATGACCAACTTCGAAATCGGCCGCCGCATCGTCGAGCACGAGCAAAAAGGCGCGAAAAGGGCGGCGTATGGCTCTGAGTTGTTGAAGGAGCTTTCAGCGCGGCTCAAAGCTGAGTTCGGAAAGGGATTCTCAGAGGACAATCTGTCCAACATGAGACGCTTCTTTCTGATGTGGAAAGACCGCGTTGCCGAATTTCCGAGAAGCCGTCTCGGAAATTTCCAACAGCCTATTGGACAATTGGAAAACGGAGGGATTTCGCAGCAGTCTGTTGCGAAATTGGTCGCTCCCGAGATTTTTCAGACACTGTCTGGAAAATCCAGCAACACAAAGATTCGCCAACAGCCTGTGGGCAAATCAGGCACCCATGAAATTGCCCAACAGCCTATTGGGAAATCTGGAGAACTCCAAAAAGGTCAGACGCCGTCTGACCAATTGGCAATTTCCGAGAAGGCTTCTCGGAAATTGGGAAATCCCTTCACTATGAGCTGGTCGCACTACGTCCTGCTCCTGACGATCAAAGACCCGGACGAACGCAGCTTCTACGAGATCGAGGCCACGAATGCCGGATGGTCCGTGCCGGAACTGAAGCGCCAGAAGGCCTCCTGCCTTTACGAGCGGCTGGCGCTTAGCCGGGACAAGGCAGGCATCCGCAAGCTCGCCAAGGAAGGGCAGGTCATCGTCAGGCCGGAGGATTTGTTGAAGGAGCCGCTGGTGCTTGAGTTTTTAGGCCTGGAGGAAAAATCCGGCTACTCCGAGACGGACCTGGAGCAGGCCATCATCGACCGGCTGGAGCATTTCCTTCTCGAACTCGGCCAAGGCTTCCTGTTCGAGGCCCGGCAGAAACGCTTCACGTTCGATGAGGACCACTACTTCGTCGATTTGGTGTTCTACAATCGCCTCCTCCGTTGCTACGTCATCATCGACCTCAAATTGGACAAAGCGACGCATCAAGACCTCGGTCAGATGCAGATGTATGTGAACTACTACGACCGTGAGGTGAAGCTCCCCGACGAAAACCCCACCATCGGTCTCCTTCTATGCAAATCCGCCAAAAAGACCGTCGTCGAGCTCACCCTGCCGAAAGATGCCAACATCCACGCAAAGGAGTATCAACTTTACCTGCCTTCGAAAGAGCTGCTGAAGCAGAAGATCGACGAATGGAGCGCCGCTGAGATCCTGTAGCGCTTTCGACCAACGTTTAGCCCTCTATCGCACCACAAACATGCCTCTCTTAAATCTTTGGAAATCCCAGCCTGACGAGTTTAAAACGCGAACCGTTCAGCAAATAGTTGCATTTGCTGGCGATGGGAAACTACGTGATGAAAGCTCCACGTGTGCTGAGTTCCGCGAATTCCTTGACCAGATTGATTCCGACACGCTGATAAAATATGCCGATCAATGCTTGGAGCAGCCATTCCCAGAGAGTGGCTTCGTTCTACAAGATATCGTGAACCAGATCGGAAAGCGCTTGGGCTTTGATGTGGAGTTTGGTCGCTATCGCGGAGTTCCCAATCAAATTGGACATGATGGTCTCTGGACGACTAAGACTGGCATCGCTTTGGTCACCGAGGTGAAAACCACGGACGCATACCAAATATCATTGGAGACACCAGTATCATATCGTCGGAAACTAATTGAGCAGGGCAAGGTTAGGGAAACCAGTTCTTCAATCCTATACGTAGTTGGTCGATCCAAAACGGATGACTTTGAATCTCAAGTGCGAGGATCAAAGCATGCATGGGACATACGCCTGATCGGCGTCGATGCCTTAACGAGGCTTCTCAAGCTACGTGAAAGCATGGATGATCCGGCAATTCTTGAACGCGTGCGGAGCATTCTGCAGCCCAATGAATACACTCGCGTGGATGGAATCATTGATCTTGTGTTCACAACGACAAATGAGGCGACGAAGGACGAACAATTGGAGTCGTCAGGAGATGTTGGCGAATCTGACGAAGATTCAGCCAAGAAGTTTACCCCAGTGAATTTCAGGCCCGCTTGTTTTGAAAGGTTGTCGAAGGTGCTCCAGACTCCACTGATGAAGCGTTCAACAGCGATTCATGCCTCAGCCGATGGGAAAATCGGAGTGTATTGTGGCATGTCACGCCTCTACCAAAACCCAGGCAATCAGGGATACTGGTTTGCATTTCATCCGGGGCAAAGAGATGCGCTTGCACTGTATGAGAAAGCCTACGTGGCTTTTCCCTGCGGTTCCGAGAACGAGCTGCTTTTGATTCCCTTCGCCACCTTCGATGCGTGGCTACCGACGATGAACCAGACCGTCTTAGAGGACAGGCACTACTGGCATGTCAAATTCGAGGAAAATCAGGGTAAGTGGGTGAATTTGGCCAAAGCCGAGTTTCCGAGACGCGACGTGACGACGTTCTATATATCTGAGTAGTTGGGCCTGGGGCAATCACCCAGGCTTCAATCATCTGATCTACCTCCACAGCACGCCCGAAAACTTCTTCGCCACGGCTTGGCGATGCTTGGGCCATTCGCGTTCCTGAAACTTGGGCCAATCCGTCGTGCTGGCGAGGCGTTTGCCGTTGGGGAGGTGGAGGCTGAGGGTTACGGGGAGGTGGCCTTCGCAGAGGGTGGTGTGGGTGGTGAGGGCGGAGCAGTCCTGGAGCTTCTCTTGGGCTTCGGGGGTGTCGTTGACGTAGCTGGGCTTGATTGGGTGCAGGGTTCCAGCGCAAGATCCTGTGAGGCCTGCGCAAGGGGAGGTGAGAAGGGGGAGGGTAGCTCGCCATGGTGAGGGCAGGAATGAACGCGCCCAATTTGGTTTCCCTTGGCTCCATCAATCAAGATGGGAGCAAAAGAACACTGCACCCGGCTGATGTGAGCGGGAAGTTTTCGCGTGGGCGACGCTGGTTCGCCCTGCTGCTACTCATCGTGTATGTGGCGCTGCCGTGGATTCCGGTGAACGGCTTTCCGGCGGTGTTTCTCGATGTGCTGAATCGCCGCTTCCATTTCATGGGCCTGACGCTGGCGGTGCAGGACCTGTGGGTGGGCTTCTTTCTCGTCACGGGGATCGGTTTCTCACTGTTTTATGTGACGGCGTTGTTTGGGCGTGTGTGGTGCGGGTGGGCCTGCCCTTACACGGTGTTCCTGGAGCACATCTACCGCCGGATCGAGCGGCTGATCGATGGCGATGCGGCGGCCCGGAGGAAGCTAGATGCGGCTCCGTGGACGTCGTCGAAGATCACGAAGCGTGTTTTGAAGCACGGCGCGTATGTTTTCACCTCGCTGGTGATCGCCCACATCTTCCTGAGTTACTTTGTCTCGATCAAAGGGCTGTATGACATGATGCATCACTCGCCCACGGCGAATACGACGGCGTTTGGCGTGGTGATGTTTCTCACCGCCGGGCTTTACGGGTCGTTTAGCTGGTTTCGTGAGCAGTTCTGCGTGATCATGTGCCCGTATGGTCGCATGCAGTCCGCCCTGAGTGATGATCACACCGTCATCATCGGGTATGACAAAACACGCGGCGAGCCACGCGGAAAGGCCGGCACGACCGGAGCGGGTGATTGCGTGAACTGCACCCGCTGCGTGCAGGTATGCCCCACAGGCATCGACATTCGCAATGGCCTCCAGCTTGAGTGCATCGGCTGCGCCGCCTGTGTGGATGCGTGTGATACGATCATGACGAAGCTCGGCCGCAAGCCCGGGCTGGTGCGCTACGATTCGCTCGTGGCCTTTGAGGGCGGCAAGACGAAGTTCATCAGGCCTCGCATCCTTTTCTACACCTTCCTGCTGTTTGCCGGCGTGGCGGCCTTTGCCTTTGCGGCCAGCCGCATCGAGCCACTGCGAGCCAATGTGCTGCGCATGCAAGGCTCTCCCTACTATGTGGCGAACGGTGAGCTACGGAACCAGTTCCTCATGCGGCTGATCAACAAGCGCAGCGAGCCACGCACCTTCACCTTCCACATGGAGGGCGAGCTGCCTCCCGGCCTCACCGCCGCAGGTGCGGACCTGCCGATTACCATCCCGGCCCAGGGCGAGGAATTGAAGCCGCTCATGATCACGATGCTGGAGGGTAACTTCAAGGAACCCTTCAAAATCAGCGTCCGCCTCACCGATACGAAAGACGGAAAAACATACACCACCAAGCCCTTCGAATTCGCCGGGCCTGATAACCGCCTCAAATCCAATGACTACCTCGACCCCAAACAATACCTCCAGCAGTAACGCCCCCGGCTTTTTGGGCCGTCGCCCATGGCTTTTCGTCGTCGCTGCCTTTGTGATGCTCTTCTCCGCCTGGAGCGCCTTGTTTTACATCGCCATGAACAATCAGCCTGAAACGGTGCCGCTGAAGCATCTGCAAGAAGCCAAGCCATGATGCAAATCGATACCAGCGCCGCCGCTTTCCTCGCTGGGATCGTGACCAGCGTCCACTGCGTGGGCATGTGCGGTCCGCTCTCGTGCTCCTGGGCCATTTCCGCCAAAGACGGAGGCTTCATGCGGAGCACGGCGCTGTATCATGGAGGCCGTCTGCTGGCCTATGGCCTCGTCGGGGCACTGGCAGGCACCATCGGCACGATGCCGCTTTCCTTCTTTCAGCATGGGGCAGGCATTGTGCTGCCGTGGTTGCTGGTGCTGGCCTTTGCCATCGTGGGCATGGGTTTGGATGTGTGGCTGCCCAAGCCCGCCTTTTTGAGTTCTCGATTGCGGCGAGTGCAGACGGCCGCTTTCAAAATGAAGAGCACGCTGCGTGCTGGCTTGCTCGGTTTTGCCACGCCGCTGCTTCCGTGTGGACCGCTTTACATGATGTTTGCCCTCGCGATGGCCAATGGTAGTGCGTCACGCGGCGCGGAGTTCGCGATGGCCTTTGGTCTCGGCACCCTGCCGCTGCTCTGGCTGGCGCAAACCCAGCTTCACTGGCTCGGTGGCCGACTCCAGCCTGCCACGATGCGAAAACTCCAGCGTGGGCTCGCCCTCGTCACCGCCATCATCCTCGCCTGGCGGCTGCGTGACACGCTCGACTTCGGCAGCACCGAGGTGCCGAGTTGCTGCCACGCGGCGATGTGAAAAGAGGCTGATTTGTCGTTTTCAGGCTCGCTTTCCGATGTCCTGTCCGCGTCATGCCCGATGCGAAGACAACTGCTCCCCGAGGTCGCGGCGCTGCCGTGAACCCGGATCAGCGCTTCGCGCAGATGCATGTCGAGTATGATCCGGGCGAAGCGCCGGAGCGGGTGCTGACGAAGTTCTTCATCGACCACTCCAGCACCATCATCTCCCGTCACAGCAGCCCCGATCTGCCCTTTGAGGCCAGCTTGAATCCCTACCGAGGCTGCGAGCATGGCTGCGCCTACTGCTACGCCCGGCCCACGCATGAATACCTCGGCTTTTCCTCCGGCATCGACTTTGAAAGCCGCATCATGGTGAAGGAAAACGCCGCCGCGCTGCTGCGTGCGGAACTGCTGAAGCCCGGCTACAAACCCTGCACGCTCTCCCTCAGTGGTGTCACCGATCCCTATCAGCCGGCCGAGAAGCGTCTCCGCATCACCCGCAGTTGCCTCGAAGTGCTCGCCGAGGCCCGGCACCCGGTCGTGCTCATCACGAAGAACCATCTCATCACCCGCGATACCGATCTGCTGAGTGAACTGGCGAAGTACCAAGCCACCGCCGCCTACATCTCCATCACCACGCTCGATCCTGAGCTGGCCCGCAAGCTGGAACCCCGCGCCTCCAGCCCCGCGATGCGTCTGGAGGCCATTCGCACGCTCGCTGCGGCTGGCATTCCCGTCGGCGTGAGTTCGGCGCCGATCATCCCGGGCCTCAACGACAGTGAGATCCCGAAGATCATCGAGGCTGCGAAGGCTGCTGGAGCGCAATTCGCCGGTTACACCGTCGTGCGGCTGCCCTTTGCCGTGAAGGACATCTTTGCCGCGTGGCTCGATGAGCACTTTCCTGGTTCGAAGGACAAAATCCTAGGACGCATCGCCGAGACCCAGGGCAAAACCATGTCACATGGGGATTTCGGCACGCGGCTGAAAGGCGAAGGCATCTGGAGTCAGCAGATCGCGGCCCTCTTTAAGAGCAGCCTGCGCCGCGCTGGCATGCTCCATCGCCGACCTGATCCCACCACGGAGCATTTTCGACGTCCGCGCGATCCCAGCGGGCAGATGGAGCTGTTTGAGTGAGGTTTAGAACGTCCAGCCGAGGCCAACGAGGGCACCGAGGGAGTTCAGGCCGGGATTCGGATTCGTGGCTCCACCATTGGAGTGATGCTGGAAGTAGCTGCTCACACGCAGCGAGAGATGGTCATTGAGGCGATGCTCCACACCGAGCTGGCCGAACCAGTTCAAGGTAAGGTCACGGCCCTGGCCGCCGACCACGCCCTGCGAATCCACCAGGCCGATGCCGCCGCCGATGGAGCCAAACAGCGCCCAGCATTTGCAGGGCGACCACAGTTCGATGGAGGGAGCGCCCGCGATGCCGAGGTAGCGGTTTTCCGCGCCGGTTTCGAACCAGTTCGCCATGAAGGTGAGGCGATTGCGCACGATGAGGGCGGCGCCGTTGTCAAAATCGTGGCCGATGACGCGAGGGGAACGCCAGGAGACCATGAAGGGCACGATGCGGTAGCCCAGTGGTGTGTCTCCGCCGATCTTCCACAGCATGCCGGTCTCGAAATCCACCGCATGGCGATCCCATGGATTGATCGAGGAAGCGATGGTCGGCGCGGCGGCAGGTGTGCCAGCGAAGGTCGAGAGCGTGCAGAGAAGGGAAGCGGCGGTGGCGAGCAGGAATCGTTTCATGACAGCGCAGAGTAGCTTCACGCTGGTTTGATCGCAATCACATCCTTCCCGTGATGGTGGCAATGCAGGCTTGCGCGAAGCGTCACCCGCCCGCACAATCGCCGTCCTATGTTGAAAATTGGACTCATCGGATGCGGAAAAATGGGCGGAGCACTGCTGCGCGGCATTGAATCGGCCCTCGGATCAAAAAACGTGAGCGTGGCGCTTTGCGATGCGGTGCCTGCGGCCGTGAAAGCACTGCAAGAAGGCCTCAAATGCCGGACCAAGGCCGAAACAGCACTCAAAGTGGCTGAAGTCTCCGATGTGGTCATTCTCGCCGTGAAGCCGGGGGACATGGAAAAACTGTGTGTGAGCCTCGGGAAGGCCAAAAACCGTCCGCTCTACCTCAGCATCGCGGCGGGCATTGCCCTCGCGAAACTCGAGAGCTGGCTCGGTGAAGGTCAGCGTGTCATTCGCACCATGCCAAACACGCCCGCGCTCGTGGGAGCTGGTGCGGCTGGATTTTCGCGTGGTCTTTATGCCACCGCCGAGGATGCCGAGCTGACCTCGAAACTGCTCGGTGCCGTCGGCACCGCCGATGAGGTGTCGGAGAAGCTCCTCGATGCCGTCACGGGTCTCAGCGGCAGCGGTCCGGCTTATATTTATACGGTGATCGAAGCCCTCGCCGATGGCGGTGTGCTGATGGGCTTGCCCCGCGCTGCTGCGCTGCGCCTCGCTGCTCAAACCGTGACCGGTGCGGCGCAGATGGTTTTGCAAACGGGCAAGCATCCTGCCGTGCTGCGTGATGAGGTCACCAGCCCTGGCGGCACCACGATAGCCGCTTTGGAACAACTCGAAAAGCATGGTCTTCGCAACGCTCTCATCCAGGCGGTGCGGGCCTCCACCGAGAAAAGCCAGGCCTTGGGCAAATGAGGTCCGACGAGGACATCATCGAAGGCTACGATGCCGACATCGTGCGCAGCGTGTGGGCGCTGGCGCAGACCGTGCCAGGCAATGATCCCGAGGTTTGGCGCAAGGATGAGTTCGGTGCTTGGATTCACCGCCAGGAGTACCGGAACCGCCATTCGGAGTTCGGCTGGGAGATCGCCGATTACGGCTACAGTCGCCGTGCTCTCGGCCTCGCCTCGCTGCGTCCCATGCAGTGGCAGAACTACCTCGACTTCATGGTGGCTTCCCGCCATCAGGCCGTGATGACGGCCGATGGCCTGCGGAATGCGCGAAGGTTGATTTGAAGAACGCTCAAGCCCGGCGTGGATGATTGGCTAGCGCCGCCAGCTTCTCGCCTGCCGCATGCAGCGTTTCTTCTTTCTTGGCGAAGTGGAAACGGATGAAGCGATGCTCCGGCTCGCGGAAAAAGCTGCTGCCAGGGACGCCAGCCACGCCGATTTCGCGGATGAACCACTCGGTGGCTTCGGTATCGGTGGGAAAGCCGAGCGACGAGATGTCGAGCAGCACATAGTAGGCGCCCTGCGGCTCGGTGAAGGGCAGGCCGGTGCGGCGGAGGTGGGTGAGGAAGACATCCCGCTTCGCGGTGTAGGTGGCCTGGAGGCCGGCGTAGTAGCTGGCGGGCAGTTCGAGACCCGCGATGGCCGCCTCCTGAAGCGGCGCGGCGGCCCCCACGGTGAGGAAGTCATGCACCTTCCGTGCCTGGGCGATGATGTGCGGTGCGGCGTGGACGTAGCCGAGGCGCCAGCCGGTGATGGAGTAGGTCTTCGACAGCGAATTGCACACGATGACGCGGTCGGCGGCACCGGGGAGGGAGTTCATGTAAACGTGCTCATGCGGGGCATAGACGATGTGCTCGTAGGGTTCATCGGTGATGACGAAGGCATCGTGCTTCTCGGCGAGGTCGAGGATGAACTGGAGTTCCGCACGCGTGAAAACCTTGCCGGTGGGATTCGAGGGATTGCAGACGATGATGGCTTTGGCTCCGCTGGCAAAGGCGCGGGCCAGTTCATCGGGATCAAAGCCGAAGTGCGGCGGCCGCAGCGGCACATAGATGGGCTCGGCACCGCTGAGGATGGCGTCTGCGCCGTAGTTTTCGTAGAAGGGGGAGAAGATGATGACCTTATCGCCCGGATTGCAGCAGGTCATCATTGCGCACATCATGGCCTCCGTGCTGCCGCAGGTGACGACGAGGTTTTGATCAGGATCGACGGGGACATCGGAGCAGCGGGTGATTTTGGCGGCCAGTGCTTGGCGAAAGCGCGGGGCACCCCAGGTCACGGCGTATTGGTGAAAGGGGCCTCGCGTGGCCTTCTCCAGCGCGGCGAGCACGGGCTCCGGTGGATCGAAATCGGGGAAGCCCTGGGAGAGATTGATGGCTCCGTGCTGGTTTGAAAGCCGCGTCATGGCGCGGATGACGGATTCGGTGAAGTGCGAGAGTCGTGATGCGGTGGCAGGCATGGCTGGAGGCGCATTCCATGCCTCGCGGCGGCCACGGCGCAACACCTCGAAGGCCTGCGTTTGACTTCCGGGCCAAAATCATCTCTGTCTCGCCCCTTCCATGACCCTCCAATTCACCAAAATGAACGGTGCCGGCAATGACTTCGTTATGCTGGACAATCGCGACCTGAAGCTCTCTCTCACCCAGGAGCAGATCGAGAAGCTGTGTGACCGCCATCGCGGCATCGGCGCGGATGGCCTTCTCTGCGTGGAGCCTGCCACCGAGGGTGGTGACTTCAAAATGCGCTACTACAACGCCGACGGCGGCGAGGCGGAGATGTGTGGCAATGGGGCGCGGTGCTTTGGCCGCTTCGTGAACCATCTGCACGGTGACTCGCTGACCAAGATTCGCTTTGAAACGCTCGCGGGCATGATCAGCGCTGAATTCGAGGCCGGTCAGGTGCGTATCAACATGAGCGCCCCGCACGGTTTGAAGCTGGCGCAGGCGCTGCCGGTGGCCGGCACCGATTTGACTGTCCACAGCGTGAACACGGGCGTGCCTCATGCGGTCGTTTTCGTCGAAGATCTCCAAACTGTGCCCGTCCGCGAATGGGGCGCGGGGCTGCGCTACCACGAGGCCTTCAAGCCGAAGGGCACGAACGCGAACTTTGCCAAGGTGCTGGCCCCTGGCAGCATCGCCATCCGCACCTATGAGCGCGGTGTGGAAGATGAAACCCTGGCCTGCGGCACCGGCATGGTGGCTTGTGCCTTGATTCACCATGAGCTGACGGGTGCCTCCAGCCCCGTGAGCGTGCTCGTGAAAGGCGGCGATACCCTTCGAGTGGGCTTTGAAGAGCCAAACAAGAGCGAGTACACCAATGTGACGCTGTTTGGTCCGGCGGACTTTGTGTTTACAGGAAGCGTCTCGATTTGAGCGGAGGCTTCCCAGGACTGAAAATTGGAAACTGAGAACTGAAAACTGAAAATGGGTATGAATGCCACGAAGTCATCGCTGGAGCTGGCGGAGGCCATGGAGGAGCGTTTTCTGGAGTTCGCGGCTCGAATTTGTTCGTTGGTGGAGGCGCTGCCGGATAGCAAGACCGGCAGGCACATCGCCGGGCAGATGATCCGCTGCGGCACCTCGACCGCGCCCAATTATGCGGAAGCCTGCGCAGCGGAGAGTCGGAATGATTTCACCCACAAGCGGGGCATCGTGCTGAAGGAACGGCGTGAAACCCGCATCTGGCTGAAATTGACCGCCAAAACGGCTTCGATGAAGAAGACGCGGCTCAATCCTCTCATCGAGGAGTGTAGCGAACTGATGAACATCATTGGGGCATCCATCGTCACGGCGAAAGCCAACGCCCCGGTCAAACGCGTCCACCGCTGAGCGACAATTTCCAATTTTCAGTTTCCAATTTTCAGTTTTCAGTCCCAAAGACTCCCTCCCGCCCTCCGCATCCCATGTTCGCAGGAACCCACACCGCCATTGTCACCCCTTTTAAGAACGGCCAAATTGATGAGGTCGCGCTCAAACGTCTCGTCGATTTTCAGTTCGACAATGGCGTGACGGGCATCGTGCCCTGCGGCACGACCGGGGAATCGCCCACGCTGGATCACGATGAGCATGAGCAGGTCGTGAAACTGGCCGTGGAGTTCGCCAAGGGCCGTGGCGTCGTGATGGCGGGCACAGGATCGAATTCCACCCGCGAGGCCATCGAGCTGACTCAGGAAGCCGAGGCTGCTGGCGCGACCGCTTCTCTCCAAGTAGCTCCCTACTACAACAAGCCCACGCCCGAGGGCCTTTATCAGCATTTCAAAGCCATCGCGGACAACACCAAGCTGCCGATCATGCTATACAGCATCCCCGGTCGCTGCGGCATCGAGATCGGTCTCGATGTGCTCGTGCGCCTCGCCGAGAGCTGCCCGAACATTCGTTCCATCAAAGAGGCTGGCGGCAATGCCGAACGGGTCAGTCAGATGAAGCAGATCCTGCCCGCCGATTTCGAAATCCTCTCCGGCGATGACGGTCTCACGCTGCCCTTCATGTCCGTGGGCGGTTGCGGCATCGTCAGCGTGGCCGGGAACCTCATTCCGAAACAGATGAGTGATCTCGTGAAGCTGGCCCTCAAAGGCGATTACGCCTCCGCCTACACGATCCACGCGAAGTACTACCCGCTCTTCGCCGCCTTCCTGAAGCTCGCCACCAATCCCATCCCGATCAAAACCGCGATGGCCCTAGCCGGTCACTGCTCCGATGAACTGCGCCTGCCCCTCGTGGGCATGGAAAAAGCCAAGGTGGACGAACTGGCTGCCACGCTGAAGCAGCTCGGCCTCATCGCGTAGGGCGGATGTGTTCGGCGCAAAACGCACGGCTCACACGAGCCGTGACCTTCGCCGAACTATCCGGCCTGTTTGGAGCGTGTGAGTGGTCCTGAGAGCTTGGGTGAACATCCGGGCTGATTAGGTATCTCGTGATCCGGTTGTGTGAAAAATGTAGGTCTCACGCAAAGGCGCAAAGCCGCAAAGGCCAGAAAAACTCAGGGGAGCTTTATGCCTTCGTGTGAGACCACAGAATTCAACTCATCGCGTGAGTGGCACCGCAGCTTCCTGCTTGCGGCCGATGAACATGCCGTAATTCCACCAGCCTAGATAGGCGCGGTGACGGGTATCGCTCAGGGGCGTGAAGGTAGAGCGGAGCTTGGGCCAGAGGTGGCCCTGCATGCGCACGTGGTTTTTTTGCATCCACTTCTCAAACCAGAGCGAGTTCGAGTGAGAAAAATCGACCACGGCGATGATGCCGCCGGGATTCAAATCCTGGGCGGCGGTCTCGATGGCACGATCCCAGCCGGGATTGAACATGCTCAGGGCATACGAGCACAGGATCAGATCAAAACCGCCCGCTGGGGCGTCGTAGGATTGCTGGATGAGTTTAACGCCATCCACCTTGGTCCGTGCGATACGGAGCATGTCGGTGCTGAGGTCGAGGCCGGTGATCTCGGCTTCTGGAAACTGCCTGCGGAGACGCAGAAGGTTCCTTCCGGTGCCGCAGCCGACTTCGAGAATGCGGCGCGGGCTGATGAAGCTGGCGGCACGCTGGACGATGGCATCGCGTCCGAAGAGGAAGCTCCAGCGGGTGGCATCGTAAATGCGGGCGTGGAGAGCGTAGTAGCCCTGAAGTGCTTCGTGGGGCGCAGTGGCGGCATTCATGGCAGGATTTCGGCAAAGTGGGTGCTGCCGTAGGTGCCCACGCGATCCAGCGGATGCAGCCGCGTGGTGATTTCAGGCTGGAAGCGGAGGCGGGCGCGGATGTCTTCTGGGATGAAATCGACTTCGAGGCCGGCGCTGCGCATGAGGATCTTGGCGCCAGGACGGCTATTGGCAAAGATGAGTTCCCATTCTTCACGCAGGGCCTGGGTGTCATGCGCGGCGAGCCAGTCCTGGTGGTCGAGGAGGATGAAGTGGGAGTATTCGCCGGGATGCTCGCGGAGGAAATTCGAGATCGTGGTGGTGTAGGGCTTCAGTCGGTTCACGCGGGCACGGAGAACGTCTTGGTTTTCACGGCGGAGGTAGTTCGGGCAGCAGGCCAGCGTGTAGCTGCCGGTGATGTACACCCGCCAGAAGTAGTTATCGGCCGCAGGCAGCTCGGTGAAAACATGGCGCATCTTGTCCTTCACATAGCCGCTGAGGCCGCCGGGATAGCTGTCCTGGATGAGCTTGATCTGCGGGCGTGGCACCCCGAGCAGTGTCATGAGGGCGGGCTGGCGCACGAGCCAGTCGATGAAGCCTGTCCACACTTCCCGCTCGATCATTTCCCAGGCGGTGCGCTGCTCATCGAGCGTTTTGGCATCGAGCAGAGCGAGGGCGAAGTTTCGGATGTTTGGCTTCAGGCGGAACAGTGCCTGACCCATCACCCAGGCGGCGAGGCCGGAGGTGCCGTGGTAGAAGAAGGATTTCTTCAGGCTGCCCGGATTGAAGAAGGTGATGCGCTTGTCCCAGAACTTGCGGGCAGGCTCGCTCAAGGTCTCGCGAACTTCCTGGTAGAGGGTTTGGTGGAAGGGATGCGAGCCGATGCCAAACATCTCAAACAGGTCCTCGAAGTTGCCACGGGCGATGAGAGCCATTTTGAGCTCCAACAGGGCGTTTTGGCGGAAATTCATGTCGATGGCATGAATCTCAGCGGGATCATCGAGCAGGTAATCGAGCGCATTGCAGCCTGCGCTGGTGATCATGACGACCTTCGAGCTGGCATCGAGTCGGAGCATCTCGCGGTCGAGCCGAGGATCCTCCCAGGCACAGTTGTAGATGAGATTGGAGCCATGGACGTGATTGAAGACGATGTCGTGGGCGGCCTTGAGAACGGGGCGTGCGGCGTGTTTGACCATGCTTCAAAAGAAACAAGGCTGCGCCCGACCTGCGAGCACAGCCGCGTGCCGCTTTCGTCACGCACGGCCGCCGCCGCATTGACGCTGGGGCACTGTCAGCTAGAGCGTGTTTGAAAACCAAGGACTGCGACTGGGCGAAGCAAAGTAGTCCTCTCGCTCCGCGAGAGGAACTGAGCGTGAAGCAGGCTGAGCTGTTGACGAATTCCAGGACGTGCAGGTATCAACGAGAGCCATTTGCTCATTTGCTGTCGCTTCGCTCCACCCTACGGGCAGCCTACAGCTGGCTATCTCCCTTCGGTCGGTTCGACGGAGCGAGATGGCCACTTTGCTGACGCCTTTTTCGACGCTAATATGGTTTTCAAACACGGCCTAGCATCTCCCTCTTCCACCATGAAACTCGAAACTCGTTGCCTCCACGGCGGTCAGGTCCCTGATCCCACCACTGGCTCCCGTGCCGTGACGATCGACCGCCTCAATCTCGATCAGGCATTCGCGAAGGCTTGATCCAATGAGTGAGACGCCCTCGATCTATGTGCATGACTACCTGCTGAAGAGCGGCACGGCTCTCAATGCCGTCTCGCAGCGGCGGGTGTTTGCGGGAGCGCTGCTCTGCGTGGATGGCGGCTATGGCTGCGTGCATCCTTGGCCGGAGTTTGGGGATGCGCCGGTGGAGGAGCAGCTTCGGCTGCTCGCCGAAGGCATCATCACGCCGGTGACGGAGATGGCGCTGCGCTGTGCGGAGATCGACGGTGCGGCGCGAAGGGCAGGGGTGAGCTTGTTCGAGGGCCTGAGCATTCCGCGCAGCCATTATTCGTGGAGCTTTGCCGCCGAGACGGAGCCTCAGATGCAGCGGGTGATGGAAGAAGGCTGGGGAGCCATCAAGGCGAAGGGGTTTGCGAATTACGGCGAGACGATCCGCTTTCTCGAAGGCTGCGCGAAGCGCTTTGAAGCGCAGGGCGTGCGGCTTCGCGTGGATTTCAATGGGGTGCTGGATCGGATGACCTTTGAGAAGTTCGTCGAGTTCATGCCGCTGCGCATTTATCGGGCGCTCGATTTTGTGGAGGACCCGTTTCCGTATGACGCGGAGGCTTGGGAGGCCATCCGGCGGCGCTGGGGCGTGGCCCTGGCGCTGGATAAAGGCTGGAAGACGGGCACGCATGGCTTTGACGCCGTGGTGGTAAAGCCCGCGCGGCGTGACTGGCGTGTGGTGGCGGAAAAGCATCCTGAAAAGCGCCTCGTGATGACCTCCGCCATGGATCATGCGCTCGGCCAGATGTTCGCCGCCTATGAAGCGGCCTCCGCGGCAGCCGCGGGATACACGCTCGACTACTGCGGGCTATGCACGGAGCATCTTTTCGCGAAGGATGCCTTCTTTGAGCGGATCACATCACACGGCGGCTATCTCGAAGCCGATCTCAGCGGCGGCGGCCTCGGCTTCGGCGAGGTGCTGGATGGTCTGCCATGGCGCAGGCTGGTGTGAGGCGCTTGAAGCGGGATGGTGGAACTGAGAATGGAGGAACTGAAAATGGCCAATGGCACGAACCTCAGCGCCATTCCTCCCTTTTCAGTTCCACCAGGCTCGTCGGCTTCAGGATCGGTGAGCCGCCGCGATCAAGGAGAGGCACTTGCCAAGTGCCTCAGGGCGGGACTTGGCAAGTCCCGTTCCTTGCGCCTAACGGCCATCTTTCTCCCCGTTTGCTGGTCTAAAAACGCCCGATGCTTCGACGACCCGCCGCACCCCAGTCTTGACCTCGGGAGACTTTTTCGCTTCCATCGGCGCATTCATCAAAAACCTTTCTTTTCGTGAATGACCTTCGGTCACTCCGCTTTAACCCAGTTATTCCACAGAAAACTGTGGGCGAATCTGATTCGCCCACAGTTTATTGTGACTAAACAACGTTCGGCCAACCCATGAAACTCCGACTGACCATCTTGGTGCTTCTTTCGTTGGTAGCGTGGAAGTCGTTTCGCACGGATTGGATTGTCGAGTGTGAGGCAGTCAGCGCAGATTTTCATCCGCCTGTATCGGTTGACCGGTTCACCGCCTCATTTACGCCTCCTGTGTCCGCATACTGGAACCCGCCGTCCCCTGCGCAGTTCACTGGGAGGGCTTCCAGTTCATGGAGAGACCAGGAGTTCTTCGCCGCTGGTGGTTCGTATGGCCCCACATCGGAACCGTTGTTGAGAGTGAACTGGCAACTCTCCCTTGCCAAGATTGCGGGTGTGCTTGTTCTGTTTTGGGTCTGTTTCAGAGTCTTCTCGCCCAGCAGGAAGCAGCATCTCAAGACCGTATATCCACGCCACACATGACACCAAGGCCGAACAAAACGGATGCAGGCAACGGCTCGAAGGCTACCTGTCGAGTCAGCAACGTCTTCCGCTCGCCGTCGCCTGATCCGAGACGTTCGCCCAACTTCGCAGCGCCACCCGCGACATGAGCAGAGATCTCCGAGAGACATGTCCATCGTGCGGCTCTTTCCAAGTAGCCTCTATTTACTACGGACTACCCACCGACATGGAGGCGCTGCGGCCGATGTTGGAGTCTGGCAGCATCATTCTCGGAGGTTGTGACATCTTCTCTCATTCTGCTGCCTTTCACTGCCGCCTTTGCCATCACGAGTGGGGCACTGCACCCGAGGCGATTGACGCCGAGCAGCGATACATTCAGGCGCAGGCGGATCGTCAGGTTGCCATAGAGCTTGCCGATAGGCGAGGCACACTGATTGCCCAGACCAACAAAAACGGATATTGCAGATGTCCTCACTGCGGGCGCAGCTTCTCCACACGGCACGACATGAGTTGGGATGGTGTTCGACACACATCTTGCCTTGGCAGAGTTGACCTGCTGCCCCATACTCCAACTAGCTCAGCGTCTGCATGACCGCACTCCCAATCAACGACCAACCAAGAGCGAACAAAACGGATGCAGGCAACGGCTCGTATGGCATCTGTCGTGTCATCGACGCTTCCCGCTCGCCGTCGCCTGATCCGAGTTGTTCGCCTAATCCATGACGCGCCTCGACGACATATATGAGCGGCTTCAGGACGTTGATAACGTCGATCGTGCGGTTGAAGCCATTTCGATTCTGGAGACCGAAGCGACAGAGGATTGGCTGCCCACCCTTCATGAGTGGCTTGCCCGGCCAGATGATTTCTTCCTTCGTGAGGCCACGGCACCCGCCGTCATTCGTCTTGAGGGGATGGCGTGTTTCCCTCGGTTGCTCGATGCCATGCACCTCGGGCGACGGGAGGGACACGACAACGACAGTCTTCAGACCTACATATTCGAGTTGATTGAGTCGGCACCCCTTGATGCCCGGACTCGTTTGCTGGAGTTGGCCGTGTCGGAGAGTGATGAAGATCGTAGCGATGCTGCTTGGCTCTTGGGCTTTGTCCATCAGAACATCACTTCAGACGTATTGATTCGCCTCTCGTCCGACAAGTCTCCAGATGTTCGCCAGTCGGCTTGCGGTTCTCTCGCCTCATTCAAGGGAGATGCTCGAGTCTTCGATGCCCTGAGCCGGTGCCTCACTGATTCCGATGAGCAGGTTCGTATTTCGGCGGTGAGTTCACTCGGTTATTTGGGAGATCCGCGAGCTTTGCCATTGCTGCTACCCTTGCAGCGATCAGCATCACCTCGACTTCAGCACATTCTTCCGTTTGCTATTGAGCGGCTCCAGAAATGAACCAGCCACACGAACAACCCCAAGGCGAACAAGACGGACGCAGGCAATGGCTCGAATGTCATCTACGTTTTACCGCTCGCCGTCGCCTGATCCGAAGCGACCACTCACTCCCGAGCACTGAACAGCCGGCTCGGTGAGTGTGAAGGATGTGAGGCGGCTCAACTGGCCTTGCTGGGCAGATCGACGAGCATTTGGGCGTTGCTCGGGTAGCGTTCGAGGAGGGTGAGGACGCGCTGGATGGCATCGATGGGCTTGCCTCCGGCGAGGCCGCGGCGGAGCATGTGGATCTTATCGAGCTGGAAGGCCTGGAGGAGGAGTTCCTCGCGGCGGGTGCCGGATTTGAAGATGTTCACGGCGGGATAATAAAACTGCTCGGCGATCTTGCGGTCGAGCACGAGCTCCATGTTTCCGGTGCCTTTGAACTCCAGGAAGATGAGGTCGTCCATCTTGCTGCCGGTCTCGATGAGGGCGGTGGCGAGGATGGTGAGGCTGCCGGCGGTGCGGGTATTGCGGGCGGCGGCGAACAGGCGGCGTGGAATCTCCAGGGCACCGACGCCGACGCCGCCGCTCATGGTGGCGCTGTTTTTGGCGCTGTTGTTGAAGGCGCGGGCCATGCGGGTGATGGAATCAATGAGCATGAAGACATGCTCGCCGCACTCGACGAGGCGCTTTGCCCGTTCGATGGCGAACTGGGAGATGCGGGTGTGGCATTTGACGTCCTGATCGTTGCTGCTGGCGTAGATTTCGGCGTTGGGCAGGGCGCGTTTGAATTCGGTGACTTCCTCGGGACGCTCATCGACGAGCAAAATCATGAGGTGCGTGCCGGGATGGTTCGTGGTGACGGCCTCGGCGACGTGCTGGAGGATGGTGGTCTTGCCCGAACGCGGCGGGGCGACGATGAGACCACGCTGGCCGCGGCCGACGGGCGTGAACATATCGATCACGCGGGTGGTGAGGCGGTCCTTGTGGGTCTCAAGCTGGATGCGCTTG
The DNA here is from genome assembly GCA_044370285.1 of Prosthecobacter sp. Classification (GTDB taxonomy): domain Bacteria; phylum Verrucomicrobiota; class Verrucomicrobiia; order Verrucomicrobiales; family Verrucomicrobiaceae; genus Prosthecobacter. Next base: position 49,787 of record JBILVU010000022.1, read on the forward strand.
TTGGGATTGATGGCTTTGAGTTCTTCAAAGAGCGGGAGATCACGCACGACTTCGGGGGCGCGGGCATTGATCTCGGTGACTTCGGTGAGCTGCGGGCCACGGGCTCCTTTGCGCTGCACGCCGCTGATGTGCATGCCTTCACGCAGGCCATACTGGCGGATGGTGTCCTGGCTGACCCAGCAATCATTCGGGTGCTGGGCATAGGCGCGGTCCTTCTGGCGGAGACTGCCAAAGCCTTTGAGGTTTAGCTCGAGGACGCCATTGGCTGGCTCGGGCGGGCCGAGTTCGATTTCTTTGACTGGCAGAGGCTCAGCGGCGGCGTGCTGATGGCCCTGCTGATGGCCGTGGGATGGCTGGGAGCCGTTTGGAGCGTATTGGCCGCCCTGACCGCCCTGACCGTTTTGACGGGCCTGCTGACGCTCAAGCGCACGCTGGCGCTGCTTTTCTTTCCAACGCTCAAACTTGGATTTGCGGCGTTCGTGGGCGTTTTGGGGCCGGGGAGATTCCTGATTGGGGCTTCCGGATGGCTGATTCGACACGGGAACCGGCGCGGGCGGTGCCGATGGAGAGGCTGCGTCCGGTGGGGCCGGTGGTTCGGGAGTGGCGATGACAACGGGCGCGGGTGTCTCAATGACCGGAGCGGGGGCCTCGATGACGGGAGCTGGCGCAGGTGCCGGGGCTTCCGCGAGAGGCAGCTCGGGCGTGCTTTCCTCCGCGATCTCGGCCTTGGTCTTGCGCTTCGCGGCTTTTTTGGCGGCGGGCTTTTTGACCTCGATGGGCGCATTCACCTCGACGGGTGCTTTCACTTCGACGGGTGCTTTCACTTCGATGGGCGCTTTCACTTCGATGGGCGCTTTCACCGCAGCGGCCTTTTTGGCGGCTGGCGCTGCTTTTTTGGCCGCAGGCGCTGCTTTTTTGGCCACAGGCTTCTTCACGGCCGCTTTTTTGGCGGCTGCTTTCTTGGCGGCGGGCTTGCGCTTGGGTTTGGTTTCGGCGGCCTCGTCAGCAGGAAGTTCGTTATCGGGCATGTTGGTGGGGGAAAGGGGGATTAATCGAGCTGGTCGGCGATGGCGTCGTCGATTTCAAAATTGGCGTGGACGTGCTGGGTATCGTCGTAGTCGTCGAGGATGTCGTAGAGCTTGATGAGGGACTTCGCGGTGGCCACATCGCTGATGGTGACGGTGGTCTGCGGCTGGTAGATGAGCTGCTGGCTGCGGGAGGTGATGTTTTTATCCCGCAGGGCATTGGAGACCTGGAAGAGCTTGTCCGTGGGGGTGTAAACGACCCAGTCATCGCCTTCGTCGGCGATGTCGTCCGCACCGGCATCGAGGGCAGCCTCCATGAGCTGGTCCTCGGAAGCGGCGGCTTTGTCGAGGCGGATCTCACCGCGACGCTGGAACATGTAGGCCACGCTGCCGCTATCGGCGAAGGTGCCGCTGTTTTTGGAAAGGAGGACGCGGACGTCGTTGGCGCTGCGATTGCGGTTATCGGTGACGATTTCGATCATCATGGCGACGCCGCCGGGGGCGTAGGCCTCGTAGAGGACCTCTTCGAGAGCGGCGCTGGCGAGCTCGCCGGTGCCTTTTTTGATGGCGCGGTCGATGTTGTCGTTGGGGACGTTGGCGGCCTTGGCGGCGGTGATGGCGCTGCGGAGGCGTGCGTTGGTGTCCGGGCTGCCGCCGCCAGCTTTCGCGGCGAGGGTGAGCTCCTTGGCGAGCTTGGAGAAGGCATTGCCGCGCTTGGCATCAATGACTGCCTTGGTGCGCTTGATCTTGGACCATTTATTGTGGCCGGCCATGAGAGGAGACGATGTCGGTTATCGGAAGCAATCAGTGATGCGCCCATGAGGGCTGGCATACCGTGCGGGGTTGGTATGAGGGGAAAAGAAAAAGCGGCCTCGCCGCGATGACTCCGATAGGAATGCCCGCACGCATGGGGATGCGCAGGAGGTTTTGATGACGCTACGGTCATGAAAACAGCGGCAGACTTGCCGGAGAGACACCAGTGTCCACAACTCAGTCCTGAGTCCCGTGAACGGCGCGGAGTGTGCGGGAGGCCCGGCGCTCTGGCAAGAGCTTTTTCGTGCGAGGGAGGAAGAATGCTCCGCCTCTAACTGCTTCGTGACAGCCTTTTTCGAAGCTTTTACCTCTTCAAGCTCGCCACGGAGCGGAAGAAGCGCTTCGAGCGGTCTATGGTGAGCGCTTTGGAGAAGGTATCGGCATCGGTGAGGGTGGCGGTGAGTTCGGAGGGGGCGGTCCAGGTGGTGAGATCATCGCTGGCTTCGAAAGCCACGTCGATGAAGGCGGTGTAATCGGCGGGCCAGTCCACGCGGAGGACGGGGGAGCCGGTGAAATCGACGCGGAGATGGTGAAGCTCCAGTCGGGCAGGAGGGGCAGCGGGGGAACTGGATGCGCTGCGCGGATCGGTGGCGCGGAAGTATTCTTCGGCGAGGGAGTAGGGACTCGCGTCGAGGCGATCATGCGTGCCAAAGGCCAGCGTGCCGAAGTGGCGGCGCTCCCAGCTATCGGCGAGGAGGTCGCCGTCGGTGTCGGCGTCGATGGGGGTGGGGAGGGTGTCGATGGTGAGGGAGATGACTTCGAGGACGGGATAGCTGCCGATGGCGGGGAGGTCGGTGTAGGCGGTGACGGTCATGGGAGTGCCAGCGGGCAGGGCGACATCGCTGGGGAGCTGGACGGCGATGTAATGCCCATCGACCATGGCAAAGTTCGAGGCACCACTGTCCTGCACGAGCGTGAGCCCGGCGGGCGAGGGTGTGCTGCGGGTGAAGAGCGTGTAGGTGCCGCTGGTGCGGGTGGGATAACCGGCGAGGATGGCATCACGGCGGGATTTGGCGGTGGTGTATTCGGTGCCGGTGAAGTGAGCGCCGGTTTGATATTCAGCGGGCAGGTTTCCGGTGGTGATGAATTCATGCAGTGCCGTCATCGGCGGAGTCATCGTCGCCAAAGCAGTATCGGCGAGCGCTTCGTGGCGGGCATAGACATCGCGGGCGACTTCGAGCAACGCGGCGCTGTCGGCGTGGTCCAAAGCGGCATCGAGATAGCTCACGAGGGCGCTCATGCGAACGATGGGAGCCGTGGGAGTGGTGGTGGAGCGGCTGCGCAAGGCATGCGGGCTTTGATCGACGGTGGTTTCATCGCCCGCGACGGTGAGGCCGCGTGCGGCAAAAAGATCACTCACCATCTCACGCAGCATCAGCGCGGCGAGCGTGGTCTCAGAAGTCATCGTGATCTGGGCGTAGGGCTGGGCACCGCGATTCGCGGCGGCGAGGTTTTGAGCCAGCCAGCCGGGTGTGGCAGCACTCGATCCATTCATGGCAAAGGTGAAGGCCTGCTGCGTGCTGCTCCAGTTGTCGTCAAAACCGGCGGTGGTCCAGTTGGTGGTCGTGTTTTGCCAGTTTGTGCCGCCAAAGCTCCACGTCGTGCCGGTGGCGACGAGAGCGCCCTGCGTGGCACCAAAGCTCCAGCCGTCCTCTTCAGGTAGCGGCACGATGGCGGCCATGGCACGGCCTGGATGCGTGGTGACGACGGGCGTGCTGTCGAAATTATCCGGCGTGCGGGCGATGAGATAGCCTTTGTCGCCCGTGGCATTGAGCACGGTGATGCGGCCAAAGTAGGTCGTGGTGGTGCCGAGGCCGATTTCGCCCTGGCCGACACGGTTTCCGAGCGGGTCGGTGATCGTGATGACGGTGCCATTGGCCGCATGGCCGGTGGTGGCGGCACCTGTGGCGTCCATGCGCCGCACGCTGACATCGACGAGCATGGTGCTGAGCGATGGGGCATCGTTCGCGGGCATATCGGTATCCACTTTGGGATCGCTACCGGCGGCGATTTCATCGGCATCGCTGAAGCCATCGCCATCGGAGTCGCTGCCGCCATCGGGATCGAGGCCTTGGGCCACTTCGACGAAATCCGGCACGCCATCGCCATCGCGGTCCTGAAGCGCAGGCGGTGTGGTAAAGGTGTACGCGGCTGTTTTCGTCGGCGTGGGGCCGGTGCCGGGTTTGTTGGCATAATAATAGACCACGCCATCGGTGAAGACCCACGGCGGCGAGATCGGATTGTAGGTCGTGAAGCTGCCGCTGGAGCCGAGGCGGTAATACACCGTCGTGCCGCCGCTGTAGCCGCTGAAGGTGAGCTGGATGCCGGTGCTATAACTGCCTGCCGCTGGCGAGATGCGGATGTCCTCGACGCTGGAGCCGAGCGTGCTGTCAAAGTTCACGATGGAGAACTGCATGTGCTGTTGATTGATCGCCGTGCCGGGCGTGGCGCTCACGGCGGTGCCGACATTCTGCGGTGAGGCCGTGCCGATGCCCTGCGTGCTGCTCACGAAGCTCGCGATCTGCGCCAGCACATTGAACGGACCTCCGCCGATGCTCACACCGCTGCTCCAATCGCCCGCTTTGTAGCTGTGCAGCAGCGAGACGTTGTCCGCACGGAAAGGCATGTCGCTGAGCAGCAGTACATTGGCATAGCTGGCATACACATTGACGACGGGCAGCGTCGTGGTGGCCGTCTGCGTCCAGCCGCTGCCGTTGTTGGCAAAGGAAATGGCCGTGGTGGAGGGCTGGCCTGGAGCAGGCGCATAGAGCACCTGAAACTGCGAGGCACCGGTCGATGGCACCACGCCGCTGATCACGCCGCTGCCGCCGGTGGGCGAAAGCGTGACCGGAGCGGAAAAACCGACGCCGCTGGTGTAACCATAGATCGCCAGCAGGCCGCTGGAGAAGTGCACGAGCATCTTCGCGCCTGCCGGATCGGCCACCGGCACGATTTGCGCCACGGGAGCTCCGAAAGTGTGATTGAAAGGCGCGGAGAAGGTCCAGCCGGGGCCACTCGTGATGATGCGGCGCACCTGCACGGTGGCGGTGCCAGGCGCATAAAAGAGCATGTCCATGTGCGGCACCTGAAACGGCACGGCGATGAAGCTCGAATTGTCGGGCAAGCCGGGAAGGCTCAGCTCGGTGGTGAAGCCCGCTCCGGTAGGATTCAGCGCCTCAAAGGTGTTGCTGGCACCGAGATCACGCATGACACCGAAGAGCACCGTGCCGCCGACGGCCGTGTAGAGAGGATTGCCGCGTCCGAGAGGTCCATCTGGGCAATCGCCTGTGTCGATGATGTTCCAGGTGCCGGCATTCGAGCGAATTTCATTCAAGGCGTAGCCGAACGTGGGATGCCCGCTGATGATCGCGGCCAGATCGTCTTCAGGCGTCGGAGCGGCACCGGTGGTGATGTCCATGGCGCAAAGCGTCTCGGGAGCCAAGCCGACGCTGAGCACGGTTTTTGGCTCCGTGTAGCCCATGCCGCTCGGGGAGAGGATTTGGACGCGATTCTGCGCTGGAGCCGTGATGGCGAAAGAGTCCGCCGAAGTGCCAAAGAGCTTCCCCACCGCGATGCTGGATGCCTCCGTGACACCCGTGGCCCGCGAGCTGGCATAGTTTGGTGCGGTCATCAGTCCCGTGCCGTAGCCGATACGATACAAGCCCGTCGTTTTATCCACGATGAGCACGTCTGCCTTGCCATCGCCGTTGAAATCACCCGTGGCGGTGAACTCGCGTTCGGTTTCGTAGCTCGGCGCGGTGGCGAAGAGGCTGCTGGGGATGAAG
>JBILVU010000096.1:0-22371 GCA_044370285.1 Prosthecobacter sp.
GCCAAATTGTACTTTGGTAACGTTCACCCCGCAGTTGGAGGACATGACGCACTTCCAGATTCTACTTCACCTGCACCGGATGCATAAGGTAGGCGATCAAATCGCGCACTTGGTCGGGTGGGAAGGCGAGAAGGAGGCCTTCGGGCATCATGGAGAGAGGAGACGATTCGGTTTTGGTGACTTCTGAGGTTTCGAGGGTCAAGGCTTCGGTCAAGGTGCGCAGGGTGAGCGTGCGGTCCGTCTTCTCGGCGATGACGCCGCTGAGTTGGCGACCATCTTTGAGCGTGAGCAAACTCATGCGGTAGTCCGCACTGACCACGCCGCTGGGATCGGCGATGTTTTCGAGCAGGTAGTCGAGGCTGGCACGTCCACTACCGGTCAAATCGGGTCCGATCTTGCCGCCTTGGCCATACATCATGTGACAGGCACCGCAGACGGCGGTGAAGAGCACGCGACCATTGCTGAGGTTCGCTTGGGCGAGCACGGCGGGCTTCAAATCGGCTTTCAGCTTCTCGATGAGCTGCTTTTTGTCGGCCGCGGACTCACGGAGTTCGCCCCAGGTATCGGTGAGTTGTTGGGTGAGCGCTTGATCTTTAAAGGCCCGGATCTGACGGGCGTGGAAGGCGCTCAGCTCCGTGCGTGGAATGCGCCCGGCGGCCATTTCGGCGAGCATGGCCTGCGCAAAGGCCGGACGTGAAACGAGCGTGTCCATGATGCTGGTGGTGAACTTGCGGTAGTTCTTGGCGAGCTGTTTGCCGATCTCTGGATCATCAAATTGGGAGAGACCACGAGCGGCGGTGGTGTTGAGGCCGCGCACGTCGAGGAGCTTCGTGCAAAGCTCCCGCAGATCATCCGGCCGGGCTTCGGTGAGCGTTTTGAGCGCGGACTCGCGGGCGGTGATGTCGGCCTTGTCGTCGAGGGCGAGTTTCTTCACGTCATCAAGCGCCCGGCCATCGCCGAAGAGGATGCTGAGGCTCGTAGTTCGGGCTTTAGCCCGTTCTTGGTCCTTCCCAGCGCGGGCTAAAGCCCGAACTACGAACGAGTCCCAGTTCGCGGGCTTGGGAGCCTTGCGAATGCCTTGGAACGCTTCGTTCATGCCTTCGAACACTTCGATGGAGGCCTCGAAAGCGAGAAGCGCATTCAAAGCCTCCGGCTCCGTGGCAAGCTTGCGGGCGATCCAACGTGTTACTTTGGGCCAGGAGCATGTTTTGGCGATTTCGAGGAGCGAATCGGCCTTCAGCGGCGAAATGCCATACCAGACCATGTGAGACAAAAATGGGTCGTTGGCGTCTTCGGCATGTGTAAGCAGTGCGATGGCCAATGCGGGTCGTTTTTCGAGCGGGAGGCGTTGAAGCACGCTGGCGAGTTGGAGACGCACAAAGGCGAATTTTTCGTCAGCGGCCAGTTTGGCGGGATCGAAAGCGAGTTCGGGATATTTGGCGTGTGGTTGCGGGCCAGTGATGGCGTCGAGAGGCGAAAACTGCACGAGTTCGCGGATGGCGAGGGCACGTTGATGCTCATCGCCGTTGAGATCGGCTTTGGGCCATGGTTTGCGCCATGAGAAGGGCAGCCGGGACGGCTGTACCACATTGCCATAGCTGATGCGGAAGATGCGGCCGCTGGTGCGGTGGACGCCGGTGGAGTCGTGGCATTCGCCGGTGTCGCTCCAGTCGAGGATGAAGCCGCTGCCGTCGGGGCCGGTGCTGATCTCGATGCCGCGGAACCACGGATCGTCGCTGAGGAAGACATCAGGCTCGTGTTTGCCGACGTAGCCGCTGCCGTTTCGCTCCAGGCGCTCCACATTGGCGCGGCGGCCGTGCATGTTGAGGGTGAAGAGCTTGTTGCGATATGGCTCCGGCCATTGATCGGCCTGGTAAATCATCATGCCGATGTGGGCGTGGCCGCCGCCGAGGCTGTTGGCCTTGCCATCGCGGCTTTCGGTCCAGCTTCCGCTGCGGTCGTAGTGGTAGTGGTCGGCGATGGTATCGAGCTTTTCATAGACGAAGGGATTCAACGTGCTGGAGTCCATCAAATGAGCGCCGTGGATGAGATGCCAGAGGTGGCCGGTGACGGTGTTGATGAAGAACAGCTCGCCGTTTTGATCCCAATCATGGCCCCAGGGATTCGTGGTGCCATGCGTGAGCACTTCAACGATCTTCTTTTCAGGATGATAGCGCCAGATGCCGCCTTTCATGGGCACGCGTTGCTCCTCCGGCGTGCCGGGGATGCCGAGCTTGCCAGGGCAGGAGTGCCCGCAGCGACCGTAGAGCCAGCCGTCCGGTGCCAAGCGCAGGCCGTTGGCGAAGTTGTGGTAGTTGTCCTTCGCCACGGTGAAGCCGTCGATAACGACCTGAGGCTCGCCATCGGGAATGTCATCGCCATTGGCATCCGGGATAAAAAGCACCTGCGGCGGGCACATGAGCCACACACCACCGCGACCAACCTCGACGCAGGTGAGCATCTGCACGTCCTCGGTGAAGACTTTGCGTGTCTCGGCGATGCCATCCCAGTCTTTGTCCTCCAAGATGATGACGCGATCCTTGAGCGTGAGGTCAAAGCGCTTCGCCCGCTCAGCGTAGGTGTAGTTTTCCGCGACCCACATGCGACCTTTCACATCCCAAGCCATCGCGATCGGATTCTGCACGTCCGGTTCGGAGGCAAACAGCGTGGCTTGGAAGCCTTCGGGCAATTTGAGTGCTTTGAGCGACTCCTGCGGCGACATTGGCGAGGGATTGCCCGGCTCGCTGTTGTAGAGCGCGGGGAAGTCGGCGGCGCTGGCTAGGGAGGTGAGAAGGAGAAAAAGGAGAAGGCGCATGACGTGGGGCCACAAGGAGGCGCTTCGGAGATGTCGCCAGAGGGGGCACTTGGCAAGTGCCGCTCCTTGTTGGAGCGAATCGGAAGAAGCTCGACAGGCTCGCGGTAAGATTATCGTGACACTTTGTAGCCGACATGATAATCGAAAACCCATGAAACGAGCGTCATGGGCATGCCTGCTTCTCCTATCGGGCATGCTTTGCCTTTCCCAGCTTTGGCGAGGGTCAGTGGAGGATTCGCAGCAGCGGCATGGCCCAACAGCTCCCGCCGCAGGAGAAGGCAGTCCGGTGGCACAGCAACTGGTGAAGCTGCCAACAGATGCCATGCAGAGAAAAGCTCCCCCCGATGCATTGGCTTCTCTGGTGAAAAAGAGTGCCGCCAGGGTCGTGTTGAGGCAAAAGGCGATGCCTGATGCCGAAAAACAGTCATTTCTCGCTTCGCTAAAACCCCGGCGTACGCCTGTCAAAGAGGCGCTGCATGTGCCGGAGGGAGAGCATTTGCGCCTGACTGTGAAGGTTCGAGATGAGTTGCATGGCCGGGCGGATACGGAAGGCCGGGTGAGCGTGGTGGCGAATGATTTCGCCGATGTGAGCGGCATGAGTCGGCTGGCGGTCGAACGCGATCTTCGTTTTCGACGCGTGCAGACGGCCAGTGACGAGGAACTAGATGACCTGAGTGAGCGGGCCGCGCGGCGCACCGGTGTGGCCCAGCCGGATCTGGCTGGTCATGTGGAGATCATCGCCTCAGCAAGCTCACGCGAGGCATTGATCGCCCTGGCACGAGAGCTTCATGCGCTGCCGGAGATCGAGTACGCCGAGCTGGAATCGCTCGATAAGCCACCACCGCCGCCAGCGGTGGACATTGCACCCGTCACGCCCCTGCTGGTGGGGAGCCAAACCTATCGTGGTGCCTCGACGGGAGTGAATGTGGACCATGTATGGAATACCTTCGGCATCCGTGGCGATGCCAGCCTAAAGGTGACCGACTGCGAATATGAGTACAATCCTACCCACGAGGACTTGAACACCTTGGTGCAGATGCAGCCAAATGTGGTTTCAATGTACACCGCTTTTGGCCATGATCATGGCACGGCTGTGTTGGGCGTCATCGCCTCTGGCTGGAACGCGTATGGCACCACGGGCAGCGTGCCGGAGTGTGTGACGCGCTTTTACCCGGAGTTCTCCACGCTGACGACGGGCAGCCAGAGCCGCACCGCCTGCGTGACGGCCGCGATCGCCGCCTCGGCGGCAGGTGACATCGTGATGCTGGAGATGCAGACCGACGGACCGGCCACGGGCAGTTCAGACTATGTTCCAGCGGAGTACACACTGAGCCTTTGGAATGCGGTGAAGACAGGCACGGACGCGGGTGTCATCGTCACGGCTGCGGCCGGGAACGGGAATCAAAACCTGAGCAATGCAGGGCTTTTCAGCGCCTACAACGCCCGCGGAGACAGCGGAGCGATCATCGTGGGTGCCGGAAGCAGCGCCCGGGTGAAGAGCAGCTTCAGCACCTACGGCGCACGAGTGAATGTGCAGGGATGGGGTGGTGGCGTATTCACGACAGGCTACGGCTCCCACGCTACTTACGGCTCGGATGTGAACCAGCGCTATGCCTCGGGTTTTAGCGGCACAAGCAGCGCCACGCCCGTAGTCACCTCCGCCGTGGCTCTGCTGCAATCCGTCGCGATCAAGATTCTAGGCAGGCGACTTTCCCCTGTTGAGGTGCGCACCATCCTGGTCACCACCGGGCGGGCGCAGACGGGCTCCAACGCGGCCACCGCACCCATCGGGCCTTTGCCGGAATTGCAGGCGGCGGTGAATCATCTACTCACCAGCCAACCGCCTTCCTTCAGCACCCTTCAAAGCTGGGGTTACTATCACTTTGCCTCCCCCTCACCGGATCTGGCGGCTGACCCCGACGGGGACGGCCTGGGTGCGCTGATGGAGTACGTCCTCGGCACCGACCCAAAGAACACGACCGCCGCCGACATGGGAAAGCGACCCCGCATCATCTCAGTCTCACCTTCCACGGTGACCTTCCAGTTTCACCAGCCTGCCTCCCGCACTGCTGCGACGTGGAGCGTGCAGCGGTCGGCGTCCCTAGCCGGAGGCTCGTGGCAGAATGTGACGCACGGGGTGAATGGTGTGAGCATCACCCGTGCAGGTGATGTTATCCAGGTGACCATGCCTGCGGGCACGCAGCCAAAGTTTCTCCGGGTGCAGGCGACGGCAAACTGAATGCGTCGGCGGGACAGTTGGCGATGAAAACTAATGCGGGAGAATCTCGGCTGGTGAGGCGTTTGATACCCGTAGCCTCATGATCATCGACGTTCACTCCCACGCTTGGAATTTCCCCTCGGACTTCACGGAGGATTTCATCCGTCAGGCCGGGCGGGCGAGACCGGGGCAGGTGGTGGACTACTCGGCGACGTATGAGGCCTATCGCGCCACGGCGCCGGAGGACACGCACACGATTGTGTTTGGTGGCAAAGCCCGGCTCAGCGGCCTGTGGGTGGATGATCGCACCGTGGCGGCGCATGTGGCGCGTGATCCGGCACGGATGACAGGCTTTCTCTCGGTCGATCCCACGCAGGATGGCTGGGAGCGTGAGATGCAGGCCGGGCATGAGGAGCTAGCCCTGCGCGGCATCAAGCTGCTGCCGATGTATGCGGGCTTCAGCCCGGACGATGAAAAACTGGAGCCGTTGTGGTGCTATGCGGAGAGCAAAGGCCTGCCGGTCCTGCTGCACACCGGCACGACCTTCATCGCGCAAGCTCCGCTGGCCTTCACGCTGCCGCGTTTGATCGAGCCGGTCGCTTTGAAGCATCCCAGCGTGAAGATCATCCTCGCCCACCTCGGCCATCCGTATGAGGGCGAGTGCCTCGTGACCGTCCGCAAGCATGAAAACGTCTTCGCGGATGTGAGCGCCTTGCATTACCGTCCGTGGCAGCTCTACAACAGCCTCATGCTGGCGCAGGAATATGGTGTGTGGCACAAACTGCTTTTCGGCACCGACTTCCCCTTCACGACGGTGAACGCGTCCATCGCCGGCCTTCGTGGCCTCAATGACATGCTGGAAGGCACGAAGCTCCCGCGACTGCAATCCGACCAGATCGAGGCGATGATCCATCGGGATAGCCTGACGCTGCTGGGGCTGCGGTGAGTTTCTGCTTGCCGTGGCGGAAGACTACCGGGTTAGTACCCAGATGGAACAGAATCCCTACGCCGCTCCCCAGTCCCAAGTCCTTCAATCCTCGACCAGCGATGAGGCAATCCGCCGTGAGCACATCAACACGGAGGCCACGATCAAGTCCGTGGGGGCGTTGTATTTTCTCGGCGCACTATTTTTGCCTCTCGCCGGAGTATTCTCCGTGGTGGAAGGTTTGAAGAAGAATGACACCGCTCAGCTCGTCGGGGGAATTTTCTTTTTGGTGGTCGGAATCGGCCAGGGATTCATCGCCTACGGGCTGCGTCGGTTGAGGGCCTGGGCTCGCATTCCGACGATCATCATTTCCTGCTTCGGCCTGCTGGGCTTTCCGCTCGGCACGCTGATCAATGCCTACATCCTGGTGAAGGTTTGCGGGAAGCAGGGCCAGTTTGTGATGACGCCGGAGTATCACCGCATCATTGAAGTCACGCCGCATGTGAAGCGGAAGACTTCCATCGCGGCGATGGTGTTGTTGGCGATCCTGATCATCCTTCTGATTGGCATCATCGCCGCCGTTGTGATCAAATGACGGTTCGCCCGGCTGAGCGAGTATGTAGTTCGGGCTTCAGCCCGTCTTTGAATCCCAATCCCACGCTAAAGGGTGAACAACGTACTTTCTCAGAGCGCGTGCAGCAGCTTGTCGTGGATGCCGTCGAAGCCGCCGTTGCTGAAGACGATGATGACATCGCCGGGGCGGGCCTCGGCTTTGAGGCGCTGGACGATGGCATCGGTGCTCGGCTCAAACCAGCAGGGCTTTCCACGGGCGGTGACGGCGGCGGCGACCTTGACGGTGTCGAGGCGTTGATCCGCGGCGACTTTCTCGGGATTCGCTACGGCGGCGATGACGCTCGCATCGGCCTCGGCGAGGGCTTCGATGAGCTCGTTTTGGAGGACGTTGCGGCGGCTGGTGTTCGAGCGGGGCTCAAACAACGCCCAAAGACGGCGGCCGGTGTAGCGCTGGCGCAGGCCACGGAGGGTCTCGCGGATGGCGGTGGGGTGATGACCGAAGTCGTCGATGATGGTGATGCCGTTCTTTTCGCCGCGTTCCTGCTGGCGACGGCGGATGCCACGGAAATTAATGAGGCCTTCGCGGATCGCCGCATCGCTGAGTCCGCCAAAGCGACCGGCGCAGACGCACATGGCAGCGTTGCGGGCATTGAATTCACCGACCATGGGCACTTCAAAGGCATCGCCATTCACGGTGAAGGCGGTGCTTTCCGGCGTGGCGCCGGTGATGACGATGCGGAAGTCGTTCGTGGGTCCCAGACCGACCGTTTTGAGCGGGGCGGGGCATTTCGAACGCAGGGTGAGGCAGTTCGGATCATCGCCGTTGATGAGCACGAGACCATTGCGTGGCACGGTGTTGAGGAAGCGCTGAAAGCTCAGCAGGATGGCGTCGAGATTCTCAAAGATGTCGGCGTGATCGAACTCGATGTTGTTCACGATGGCGCACTCCGGCAGGTAGTGGAGGAATTTGCTGCGCTTGTCGAAGTAGGCGGTGTCGTATTCGTCGCCCTCGATGACGAAAATGTCGGAATGCGTGAAGCGGGCGCCGGATTCAAAGTTCTCCGGCACGCCGCCGATCATGAAGCCGGGGTTCTTGCCCGCGTGCTCGAAAAGCCACGCCAGCATCGTCGTGGTGGTCGTTTTGCCATGCGTGCCGCTGACGACGAAGCTGCGTTTCCCCTGAATGACCTGCTGCTTGAGCATTTCGGCCATCGAGACATAGGGCAGCTTCTTTTCGAGCAGCGTTTCGAGCTCCGCATTGCCGCGTGAAATGGCATTGCCCACGACATACACGTCCGCGTTCAGTGGCAGATTTTCTGGCTTAAAGCCGGCGAGTACTGGGATGCCTGCATTCGCCAGCACATCGCTCATCGGGGGATAGACCTTGTCATCGCTGCCGCTGACGTGGTGGCCGAGCGCTTTTAAAGCGACCGCAGTGGACCCCATCGCGGTGCCGCAGATGCCGATGAGGTGAATGTGCTTGGGGGTAGATGCCATTTAGGAGAAGCAGGCGATTTAAGCCGGACTTTGGGCTGTCGCTTCAAAAAAGTGCGTTGTTCTTGGGTTTGTGGCTGGGGATTAGTCCCTCAGATTCAAGGCGGCCCGCAGATTTCTTTTTTGGGGATTATCTTCGAGTTGGCGAGTCCGGGCCATGCAAAGGGATTTCTCTCGGATCATCCAATCTGCGGGCCGCTCTGAATCTTGTGGGTGAAATCGAATCACTGGATGCTTCTTCCCGTAGGTGCCCTGACGAATTGAGCATCCGCCGTGTTTTTGCCAAAGTGGAGCAGCAGGCCCCATTCTAGGCCCAGCCACCGGAGTCGAGTCTGGAGGGCGGCGCGGTCGGCTGCGCCGAGACCATCGGTGAGCGCGGTGACGGAGATAGCGCAAGTTTGGTCCACCACGAGGCATCGCATGCTGTGGACACCTCGGGAACCCACGTCCGCTGAGGGGTGCTGAATGATTTCATGCCCTCCAGCGAGCAAGGCGGCGATCACCAAGCCCTTCCAGGTCGTTTCGCGGTAACCCAGCCCTGTTTCAGCAAGGCATTCCCTCACGAGCCCGAGGAGATGCATCGCCAAAGCTGGCTCTTGGATAAACGAAGGCAATTTCAGCGTCGGCAGTCGTGACGTTTTCGAACGATAGATGTGTCGCCGCCAGGACAGGCTCTCCTTGCCAAAGTCCATCAGCATGCCGATTCGAAGCCTCCAGAATTTGCAGTAGCAGAACAACTGCAACAGATGCTCAGGGGCATAACCACCACGGAGGCATTTAAGCTCCGGGATGAAGTGATTCCCGATCACGAAGTCCGGTTCGAAGGTATCCGCCACATGGCCGCGATAGACGAGGTCACGCCGGGGCTTGGACAGATGCTCGATTCCCGCCGCCGTGAGTCTCGAGACGAGCTCTTGATGATAAATCTCCTCATCAAGTCCCGGCCCGATCCAAGAATGTACCTTCATCGCTTGGCCGAGAAAAGCCCGGGTGATGGGATCATCTTGTTTGTTCATGTGCTGCGTCGCCATGGGACTCGGGACGGATGGCCCCAGACATTCTTTCCTGTGGTGATTTGATTCTCCCTCAGATTCAGGGCGGTCCGCAGATTGTTTTTTCTGAGAATCTGAGGGCTGCCCTGAATCTGAGGGAACCAAAAAAGTGCATTGAGCGGGAATAAACCGGCTCGTGGCTGCTCCCATGTCGAAATGGTCCTCCGCTCTTCATGGAACTCACTCTCGATTTCGGCTTTGAACAGCCTGCATTCCGCCCGATAGCACGCCGCGTGACAGATTCGCCTCCCAGCTTTGAGCAGATCGTGGATGCCCATTATCAGGGGCTCTTCCGCTTTGCTGTGAGCATGTGCCGCAGCGAGGCGACGGCGCAGGATCTGGTGCAGCAGACCTTTCTCCAGTGGGCGCGGAAGGGCCACATGCTGCGCGATGCCTCCAAAGTGAAGACCTGGCTCTACACGACGATTTACCGCGAGTGGCTCAGCATCGCCCGGCGGGAGAAGAAGCACGAGGTGGTGGAGTTTGAGCCGGATTTGCATGGTTCGGCCCAAAACGACGACGAGGGCGAAAATCCGCGTGTGGATGGCATCACACTGCAAAAGGCGCTGGAGCAGCTCGAACCGGCTTACCGTGCTCCGCTGGTGCTTTTTTACCTCAAAGAGTTGTCGTATCGCGAGATCGCCGAGTCGCTCGGCATTCCCATCGGCACCGTGATGTCACGCCTCTCACGGGCGAAGGACCACCTGCGCTCTATCATTCTGAAGCTCGAAGAAAACATCCTCCCAGCCCCATTCACGCCGTGAACCGCGAAGAAGCCCAGCTCGAACTCGATGCCACGACGCTCCGCCCACAGGATGCGTCGCCGGAGGCGCGTGCGATGCTCGCCAGCGATGCGGGACTCGCCGCCTGGCATGAGAAACGCACCGCCTTTGATGAGGAAGTGGCCGCCGCTTTTCAAAGCATCGCCACCACGGCTCCTGGGCTACGTGAAAACATCCTCCGTGCTGCCCGCCAGCCTGCGAAGAGGCCGCTGCGCTGGCTTACGCCCACCGCCATTGCGGCGGCGGCGTGTGCGGTGTTTGGCTGGACGCTGCTTTGGCCCGGCAACAGCGCCATGGCGGCCTGGGAATACCAATCGCTCAATGCCATCGCGAAGGTCGAGCTTGGTGTGATGAGGCTCGATGAACGTGCGGAGAGCCTGGAGGCCGTGAAGAAGCATCTCACCGCCAGCGAGTGCCCCTGCCCGAGCGCTTTACCTCCGGCGTTGGCCGATCTGCGCACTTATGGCTGCAAGCGAGTCCAGGTCGATGGCCGCCCAGCCACGATCATCTGCTTTGAGATTCAGCCCGGCAAAGAGGCCCACCTCATCGTTTTGGACAACACGGACCTCTGCGACTGCCCGGCTGCCGACGTGCCCTGCTTCAAATCCTCCAAGAATTGGAGCTACGCCTCCTGGAGCCACGGCTCGCAGGCTTTTATGCTCGCGACGAAGGCGGATGAAGCGGAGCTGAAGAAGCTGTTTGGGCTGGTGTGAGCGCTCAAAGAAGGTGCCGTGCACTCGTAGGCCGGATGTGTTCGGCGGGCAGGATGGCAATAACACGAGGGATGCATTTCGCCGAACTATCCGGCCGGTCGGGAGGTGTGCGTGAGCGGGTGAGCATTCGATCACGCCTCGGGCCGGATAGTTCGGCGGCGTTGACGCAGAGAACCACGGCATCGTCACCGCCCAACACATCCGCCCTACATCATTCGAGGCTGACGCTTCCTCATCAATGAGGAAGCTCGCTCACCACCACCGCCGGCACTTTGCCGAGAACGGCGTGGCAGCTCATGCACTGCTGGCGGAGGCCTGTGAAGGCCGCAGTAGAGCGTGTGGCGTCTTTTTTCTGCAAGGCGGATTTGAGTTCGGCCAGTGGGCCTTTTTCCCAAGCGGTGAGGAGAGGGGTGAGGTCGACCATCCTCGGCACAGCTTTCGTCTCACCAGCATATTTTTGTTTTGGCGAGGATGTGACCGATTTCGACACGCTGGATTGCATGCGCTCGGCCATGGCGAGGGCTTCCTCCCACTGGCCGGCCTGCTGGAGCGTGCGTGTGGCGAGCATCTTGCGCTGCGCGGCCTTCATGCGGTGGTGATTCATCATGCTGGTGCATGAGGTGAGGAGAAGGAGGAGGCAGAGCGTGAGGCTTGTTTTCATGGCGGGAAAAAGGTGGGCGAGTTACCAAGCTCCGCCGAGGGCTTTGATGAGGCGGACGGTGGTGATATGACGCTGGGCGGCGATGCGGCTGGTCTGGCGATCGGCCTGAAGGCGGGTGCGTTCGGCATCGAGCAGTTCGAGGTAGCTGATGCTGCCGCTTTCATAGGCCGCACGGATGAGGTCCGTGGCGCGGGTGGCGGCGGCGAGTGCGTCGTCGATGGCGGCAGACTGCTCCTGAAGGTAACGCGTCTGCGCCAGCGTGGTCTCGACATCACGGATGGCGGCGAGCACGGCCTGCCGATAGTTGGCGATGGCTTCTTCGCGTGCGGCTTTGATGCGGTTCACGTTGAAACGGATCACCGCCCAGCCGGTGAGTGGCACGCTGATGCCGGGACCGATGCTCCACACGCGGCTATCGCCGGTGAGCAGGGTATCAATGTCTTTGCTGAGGTAGCCTGCGGTGCCGGTGAGCCGCACGGCGGGGAAATAAGCGGCGGTGGCGACACCGATCTCGGCATTGCGTGCGGCGACGGTGCGCTCGGCGGCGGCAATGTCTGGGCGACGTTCGAGGACGGATGCAGGCACACCCGAGGGGATGCTGGGAGGTGCTTTTTTGGCGATGGGGCGCTCGGAAAGGCGAAACTGGCTGGCGGACTGCCCGCAGAGCAGGGCGAGGGTATCGCTGGCCTCCTGGCGCTGGCGTTTGATGTCGGCCAACTCGGCTTTGGCAGTGGCGACTTCGGTTTGAGCACGGGCGAGGTCGATTTCATTGACGACACCGGCTTTGAATTTTTCGTCGAGCAGCTTTTGCCACTGCTCCCGCAGCGAAATGGTGCGGCGGAGGGAGTCGAGTTCGGCATCGGCGGCACGCAGAAGAAAATACTGCGCGGCGACATCGCCCGTGAGCGTCAGCAGCACATGGTGGTAGCTGGCGGAGGCGGCATCGGCAGTGGCGCGTGCGGATTCGACCTCACGGCGGATCTTGCCCCAGAAGTCGATCTCGTAGCTGAAATCGAGAAGCGTGTTGAAGCTGTTGATGCCAGCACGCGGAATGGCCACGGGAACCGGCGTGGGCAGATTGCCGGAGGTTTGTTCGCGTTTGGAATCGCTCTTCAGCCGGATGTCAGGCGCCCAGCCAGCGGTGCTGATGCGTGCGCCTGCACGTGCCTGGGTGACGCGTGCGGCAGCGGCCTGGAGCGAGGGACTGGCCTGAATGGCGAGGGCTTCCAGGCGTGAGAGTTCGCTGTCGTGAAAGACCCGCCACCATTCGCCGCGTGGGGCGTCATCTCGCGGTGCGGCGGCCTGCCAGCGCCATTTCGCGGGTGTGATGTCGCTCGTGTCCGGTGCCTGATAATTCGGCCCCACCGTGCAGGCGGCCAGCACGACGACGGAGATCAGAGTGATGCTAAATCGAGCGCTGAGAGTCATGAGGGATCGGCGGCGGCCTTCCGTGCGCGGCGGCGTGAGCGGAAGTGGATGATGTCGTCAAAGATGGAGTAGATGACCGGCGTGGCGAGCAGGGTGAGCAGCAGGGACAGCGTCTGACCACCGAGGATGACGCCTGCGGTGGCGTTGTTGTAGGCCGCGCCGACACCTTTGGCCATCATCATGGGCACCATGCCGGCGACGAAGGCGAGCGTGGTCATGAGGATGGGGCGCAGTCGTTCTTTGTTGGCTAGGAGGATGGCCTCCAGGCGATCCATGCCTTTCTCACGCAATTGATTGGTGTGATCGATTTGCAGGATGCCGTTCTTTTTCACCATGCCGAAGAGCACCAGGATGCCGAGCATGGAAAAAATGTTCACCGATTGCTCAAAGAGGATCAGCGAGAGAATGGCAAAGGGCAGCGTGAGCGGCAGCGCCAGCAGGATGGTGAAGGGATGCACCCAGCTCTCGAACTGCGCCGCGAGGATGAGGTACATGAAGATGAAAGCCATGAGGAAGGCGGTGACGAAGGCTCCACCGGCTCGGGCCATTTCTTTCGAGCGGCCGGTGCTGCCGCTGGTGTAGTCGGCGGGCAGCCCGAGGCTTTTCACGGCGCTGTCGATGCCTTCGAGGATGGTCGTTTCACCCACGCCGGGAGCGTTGTTGGCGGTGATGGTGACCTGGCGGCGGCGGTTCATGCGGTTGATCTGCGAAGGGCTATCGCTGTCCGTTAGCGTGAGCAGATTGCCCACCGGCACGGCACCGGATTTCGTGGAAGGCACGGTGAGCAGGTTCAAAATGTCCCGCTGATTGCGGTAGGTCTCTTCGGCTTGAAGGTGGATGTCATACTGCTCACCGCCATCATCGAAACTCGTCACATCCAGTCCGCTGACGAGCAGGCGCAGCGTCGTGGAGATGTCCACCATGCTCGCCCCGAGGATGCCAGCCTTGTTGCGGTCCACACTGCCGATGATCTCGGGTTTGCCAGGAATGAGCGTGGAGTCGAGATCGCGAATGCCGGGCACGTTTTGGGCTTCGGCGATGACTCGCTGCGTGGCACGGTTCAGCACATCGAGGTCGGGTCCGGCGATGTAATACTGCACATTCGCACTGGAGGTGCCGGTGTTGAAAGGCGGCACGGCGAGCACGGAGATGCGCCATTCCTTGGGAAACTGCGGCACGATCTTCGTGCGTACCGTGTCCATGATGGCTTGCTGATCCGGGCGATTGGCCGGGTCACTCAGGCGAACAAAAATGCCGGCGAGGTTTGGCGTGCGCTGATCATTGTCACCGATGGTCAGCAGCGTGCCATCCACGCCGTGGAGTTCGCGGATTTTCCGCGCAAAACGCTCCGCCATGAGGTCGGTAGCGGCCAAACTGGTGCCTTCCGGCGTGCGGATGTTCACCACGAACTCCGCCTCCTCCACCGGTGGAAGGAAGCTCTTTTGCACGATGCGGAAAAGCTCCGGTAACGAGGCCAACGTGCCGATGCAGCCGAGAATAACCACCCAGCGGTGTCGCATCGAAAAACGCAGCAAAACCATGTACACCGCCTCGATAGGCCGGTAGAAGATATTGACCAAATGAGACAGCCAGGCGTCGAATCGCGTGCCGTGGCCATTGCGGAAGAGTTTCGCCGAAAGAGACGGCGTGAGCGTGAAACTCACCAGCAGTGACACACTGATGGCAAAGGCCATGGTGAGTCCAAAACTGCGCAAAAACATGCCCACGATGCCGGTGAGGAAGGCCACGGGCATGAAGACGGCCAACAGCGAAAGCGTGGTGGCCATCACCGCGAGGCCGATCTCGCGAGTGCCCTCGATGGCAGCCGTTCGAGCATCCATTTTCTTCTCCTCCATGTGCCGGAAGATGTTTTCCACCACGATGATGGCATCATCAATGACGATGCCGACGGCCAAGGCGAGAGCGACAAGGCTGATGACATTGATGGTGAGTCCCTGCGCCCACATCACGCCAAACGCCGCGATGATCGAGGTGGGGATGGCGAGCGCCGAAATCACTGTGGCACGCAGATTTCCCAGGAAGATCAAAACGACGATGGCGGCGAAGATCGCCCCGAGGACGAGATGCTCCTTCACCGCATGCACGCTGGTGCGGATGACGCGGGAGGTATCACGAACGATCTGCACCGTGTAACCCGCGGGCAGGAAGGTTTTCACCTCGTCGAGCTTGGCCTGCACGGCATCCACCACGGCCACGGTATTGGTGCCGCTCTGTTTGCGCAGCGAGAGCACCACGGAGGCCACGCCATTGTCACGAGCCACGGTGATCTGCTCCTCCGCGCCGTCTTCCACCCGGGCGACATCCTTCACACGCACCATGCCGCCTGCGGCTTCACGCACGATGATCTCGCCGATTTCAGCGATGTTCGTGACCTTGCCCAGAACGCGGAATCCAGTCTCGCTGGCGGCGTTTTTGACCGTTCCAGCGGGAATCTGCACATTCTGCGTCGCGAGTGCTCGGTGGACCTCTGGCGCGGTCATTTGAAAGGAGCGCAGCCGCATCGGATCGAGCCACACATTGATCTGCCGCAGCCTTCCGCCGAGCAGGGAGATCTGTCCCACGCCTGGAACGCTCTCCAATTGCCGCCGCAGCACCTTGTCGGCGAATTCGGTGATCTCACGCACGGGGCGATCAGCCACCAGCGCTAGGTTCATGATCGGCGCGGCATCGGGATCGAGCTTCTCAATGATGGGCGCATCCGCATCGTCGGGGAGGTCGGGGATGATGCGAGCGATGCGGTCACGCACTTCCTGCGCCGCCACGTCGATGTTTTTTTCCAGCACAAAGGTGATCAGCACCTGCGAGATGCTTTCACTGGAGATGGAACGCAGTTCGTCGATGCCCGCGACGGTGTTCACGGCCTCCTCGATCTTGTCCGTGACCTCCGTTTCCATTTCCTTCGGCGTGGCACCGGGCAGGCGTGTGACCACGCTGACCGTGGGGAATTCGATTTTGGGGAAACGGTCCACCGGCAGCCGCGTGTAGCCCAGCACACCGATGACCACGAGCACTAGGATCAGCACACTGGCGAGCACGGGGCGTTTGACGGAGATTTCAGCGAGCCATTGCATGTGCGTGCGGTGGAAAAATCAGGGTGCAGGCTGAAAGGGGAGGCCGTCCGCTGCTTCGAGGCTCGGCTCGGCCAAGACGGTTTCATGCAGCGTGACGCCACGGCGTATCTCCGTGAAGCCGTCACGCCCTTCGCCGATCTCCACGAGCCGCTCACTCAGCGTGTTGTCTTTTTCGATGACGAAGACTTTCCGGCGAGAGCCTTCGATGCGCAGTGCCTTTTCCGGCACGGCGATGGCTTTCTCCTCACGCAGCAGGATGCGTGCGTCACAAAAGAAGCCGGGGCGCAGCGTGTGGTCCGCGTTGTCCACCAAGGCCTCGACGACGAGGTCGCGTGAGACCTCCCGCATGGCTGCGCCGATGTGCTGAAGCGTGCCGATGAAGTGGCGCTTCGCATACGCTGCCGTGGTGAATTCGATCTTCTGACCCACCACCAGCGCGGCAACCTCCGTTTCTGGCACATTGAGCACCAGCCGAAGCGTGCCGCTTTCCACCACGCGAGCCACCGGAGCACCTGGGCCCACGTATTCGCCCGCCTCGACCATGCGCTCCGCGACGACGCCAGTGAAGGGGGAGCGGATCACACAATCATCGAGCATTTTTTGAGCGAGATCCCGCCGTGCGGTATTCGCGGCCACTTCCGCTTCGCGTGCGACGACTTCGGTGAGCAGGCGCTGGTAGTCGGCATCGGCGATGGCTTTTTTCTCCGCCAGCGGCTGATTGCGAGCTTGCTCATGCTTGGCAAGGGCGAGGCGTGTCTTTGCCACATCCACTGCGGCGCTGGCTTCCGCGAGAGCCAGTTTCGGCTGCCGTTCATCCAGTCGCGCGAGCACATCACCCGCTTTAACGACGGAACCTCGCTCCACGCTGGCCTCCACGACTTTTCCCATCGTATCCGCGGCCACCACCGCATCGCTTTTGGCCGCGAGCTGACCGGTGACACGCAGAAAGCGCGGAAAGACGTGCTCCTCCGCCTTTGCGGTCTTGCCACGGATCATCGTGGTCGGTTTGGCGGCGACGACGGCTGCCGGAGGTGCTGCGGCCGGCTTCTTCGCATCGCAGGCCATCAGCACGAGCGAAAGCGTGGCGAGAAGGCAGGGAAAAGGAAACTTCATGAGGTGAGCAGACCCTCTTCTGTTAGCCCGCGAAAGCTGCTCTCACAACCACCGCGAGCTATTTGCTCAAAAAGGCAAATGCGGACCTTCAAAGCGCAAGGTATGTCGCTCAACTGTTCGAAGCTCAGCAAGCGGGAGTGGACCCGGTGAAGTGTGCAAGTGAAGCCGCAGCACTCGCAGGAATGAAGGGGGATGCAGCGCAGTTGACCGTGGAGGCCATGGTTAGGAATCTCAGGATCGCGGATCAGCTTGGCTGCCTCACCGCCGAAGGAATTGCTGAGATGCGGCGGGGACGTTCGCCCACCGTGACGCGAGGTCCTTATGCGGGTGATGAGCTGTCCGTTGATCACATCATTCCCTTCGCCGTGGTGCCACAACTCGACCATGTCATTGCCAATTTGGAGATGATGCCGCTCCGCATGAACCGTAGCAAAGGGGACAAGATAGGTGAACGGCAACGCGCATTGGAGCGGAAGCTAAGAGACGCAGGCCTGTTCTAGGATTTTGAATTTCTTTGTGCCCGTCTGAAAAACGTCCGCCCTGGCTCGTGAGCGTGGCAGCAGCCGGGAATCCATCGGCAGGATCAAAGGTTGATTCATTCGCCTGAGCATGAGCGGCTCGCTGAACGACAATCCCAACTCTCGGCTGCGATTATGCTGTCTCCGACTCAGTTGCCCTCGGCTATGAAGTGCCAGCATCTTTCAAGACCATTCGATAAACCCGTTCGAGATCGGTCTTTGTCAGCTTTGTAATGCTGTCGAAAGGCTTCTTCATTTTCAAACGGCTCGCGATCTCGGGGTAGTAATCATCATTGGTGCGGCCAATACTCTTCATGGCCGTCTTGATCGCTGTGATTCGTGAACTACGCCAGAGATCGGGTGCTTTGGTGCGTTGCTTGCGAACACCCATCGCACGATTCTTTCGGAACCACTTCTCAACATCACCCATCTGTGAAGACAGGATGTCTTCGTAGCGGGTGACCTCGCACTCATTCTGAAGTCGCTTCCACCACATGCCATAGGCTGCGGATCGAGTCATGTTCGATGTGCAGTCCACAAGCTCATCAACCCATGCTTCGATTTTCTTTTTTTGGGCAGGTGTGACTGCGTTCTCAGGTGGAGGCACGATCAGCTTAATTTTTCTCGGCTGATTATACACCCTCTGGTCCACCTGATTGTTGTCGCCTTGGATGTTTGCATTCGCGCTCCCTGTTTGAGAAACATCTGCTGCCTTTTTCCTCTTCGGCACAGGCTTTTGATGTTTGGCAGTCAATTCCTGAACAGCAGAGGCTAGATGTGTCCGAAACAACTTCTCAAACTCAGCCCTGCTTCGATAAGTCCAGTAAAGTCCTTTGGCCGAAAGACTGTCCCGGAAACTTTTCACCAGGGCTTTCTGACTGTCATCGCCATCTCGAATGTCCTCAATATCCGAGAAATAAACCAGCACACGCTTTCCTTGCTTGATCGCACGTTCGATCTCCTCCTGGGTGCCAGAACCAGATACACCGGTCGGTGTGCCGAAACGCTTCCAGAACACGGCCACGATCAAATCAGCTTTGTCGATTAACTGGCGGTTAATCACGGCTTGTGGTCGCTCAGACATGTCAGGAGCGGCATCAGTGGCCCAGTGAGCGTGGCGGACAAAAAAGTTTGAGTCCAAGCCTTGGGAGCTATTCCATTCCTCAACGATCTCACCGGCTTTCTTGAGTTCACGGGCAGCATCTCCAGGACCACAACGCACAAGATTAAATACAACGGGTTTCTGAGGCATAAGGCTTGAGGGGGAGGCGTTAGGTTATCCGTAACTAGCAGGTTGCTCTTGCACGATAGAACTGTGGAAGTGCGCGGCGGCGGCACGAGACTCGTCGGAGCTTCCATCTGGGATTTCGGGAAGGATGCAGTCCATGGAAATGAATGCAGCATGCTCACTCTCGGGTAGCGGAAGCCCAGGAGGCGTGATGGCTTCACCGGCTTTTTCACGGGCAGCACAGGCATGATTCAGTTCCAGGAGGAAATCCAACACTACCACCGACTTCGTCATGCCATAGGCAGCACGCACGGCGGCATCCAGTTTGTCCTGCGCATCTCGCAGTGGGTTGGCACCGGGGACTTCCAGCGTGCGGTAGAGGTCACGCAGAGAGTAGTTCATTTTCTTCATGATCTCACGGCGTAGATCACGAAGAGCCAGAGAGGCAACGGCGACGGCACCGATCTGTTTCTTGGTCGGGCTTTGCGGCCAGGGGAAGGTATTGAACACCGTGTCACCCGTGTAGCGATAGTCGCCTTTTAAGGTAGAACAGCGTGCTTTGAACCATTCAAAGTGAAGACCTGATTGTAGGATGCCGTAGCTGTAGTCATCTGCGAAGGGAAAGACGGTCAAGGCGTTGTCAGGATTGATCGCACTGCTAATAAACTCAAAAATTGGCCGCTTCGTCACTCGGGAGCAGGCGACATACCGCGGGACGCTGCGGACAGCGGAGATGGTGCCCGGCTGATAATCACGAAACTGCCACCAGCGCTCCGCTACACGAGTCCAGCGTGTGGTGGTTTTGCCTGTCTTTAACTTTTCCTCCTCGGCATGAGCCAGCACGTCGGGCATGACGTTGGCTTTCACATGCTCGAAAGCACGTTCAAAGGAACGTACGTAAAAAATGTCGTTCTGCCCGAAGTCGATGATCCAGCGCGATGGCCTGCCCAGTTCCACAAGGTCACGACCAATCATGTAAGGTCGCAGGCATTGTGAGAGCTTCGGCTCTTTCAATATCCATTCTGCCGCTTGCTCAGG
The DNA here is from genome assembly GCA_044370285.1 of Prosthecobacter sp. GTDB lineage: Bacteria > Verrucomicrobiota > Verrucomicrobiia > Verrucomicrobiales > Verrucomicrobiaceae > Prosthecobacter. Next base: position 19,651 of record JBILVU010000096.1, read on the forward strand.
CGTTATCATGAATCCTTCATGGAAGGGGTATTGGCCGACAAAAACCCTCTTGGGTCTCTCGTTCGCTGCGAGGTCGATGGCACTGCTGGCGTCGATACCGGTTGTAAGCGAAGGCTGAATCTCATCCACCTCCTCCAGCTTCCACGGATCATTCTCGTTATCTCCGAGTTGTGTTTGAAGCAGCCTCTTGCCGGCTTGCAGCCCTTTCACCCAATTCACGATGCTGACATGCACAGCAGCATCACCTGACCAAACTTGGGTAGAGACTGCCTCGGTGATCGTGCCACCATTGGCGACGATGTGATCCAGGCTTGCTTCACGCCCTTCGTTTTGACGGATTGTATTCGTGCCGACGAGTCCAGCGCGTCCGCCCTCATCCAGCGCATCGTGCGCGATGCGGAACCAATGCGTGCAGAAGTCAGCCATCTTCGGAACTCCAGGAAAGCGGGCATAGAGCCGGTTCACATACTCATAACCATGCTCGTTGGCGATGTAACGTGAGCCGAGGTAGGGCGGGTTGCCGATGATCGCATCGGCCTTGGGCCAAACTGTAAAGAGCGCATCAGCACAGAGGATGTTCTTGTCGAGGTTATCCAGAGGTAGCGGCTGCTCCAGCACGAGGAGGCCATCGGACTCCTCTAGTTTGGCGGACTCACGCACTTCCTGCTCTTTGGCGAGCATGAGCGTGACCTTCGCCAGTTCCACGGCAAAGGGCATGACATCCAGCCCGTAGAACTGATGGATGGACACGGCGGTTTCCAGCGGCTCGCCTTTACTGATCTCGGACAGTCGCAGCAAAATCTCGCGCTCCAGACGTTTCAGCTCACGATAGGCCACATAGAGGAAATTGCCGGAGCCGCAGGCCGGATCGAGCACGCGGTAGAGGCGCAGGTCACGCAGCACTTCTTTGAGCTGGCCGACTTTGCCCCATGCCTTCGTCATGCGCTCGCGCCATGGCCGCACGATGGTGGGGCCGACGACTTTCTGAATGTCGAACTCGCTGGTGAAGTGTGCGCCGAAGGCATGGCGTTCATCGCGCCCGCTCTCGCTGCCGTCATCCATGCTGGCTTGGAACAAGGTGCCGAAGATTTCCGGCTTCACCATGCTCCAATCAAAGTCGGAGGCCTGTTCCAGGATGGTGATCTCGTGCCTGCTGAGGTCCAGAGCGTCGATGTCAGCAAACAGCCCGCCATTGAAATACGGCACGCCCTTGAAGCGGCCTCCAGGTGCGGGCTTCTCATTGTTCATCTGGCGGAAAAGCCCACCGATGAGGTCGAAGGTGCTCACCTTCTGCTCGCCGCATTCTTTGATCAGACGGCTAAGGATGAAGTCTGGCAGCAGGCCCATGTCCTCAGACACCAACCCGACGAGCAATTGCAAAACGAAACGCTGGGCACGCGCACGATCCTCTCCGCGCTTTAGCAGGGCGCGGAATAGTTCCGCCAGCTTCGCCGCAGCCTTGCGGGTGACTTCCACGCGATTGTTTTCAAACAGCGGCTTTTGCTCATGCGGCAGCAGAAAGGCCAGCGCACTCCAGCGCTGCGGCAGGTCCGCCAGCTTGATCTTATCGACAGGATCAAAGAGCTGCTGGTTGAAGTCATATATCCAGAACTCATCGAAGTTGCACAGCACTACATAAGGCGGGCGATGCGGGACGATATGCGTCCAGTAGTCGAACGCCTGATCGTAATGGCGCTCCAGTTTCACGCCGCGTGACTTCATCTCAAACAGCACACGCTGCGGCCAGAGCAGGTCGGCAAAGTTCTTCCCCTTCGCACCGGAACCTTTGGCGATGCGGTGCTCATGCGTGGCTCCCGCTTGCTGGGTGCCCTCATGACCGAATGCCCTGAACAAAGCATTGAGGTAGATGGGAGCCTCTCCCTTTTCATCCCCCTTGAGCTGCCGCGCAAAGGTAATGAAGTCGCCGAGGCGTGTTTGCAGGTCAGGGGCGTTATTCAACATCGGGCGATCTTAACAACCTCTGCGCACTTGTCATAATTTTTACCTTCGTAAGCGATCTTCCCGCGAAAAAAACCATTGCCAAACCGAGGGCATTTCCGGCAAACTCTGAACCCATGCCGCAATCATTGTCATACGACTCTGGGTTGGCGTGGGATGACCTCACGCCGGGGATCGCATGGGATGGTTTCGTCACACCAACCAAACCGAAACGACCTATGGCCTCAGACAATCGCATCTCATTGGACATCACGGCGGCTCAGAGCCGAGGCGATTGGTGGGAGCCGAGACAGACAGCCGCAGGCTGCCCGTAGGGTGAAGGAGTCGTGAGGCGGCGACTGAATCAACACGGCCATCGTTGACGCCGTCATGGCGCTCAAAGCCGCCCTCAACGGCATCACCATCAATCTCACCAAGGAAGAGCGTCAGTCGCTGCCGAAGATCGGCGACAAGACGCTGGCCTTTGATGAGAAGTGCCAGGCCTACATGGCCGCCCGCCCGGAACTGGTGCCGGGCTTCATCGACATGGCGGAACTGGCGAAGGACCGCAAAGCCATCGCCGACCTGCTGCCCTGCCTGCGCGAGATCGCCCCGATCTGCGAAGGTATCGAGGACACGATCACGCTGGCCTACTCCGACATCTATGTGGCAGACCTGGCCTTCCACGCGAACGTGAAACAGGCCGCCAAACGCGGTGTGCCCGGCACGGACACCATCTACGACGACCTGAAAGCCCGCTTCCCCGGTCGCCCGAAAGCCGAG
>JBILVU010000216.1:0-6670 GCA_044370285.1 Prosthecobacter sp.
CAGTCGCCGCTCCTCCGCAAAGGTGCGCATCGTCAGCAGCGGAAACACAAAGAAATACGACAGCCAAAACCACTGCGGCTGAAAGGTCCACGTCACGATGCTGCCCTCACTCGGCGCACTTTCCAGAATCGAAAGCGCCGCCCGGAAGGCAAAGCCATTCAGCACCATCACCAGCGCCAGCACCACATAGGCCACCGGCGAGACGAAAAACATCCGCAGCTCCTTTTTCAGCATCACCCAGAAGCCTCTCATGACAGACGTCCTCCCTTCATCACTTCGGCGGATGACGCCAACTCCACAAACACATCTTCAAGGTTCGGAAGCTCGCGATGCAGCTCCCGCACCCGCCATTCTTCCGCCGTAGCCAGAGCCTGCACCGCCTCACGCACATCGAATCCCGGCTCCACACGCAGCATGAAGTGACGCCACGCGCCGCCCTCCACCGCCTCCTCCGTGCATTTGCGCACCCCTTGGATGCCTTCCAGCTTCAGCGGAGCCTTCTCATCCTGCGTCTCCACCTCCAAACGCACCACCGTCGAGGTATTCAGCCTCGACGCCAGATTCCTCGGCGAATCATCCGCCAAAATGCGCCCCTGGTTCAGCATGATCACCCGGTCACAAGTCACCTCTACCTCATGCAGGATATGCGTCGAAAGCAGCACCGTATGCCGGGTGCGCAGCTCCCGCAGCAGCTCTCGCACCTGGCGGATCTGCACAGGGTCTAGGCCATTCGTCGGCTCATCCAGAATCAGCAGCTTCGGATCATGCACCAGGGCATCCGCCAGCGCCACACGCTGCCGGAAGCCTTTGGAAAGATTATCAATCAGGCGACGCCGCACATCCGTCAGACCGCACAGCTCCATCACCTCCCCTACCCGGCGGCGCATCGAATGCCCGCCCATGCCCTTCAGCTCCGCCCGAAAGCGCAGATACTCCTTCACCTTCATATCCACATATAGCGGAGCCATCTCAGGCATATAGCCCACCGCACGCCGCACCTCCAGGGAATGGCGAAACACATCAAAACCAGCCACCATCGCCTTCCCGGAAGTCGCCGGCATAAAACCGCTCAAAATCCGCATCGTCGTCGTCTTCCCCGCCCCGTTCGGCCCCAGGAAACCCACGATCTCCCCCGGCTCCACCTGGAAACGAATCCCGTCCACCGCCGTACGGCCAGCGTACTGCTTGGTGAGGTTTTGAACGTCGATCATGCGTGAAAGGCTAAAGAGGCTGAAAAAGTTGGAGAACCTGCCTTTTATAACCACCCAGCCATAAAGACAATCTTTGAATCAAAGTTTTGCCCACCTCCCCAGTCTCTCTTCTCAAAGTCTCCAAGTTTCAAAGTCTCCCCCCTGAGTGAAGTAAGCGCCCCACGCCTTCCTCCGCGAACTTGCCCACCAAATGCTCGGAATGACGCTAAAATCACCCGCGTCACCAGATTGCTTTTGACGAATCTGTCCGCAGCGGGCTAGAGGCGGCCTGCTCCTCAACACCCTCACCCCATGCGCAAAACCACGCTCCTCCTCTCCCTCGTTCTGGCCTTCGCCAGCATGAACAGCTGCACCACCGCCCAGAACGAAAACGACGCCGCGCTCGATGCGTCGATGAACGAGCAGGCTCAACTGGAAAACGATCTCGCGCTTGATGAGGCCATGGACGAGCAGGCAGCTCTCGAGCGCTCCCTGAACCGCCGCCGCTAGCCTTCCCCTACCCCATGACGCTCCGCGAACCTGAAATCGTCGAACTCAATACGCCCACCGGGCCGATGCGCACGATGGTGCTGCGTCCGGCGGCAGCGGGGCGATATCCGGGGCTGCTGTTTCACTCGGAGATTTTTCAGATCACCGGGCCGATCCATCGCACCGCGGCGTTTCTCGCAGGTCATGGCTTTGTCGTGGCTCTGCCGGAGATCTACCATGAGTATCTGCCCGCAGCCACCGTGCTCGCGTATGACCAGGCCGGTTCCGATGTGGGCAATCGTTTAAAGACCGAGAAGCCCGTGGCGGCCTACGATGCGGACAATCGCGCGGTGCTCGACTTCTTGAAGCAGCACGAGGCCTGCACCGGTCGCCTAGGATCGTTCGGGCCCTGCATCGGCGGTCATCTCACCTACCGCGCTGCTTTGCAGCCGGATGTCGCCGCCGCCGCATGCTTTTATCCGACCGACCTGCACAAGCGCAGCCTCGGTGCCGGCATGAACGACGACTCGCTCGCCCGTGCGGAGGAGATTCGCGGCGAGTTGATGCTCGTGTTTGGTCGCCAGGACCCGCACGTGCCCGTCGAAGGCCGCGAACTCATCTACAAAACGCTCACCGCCGCTGGCGTGAACTTCACCTGGCACGAAGTGAACGCCGCCCACGCCTTCCTGCGCGATGAAGGCCTCCGCTACGACGCCGAACTCGCCCGCCAGATGCTCAGCATCACCGTGGATTTCTTCCGTCGGGTGCTTTCTTGAACCTGCTGACAGCTCAAAGGTTCACCCTCAGTTGGCGTCGGGCAGATGCACTTTGAATTCGTCTTCTAGGCGACCGCTGAACTTCCAGACGCCGTCGATCTTCACCAGATCGTCCACGCCGAGCGTGATCTTTGTCGCGTCGGTGGTGGTGAGATGGATTTCGACATCGCCAAAGACGGGCTGATCCGCCGGGGCATCGTCATCCACATCGAGTTCGATTTGATCAAGCTTCAGGCCGTCCAGCGGGCCGAAGTGCTTGGGTAGCAGCGTGCGCAGTTGCGCGGCACGTTTCAGAGTCGTTTCCAAGTCCCGGGTCTGGCGCTTGAGTTCGCGTTCCTGTTCCTTCTCCGTATTGAAAGGTTCGGGCGAAGTAGCAGCCTCACGCTGCTTTTCCTCCACGCGTGCCTTCGCCAAGGTCTCCGGCGTATGCCAGCAGGCGCTGAGCGCAGCGTCATCATTCGTCTTCAGCGCAGCGACCATTTTTTCCACCAAGGCCTGCACCTCCGTCGGCACGGGCACGTCTTCGGCAGGCAGCAGCGGCGTGATCGCCAAGGAGGCCAGAACAAGAAAGGAGCGGAGGAAAAGCGCGAGTTTCATCGCGCCCATGCAGAGCTAGCAGCCCTTCGAAGTCAAGCCGCTGGCCTGTGACAGTCATGGCACCGTGAGAAGTGAGACGAGGCTGCTTTTGACAGAACAAAACCGCTGATTGGACGCTAATCAGGCGCAACTCCGCAACCGGTTTCATCAGCGTCCTATGAGCGTCTAGTCAGCGGTTCAATCCGCAGACTTTGCGATGAGGTCGCTCAGGATACAGACTTCATCGTCAGTTGATTCGCCCGCGCTTTCTGGAGCGTCACCACGCCCTGCGTCCGCAAGGCTCTGCGCCGCGCGTCAGCGAATGACTGCCGCACCTGTGCGAACGGAATCGTCACGGGCGAGTTGGAGGGCTGCGGAGATGGAGAGGAATGATTCAATGTTCTCATGATACTTCACCCTGCCTCGACGGTCAAAACCGGACTCGCCTAATGAGGCTCGCGTTTCAATCCCACACATACCGCTCGTCCCATTCGATGCGGTGGGCTTGGAGGAAGCGGCTGTATTCGTCTTGGAAGGTGTGCTTGGCGTGGTGCTCTTCCTGGTTGGCGATGTAGGCGCGCACATCGTCGGTTTTGGATTCGCTGACGGAGAAAACGCCGTCGCCGGACTGCCAGTGGAACTTGGAGAGCATGGGATCGCGCTGGGCCTGGTCGATGAGCCAGACGGTGGAGGCACGTTTCATTTCTTTGACCCAATCCGCCAGGGTAATCGTGCGGGCGAGGCGCAGGAGGATGTGAACGTGATCCGCCACGCCGCCGACGATCAGCGTGGGACAATCGAGTCGCGCGGAGATGCCGCCGAGATAGCGATGGAGTTCGTCGCGCAGGGGGTTGTCGGTGAGGAAGGCAAAACGATCCTTCGTGGACCACACCGCGTGAATGAGGACGTTCGCGAGGGATTGGGGCATGGCGTGAAGCGTAGGGGAAAGGGGGAAAGGCCGTCAACGGTCAAGTGGGTCAAGAAAGGTCAAAACGGCCCCGATGACGTTGATGCACGCTGACGCCGATTGAAACGCCACGCGGTCCCGCCATGCAGGTTTTCGCCTCCCATCGGCCATCGAACCGCAACGCGGTTCCGTCATGCAGCCCAGGAGTGGAGGCGCAGCGTCCTCTCCTGGGACATGCGGTTCACACACCCCATTCCGCATTGGACCGCAACGCGGTCCCGTCATGCAGCCCAAGGGTGCTGAGCCTTGGCGAGGCTCCCTTGGGTTTCGCAAGCCCGCGATTCCCGTCGCATTGAACCGCAACGCGGTTCCGTCATGCAGCCCAAGGGTGCCGAGCCTTGGCGAGGCTCCCTTGGGGTTCGCGTGCCACACCGCCCCAATCCCGTTCCCGGACCGCAACGCGGTCCCGTCAGGTGGCGAGGCGTGGTCGCGGGGACGTTCGGGTGACGGAACCCCGGTGGGGTTCATAATCCGGCGGAGATCGGGGGTGGCTCGGGGTTCCCAGGAGAGCTTCGCTATCGCTCGGCACTCCTGGGCTGCATGACGTAAGCCCGTTGGGCTTTGGGGATGGAACCAGCGGAGACAAATGAGGAACGCATCCCTCCAGGATGCTTTTAAGACGACTCGAGACTGACATGTACCCTTGAGAAATCAAATCTCCGCAGGTCTTCTTGATGAATACTATAGGTCAACGTGCCAGCGTCCCAAAAGCAAAAGCCAACGCTGGAATCCCAACCCAATTGGAGCAAAGGCACCCATTCAGCGGGTTGCCCGCGAAGCTTGTTGGCAGCTTGTTGTTGAGGGGATTCGTGCTGGGTGAATGTGTAGCCGTTGATTTGATGATCGACTGCCTTGTGAAGAGGTTCGCAGTTTTCATACAATTCGAAGGCCTGATCACTCAGGATTCCATCCGGTGAACGGTGAGGTAGCGAAAAGATGCGCTGAAAGCTCACCCGATGTGGCTGCTGGGTGTAGTCGTCCTCAGGGCTCAGCATATCGTCCGCGCCATCGTGACGAACCGTGTGCAGATCTTCGGTCTTGCCTTGTTGGAACAACACCTTCCCATTTAACTGCTCGGTGGAATCGATAAAGAACGAGAGCAGGCCGGACTGCGGGAGATAGCTGTTGAACGGAGCGAGTTCTGCCAGGTTAAACTGCGCCAAAAAAATCCAGCGTAAGCCATCTGTCTTCGGAAACAGCCCAGGTTCTTCCAGATCGGGAAAACCACCCAGCCGGGAGGCTCCAAGCTGCGAATAGTCGTCTGGCACCTTGGATTGGATTTCCACGGCTTCACGTGCTGCCCCAACTATAACCGCCTCCACGTCGGCAAGCCCGCCCTCAAGAATGGCAGTCCTCAGAGGCAGGAAGAGTTCGCTGTCTGGGCAAACAAACAATTTTAGATCGGACAGTTCGGCTTGAGCGGGTTTCGAACTGGGCTTGTAGGACCAGTCCATGAACAAGGCTCGTTTTTTCTGCCTCAATGGAAAGCCGTTCGAGGCCCGTCATGCAGACCAATCCTCTCGGGAGAGACTCAAGCGGATTGTGCTCGAGATTTAGACTCTTGAGTTGAGTCAACTTGCAGATCGAATCAGGCAGGTTCCTCAACTGATTGGAGTTCAAAGTCAGGCCCTGAAGATTTCGGAGGTTTCCGATCACTTCGGGAATCTGCCTCAGAGCATTCACATCTAGAAACAGCCACTCAAGCGCTTCGAGATTCCCGATCGATCCAGGCAACTCCTCAATTCGATTGTAGCTGAGGCCCAAAGTTTTCAGCCGGGGCATTTCGCCAATGCTATCTGGAATCCGGCAAAACTCGTTCTGGCTCAAACTCAGGCTTTCCAAATTCCCGAGGCCTGTAATCCCACTTGGCAGCTCGCGCAGAGCGTTATTGCCGATGACAAGAGAACGAAGGCTACGCAGACCAAAAATGCTCTCGGGAAAAGTCTGAATGTTGCAAGCCTGTAGATAGACATCTTGAAGGTCAGTCAACTCGCCCAGTCGAGGCAGAAGTTTGCTCACGTTCGAAAGCGATATGGAAAGAGACTGAAGGTTTCTGAACTCGAGAACCTTGGCAAGCGCCCCAGCATCCTCTTGGCGATAAGCCCGAAAACGAAACACTTTCTCTGGATCTCTGAGAGCCTGATCCAAGTTTTCAAACTCAGGAAGCTGCTTGAGTTCTTCGTCAGTGTACAGCGGCATGGCTTAGAAGCTGATCATGATCATCTTTTGCTACTTCACCAGCCTCACCAGCAGATCCTTGCTCTCGACGCTTTCGCCGATTTTGCAGCAGATCTCGGTAACGGTGCCGGCTCCGGGGGAGGCGACGGCGGCGAACATTTTCATGGCCTCCAAGGTGAGCAGGGTTTCGCCTTCTTTGACCTTTTGACCGACGCTGACGGCGATGCTGGCGACCATGCCGGGCATGGGGGCACCGACTTGAGTGGCGTCGGCGGGATCAGCTTTGGTTTTGGTGACGGCGTTTTTGGCGAGCAGCTTGTTGGTGACCGTGGTGTGGCGTGGGTAGCCGTTAAGTTCGAAGATGGCGGTCTGCTGGCCGTTGGCGTCGGCCTCGGTCATGTTGAGGAGGCGGACGAAGAGGGTTTTGCCTTCTTCGAGGCTGATGTGGATCTCTTCTTTGTCCTGGAGGCCGTAGTAATAGGCGGGCGTGGGCA
>JBILVU010000097.1:0-22202 GCA_044370285.1 Prosthecobacter sp.
GACAAGCCCCCAAGAGCTGGAGGAAGCCGTCACCAGAATCGAACAGCTCAACCCCAACCAAGACACCCCACAAGCACCCAGAAAACAAAATCATCACTCCCATCTTGACCAACGCCTTCATAGCAGTAGGGCTTGAAGCTCGTGCGGAACGACATGGCGAGGATGTTTGGAATGTGGTGCAGTCCTCTGGACTGCGTTATTCTCCATGATGCGCCCAGAGGGCTCAACCACATTGTGGTGCAGCCGTCCCGGCTGCTTCTGATGAGTCCAGAGGACTCAACCACATTATTTCTGCCATTCCACCACTTGACCTTCTTCGACGAGCCTTGACCGCAGCTTGCTGTAATCGACCTCCTGCACGGCGCACCCATCTTCTAAAGCCATCACGGCGGCAGTGGCGGCGCTTTGACTCGTGATCATGAAGACGGGCTCCATGCGGATGCTGGCGAAGGCGGTGTGACTGGCGCTTAGGGCGAAGGTGACGAGCAGGTTGGAACACTCGCCGCGCTTCGGCACGAGGGCGTCGTAGCCGATTTGGTAGGGGCCGAAGCCGCCGCGACCTCCGGCGAGCTTGCCTTCGCGGATGACGACGCCGTCTTTGACGATGCGGCGGATCTCATGCGCGTCCGTGCCGTAGCTGCCGAGTCCGATGGACTTCGGCGCGAGGGTTTTACCGAAGGTGTGATGCTCCGTGAGCACGAGGTCACTCACCATGCGCCGCGCCTCGCGGATGTAGAGCTGGTGCGGCCAGCCAGCGGTGTCGGGAAACTCGTCTTTGGGCAAACCGAAGCGCTGCATGTCCTTCCGCACCTTCTCTGGCACGCGTTTGTCCGTGGCGAGGAAGTGCAGCAGGCCGCGATGGTAGTTCTCGTGCTTCTTGGCGATCTTTTCGCGCTCCGTGTAGGTCGCATTCGGCCAGGCGTGCGAGGCACCGGGCAGATTGCCGCCAAAGGTGGCGGTGTTGAAGTCCCACTTGTCGTTCGGCAGCGCATCGTGCTTCGAGAACCAGCGCAGGTCCATGTCGTCGCCGTTTTGCAAACAGGCCTCGATGAAGCGGGCGACGATCTCATAGGTCTTCGCGTCGTAATCGGCAGGTGGCGTGATGGGCAGGCGATCCGTCGCTGTGGTGAGACAAAGCCGGTAGCAATAGGCCTGCACACCGGGCGCGGGATCGCCAGGCTTGCCGACGTCGTCGAGTTCGATGAGCGGCAGCACGCCGCTGTCGGGACAACCGAGCACGACATACGGATCGAGCGGGAAATCGCGATCCCACACGCCCTGACCACCTTTGAGTCGTCCATTGCTTCCAGGTTGAGCGAACTCGCTGCGCGGCTTGTACTTCGCGTCGTACTGGATGCCGTTGAACGTCTCGCCATGCTTGGCATTGCCTTCGCGCATCAAAGTGAAGCTCACGCCAGCCTTCGCCATCAAATCGCCTTCGTAAGTCGTGTCGATGAATGCCTTGGCGCGGATGACATCGCCGTTTTCGAGGGTGATGGAGGTGATGCGGGCACTCTTGCCCGCACCGTTGCGGCCAGGAGTGGCCGCCTCACTTTTTGCCGCCGAGGCCAGTCGCGCCTCGCGAAGCACTTTCACACCTGCTTCCTTCACCATCTCCTCAAACACTCGCTCCGCCTGATGCGGCTCGATGGCATAGGCACCGCCAGTGGCAGGTCCGCCGGTGCTTTTGAAGGGCTGATCCCACTCCAGCTTCTTCCCATACTTGCCGACAAGCCGCGTGAAATACTCCCTCGCGATGCCACCGACACTTCGCGGATCGCCAATGTCCACGGCGCTGAGTCCACCACTCGTCATGCCGCCGAGATGCTTGCCGGGTTCAGCAAGGATGACCGTCTTGCCCATGCGTGCGACCTGCACGGCGGCGCTAACGCCGCCGGAGGTGCCGCCGAAGACACACACATCGGCTTCGTGAATGGCGGCGAAGGCTGAAGAGGTAAAAAGAAGGAAAAGCAGCGACTTCATGGTTGTTCGAGCCATTCGAGATTGAAACGGGCCACGGTCAAACCGGAGCCTGCGAAGCCCGGCTTGGTGCCGCGACCGTAGAAGCAAAGGATGGTGCCATTTTGAGTCACGGCGATGTCAGAATACATGCTGGGGCCGTCTTCGAGGAGTTTGTTGACGGGCCAGGTCCGACCTTCATCGCGGCTGATTTTGACGCTGACGTTTTTGCGGTCGCGGCTCTTGCCGGGCTCGGGTTTGCCTTCGCGACCTCCTTCGAGGTTGTGAGGGTTGGAGAAGAGGATGAGGCGCTTACCGCCGTGGTCGTAGCGGACGATGCCGGCCATGCAAATCGGCTCCAGCAGAGCTTCATCAAACTTCGGCGTGCTCCAGTTCGTGGCACCATCCGGGCTGGTGGTGATGAGGCGGCGGTGGGCCTTGGATTCACTGCGCACGTTGAGCATCACACGACCATCGTTGAGCTCGATGGCGACGGTTTCGTTCGGGTTGATCCACTCCTCGGTGCAGGGCACGGCGATGTCGCCGGCCTTCCAAGTCTTGCCCTGATCATCGCTGTAAACGGTGGCGGTGACGCTGGGGCGATGTGCGTTGCCGCCTTCGCCGGTTGAAAGCCACACGGGCACCACGAGGCGGCCGGTTTTGAGCTGGATGCTGTGATTCGGGCCGGTGGCGAGCACCTTCCAGGCATAGTCTTTTTTGAAGGCGTCGAAGGTGGCGGTGATCTCGACCGGCTTCGACCAGGAGAGGCCGTCGTCCTCGCTGCGCTGGTAAAAGGCCCGCTCGTATTCGAGGCAGAAAAGCATGTGAACGGTGCCGTCGTTGCCCGCGATGAGCACCGGGTTGTTGTAGGTGACCTGCGTGGTGTCCACATTCTTGAGGCGCAACGCGAAGGGGTTCTTCGGCTTCGGCCCGGGCACATCGGCGATGCTTTGCGGCTTGCTCCACGTTTGGCCATCATCGGTGCTGCGGCGGAGCAGGATGCGGATGTCTGACCAGTCACCGCCGCCCTTGCGTGCCTCACACCAGGCGAGCACGGTGCCTTTGGCCGTCACGACGATGCCGGGGATGTGGTAGATGTTAAAAGCGGGATCATCGCCGGTTGTGAAGAGATCCTGTTTTTCGAGCAACGGCTCCGCGGCCAGCAAGGTGGAGCTGAGGACGAGGAGGGAAAGGAGAGCATGCTTCATGGTGGCGGAGAAGAACGCATGCCAAGGCGGATTCTCCGCGTGGATTTGCCTCAGCGAAGGCTCATGTGGTCGGCTGCAGCGAGCGGCGCACCTCGTCGAGCACGGCGGCATCCATCTCCGTGAGGTGGCTGCGCTCGGGGAAGCGGCCCTCATTCACATCGGCGATGTATTCGCGGAAGGCGGCGATGCGTTCATTTTGCAGGCGGCGGTATTCCTCGGCGAAGTTGCGGTAGGCCTTCGAATGCCGGGGAAGGCGTTCGTCATAGTCGCCAAGGATGTCGTCGGAGAAAAGGAACTGCGTGTCGCAACCGGTGCCGGAGCCGAGGGACATGAGGATCATCGTCGTCTGCTGGCAGAGCCAGGTGGCGAGATTGTGCGGCACGATCTCGATCTCGGCGGCATAGGCACCGGCGTTTTCGAGGTCCTTCATCTTTTGGTAGATGGCCTTCGCCTCCGCGGCGGTCTTGCCGAGGCTGCGGTAGCCGGTCCAGGTGACATGGCGCGGCACCATGCCGATGTGGCCGACGACGGGGATGCCCTCGCGAGCCATCGCTTCAATGAGAAAGGGACTGCCAGAGCAATACACCGAGCTGGCACCCAGCTCGAGGGCGCGGATGCCGGTGCGGATGGCCTCCTCCTGCGTGGCCATGCCATGCGGCGTAGAGCCGGAGAGAAAGCTCTGCGGCGCGGCGGCCACGAGCAATGGCAGGCGGGCCTGTGCCTCCGGCGTATCGAACGGGCAGCTCATGAGATCCACGCCTGCTGCTTCCGCAGCAGCAGCCTCCTCGGGAGACTTCACATGGATGTGCGTGAGGCAGCGTTTGCCTTTGAGCTTACGGAGATCGTGAACGGTGTATTTTTTGCGTGGGCGAAGCATGACGGCCTCGTTTTAGGAGAAAGCAGCTTCGCTTGCAATCACGAAGCCAAATCTCGCCGACGCGAAGCGGTGAACACAGACTTCGACTCCCCGGCGATCACCGCCAGCGCGGGGTGCCGCATGGCCCGCTCCAAGGTGATGAGGTAACAGGAAAAGCCGCAGCGCACCGGGCGACCGACGGGCTTCAGCCCGTAGCGATCCACGGCCTCGTCCAAGACAGAGGCGGCGATGGGGGCGATGCCCATGCCGTCGGAGGCAGCGGTTTTCATCAGAGCGGCATCGTCAAACTCGGCGACGATGTGCGGACGGATGCGGTGGGAGTCGAACCAGCGATCCAGCTCATGCCGCCAGGCCGTGCGGCTGGCAGGAAGAAGCACCGGGGCGTCTTTGAGCGACGCGGGGAAGTTCGCACTTAGCTTCTTCGCCAAGGCGGGCACGGCACAGAAGACGACAGGTGACTCGCCGAGCAGGTGATTGAAGGCTTTCACTGGCATCGACGAAGGCGCGGCTTCATCGGACAAAACGACATCCAGCCTGCCGGCCGCGAGCGAGCCGAGAAGCTCCTGCGCATGACCTTCCGCACAGGAGAGCTGCAAATTTGGAAACGCCTTCACCGCAGGCCGGATCAGCCGCCACGCGACGAGTTTCGGCAATGAATCGGTGATGCCGATGTTCAGCCGCAGGCTGCGAGCGCTGCCCTGACCGTGCAGCGAGCGAACCATCTCCGTGCCGAGGGAGAAAATCTCCGCCGCACATTCCATCACAAGGCGGCCGCCGGGCGTCAGCTTCAGCCCACGGCCTGTGCGATCGAAAAGCTGCTCATCGAGGCTGATCTCCAGCGCCTTGATCTGGGCACTGATCGTCGGCTGTGAGAGATTCAGCCGCGATGCGGCGGCCTTGAGGCTGCCTGCACGGGCAACTTCCCAAAACAGGCGCAGATGGTGGTAATTGAGATGGGGTTCGTTCATGCGGAATTCTCGAAGCAATGCTTTGAAACATCGAAATCGTCAAAACAAGGCTGGAACGCATTCTCCGCCCCCTCATTTCCATGCGAATTCATCGAAACAGCCGTGGCTATGCTGATATGCTGAATCGACCGGCTCGGAGCCGCTTACGCGGTTCAGAGCCCGGTTCCAGCCAGTTTTGCCCGGTTCGACTCAGCCAATCGCTGATTTGCATCTTGCCTCGGTTACGGGAAGAGTTCCGGCCCGCATCATCCCGTCCCTTTCCTGGAACGTAAAATATACCGCATGCCGTCCACGCCATCTTCCACGACCACCGCCCTGCTCGCCCAGCTCGCCGCCATCACCGGCAGCGAATACAATCACGAGCGTGCCCTGATTGCCGTGCAGAACGCGGTGAAGCGCGACGGCGACTCGCTCTCGAAGCTCGTCGCGGCGGCGGCAGAGGTTTACATGCACGTCACCCCGGTGCGTTTGCCGCTGGCCGAGGTCGTATGGCGGGCGCATCACGACATGCCGGTCGTGGTTTGGAGCGCCAAAGAATCCCGCTGGATCGTCATCACCTTCGCCGGCTGGTTCCGAGTGCGTATCGCGGACGGGGAGCATCCCACGCACCGCATCACCCTGAGCCGCGGTGAACTCGTGCAGCTCCTCGGGCTCCAAAGTGTGAATGACGTCGTCGAGGCTGGCATCGTGCACCCTGAACGTCCTGCACATGACATGAGTGTGCATGCGGCGGTGGCGCAGGAAGTACACACACATGGAGCTGAACATGGAAACAGCCATGGTCACGGCCATGCGGCCCAGGTGAGTCCGGCGCGGCGTTTCTTCCGTCTTTTGAAGGCTGAGCGCGGCGACATCGTCACGCTGCTCATCTTTTCCGTGTTTGCGGGGTTGCTCTACCTCGCCGCTCCACTCGCGGTGGATGCGGTTGTGAGTAATCTGGCCTTCGGCGGCCAATCGCAGCCGTATGTGCAGGCGATTGTGATCCTGGCTTTCGCCTTGTTTGGCGCGCTGGCGCTGCAGGCGGTGGTCAGCGGGTTTCAGTATTACATCTCGGATATCATCCAGCGCCGCATCTTTGTTCGCACCGCCGCAGACCTCGCGTATCGCTTGCCGCGTGTGAAGGCGGAGGCGCTCGATGACGTCCATGCACCGGAGCTGGTGAATCGCTTCCTGGATGTCGTCACCGCGCAGAAGAGTACCTCGCTGCTGCTGCTGGATGGTATCAATCTCGTCTTTGGCAGCCTTATCGGGATGTTGCTCCTCGCTTTGTATCATCCGGTGCTGCTGCTCTTCGTCGGGGTGCTGCTCGTGCTCATTATTGTGATCACTTGGCTGCTCGGTCGCGGCGCGGTGGACACCTCCATCGCCGAGTCGCGCATGAAATACGACGTGGTGAACTGGTTCGAGGAGATCGCCGCGTTCCCGTTCCTCTTCAAAGGCCCCGGCGGCTACGACTTGGCCTATGAAAGGGCCAACCAGCTCGCCACGGAATACCTCACCCGCCGCGCGAGCCACTTTCGTATCGTCATGCGTCAGATCGTCGGACTGCTGGTGGTGAGTGTGCTCGCCAGTGCCACACTGCTGGTGGTGGGCGGCTGGTTGGTCGTCAGTCAGCAGATCACCCTGGGCCAGCTCGTGGCCTCGGAGCTCATCATGGGCAGCATCGTGGCCTCCCTGGCCAAGATGGGCAAAAAGCTCGAGGCCTGGTATGACGCCATGGCCGCCATGGACAAGCTGGGGCACATCTTCGACCTCGAAATCGAGCGCGAGGACGGCGAGCAACCCGTGAAGCGTGAAGGCGGCGCGGAGGTGCGCGGCTGCGAGCTGGCTTTCGGTTACCATGCCACGCTTTTCGAGAAAAAGACCTTCACCATCCCCTCGGGCAGTCGCGCGGCCATCGTCGGCCCACATGGCTCCGGAGCCAGCTCGCTGCTCGACATCCTTTTCGGCCTCCGCCAGCCGGTGGAGGGCCATGTGAGCATCGACGGCCTCGATCTGCGCAGTTGGTATCTGGAAGCGCTGCGTGAGAGCGTCATGCTGCTGCGCCGTGATGAGATCGTGGATGGCAGTGTCATCGAAAATCTGCGCCTCGGCCGTGTCGATGTCGGTTTGGATGAAATCCGCGGGGCTTTGGAGCGCGTGGGCCTGCTCGATGTGCTGCTGCATCGTCCCGAAGGTCTCAATCTCCGTCTGAAGGTCGGTGGAGCGCCGCTGAGCGGGAATCAGCGCACGCGCCTGCTGCTCGCCCGCGCTTTGGTGCAGCGCCCGCGACTTCTGTTGATCGACGAGCTCTTCGACAGCCTCGACGACGAGTCCTTCAAGCTGCTGGAAACCGCCATCCTCGATCCCTCGCTCACCTGGACCGTCATCCTCGCCACCCGCGATCATGATGTCACCAAACGCTGCGATCAGATCATCGAACTCGCGCCGTGCCATTTGAATGACGGCACCTCTTCGCAATCGGAAACTCAACGCCTGCAAAATCGCTCATGAGCCACGCCACCACCTACTCCGCGCCTCCGCTGCCAGCGCTGAGCCTCGCGGGCAGCGCCAAGTTCACTCGCATCTTCAGCCGCCTGCTGGTGCTGGCCTTCATCGCCTTCGTCATCGGCATCCTGTGGCTGCCTTGGCGGCAGTTTGTCTCCGGCGCCGGGCGTGTGATCGCCTTCAATCCGCTCGACCGCCGCATCAACATCGAAGCGCAGGTCGCTGGCCGCGTGAAGCACCTGCACGTCACCGAAGGGCAGCGCGTGAAGAAGGGCGAGCTCATCATCGAGATTCAGGACAACGACCCGAACCTCCTCAACAACCTCAAAGCGCAGCGCGAGGCCATCGAAAGCCGACGCGACTTTGCGCAGGGCCGCGTCGAGTCGCTCACCGCGCAGATCACGCAGCAGGAACTGGCCAAAGCGCAGGCCATCGACGGCGCGGAGCAGCGTGTCGCCGGAGCGAAGATCGCCGCCGAAACCGCGCTGCTCAATTTCACCCGGACCAAGGAACTCCATGCCAAGCAGCTCGAATCCCAGCGCAATCTGGAACTCGCCACGCTCTCCCGCGACTCCACCAGCGCCGAGCTGAAATCCGCCGAGGCCGCCTTGAAGCGCACCAGCAACGACATGGATGCCAGCATCGCCTCCACGCACGCATCGAAAGGCACAGCCTTGAGCGAAGTCGCCACCGCCGAGCGTGATCTCTCGGTCATCGACGTGCAGATCAATCAAAACGAACGCCAGATCATCGAGTCACCGCGTGACGGCATCGTCCTCAATGTCGCCGCCACGGATGGCACCTACTTGAGGCCCGGCTCGCTCATCTGCGTGATCATTCCAGAAACCGACAGCCGCTTTGTCGAGATCATGGTTGATGGCAATGACATGCCCCTCATCCATCCGCGCAAAGACGGCCAGCCCGGCAGTCCCGTGCGCCTCGCCTTTGAAGGCTGGCCTGCTGTGCAGATGATCGGCTGGCCGCAGCTCGCCATCGGCACCTTCGGTGGTGAAGTCGTCTTTGTGGACGCCACGGACGATGGCAAAGGCAAGTTCCGCGTCGTCGTCGGCCCCGCCGATGACATCGTCGATCGCGGCGATGGCAACGGGCCTGTCAGCGTCGGCTGGCCGGATAAAGATCGCTGGCTGCGCCAGGGTGCCCGTGCCAATGCCTGGGTCATGCTCAACGAAGTCCCGCTCTGGTTTGAACTCTGGCGCCAGATCAACGGCTTCCCGCCCGTCGTCTCGAATGATGACGGAACCCTCGATCCCACGAAGAAATGACATCTGTTCTCGGTTCTCGGTTCTCGGTTCTCTGTTGCCGCGTCGCGGCCTGGATCGTCATTTTCCAATTTTCAGTTTTCAGTTCTCAGTTTTCAATCCTTGAGGCTGCCGAAAAGCCTAAAGCTCTCCTCTTGCCTGAAGTCCTCGCTTCCGTGCAGACCCAATACCCGCCCTATCTCGCCGCTTTGATCGAGCAGGACATCGCCAATGGCCGCGTCCGCCAGGCGATGGGCGCTTTCGACCTCAATCTGAATACCGGCGGCACCATGAACCTCGCGGGTTACTACGATGGGCAAACGGGTTACGCCATGCTGGAGCAGCCGTTGCCGTTTTGGGGCGGCAGCGTGTATGGCGGCTATCGCTTGAGCAGCGGCTTCCTGCCCAACTACAACAAAGACCGCACCGGCGTCGATGGCGAAGGAGTGCTCGGCTTTCGCCTCCCGCTGCTGCGTGATGGCACCATCGACCGCCGCCGCGCCTCCTTGTGGCAGGCGCAGATCGATCAGGAGCTCGCCGATCCCATCATCCTGCGTCAGTACCTCGACTTCATCCGCTCCGCGACCATCAGCTACTACAACTGGCTGGCCGCCGGTCAGCGCCTCGCCTTGACCGAGCACCTGCTGCGCATCGCCGAAGACCGCGACAGCGCCATCGCCGAGCAAGTGAAGCGCGGTGCCAGTGCTCCCATCGTGCAGATTGATAACCAGCGCCTCGTCGTCAGCCGTCAAATCGCCGTCGTGCAGGCCCAGCGCCGCTTTCAGGCCACCAGCATCGAGCTTTCGCTCTTCTTCCGCACTCGCGAAAAAGCCGAGCCCATCATCGCCAAGCGAGATCGCATCCCCACCGCCTTCCCACCGCATCCGCGCCTTGATGAAAGCCAGCTCACCGCCGACATCGCCAAAGCCGCTATCTTTCGTCCCGAAATACGCCGCATCGAACTCCTCGTCGATAAAGTCGAGATCGACCGCAAGCTCGCCAAAAACAACCTACTGCCCAATCTCGATGTCGGCGTCGAAGCCGGTCAAATCTTCGGCGGCAACCGCCCCAAGGACATGGAGCAAAACGAAATCGAAGCCAAGATCGAGTTCAAGCTCCCCCTCCAACGCCGCGATGCCAAAGGCCGCATCGACATCGCCGATGCCACCATCGAGCGCCTCAACAACGACAAGCGTTTCGCCCGCGACCGCATCGTCGCCGACGTGCGTGACAGCTACAGCGCCGTCAGCGCCGCTTACGACGCCCTCAAAATGACACGAAAAAACGTCGATCTCTCCCAGCAGCTCGAAGCCGCCGAAAACGAGCGCCTCAAACAAGGCGCCACCGATCTCCTCGCCCTCCAAATCCGCGAACAAGCCACCTTCGACGCCCAAGTCCTCGAAGTGGAGGCCCAGGCCGAGTATTTCCGCTCTCAGGCGAACTACCGCGCCGCGATTGCTGCGGATGCGCCGAAGAATCTAACGCGGTGATGATGCACCTCTAAAATCAGCGTGGCATGAAGTAGATCAACTCATGAAACCCACTCCCTCCATGCTCGCGACTGCCAGGCTCCTCGGGAGCGTCTTTTTCATCGCTGTTCCTGCTTTATCACCTCTCATGGCCGAGGTGGTGAAGCTCAAACCAGCGCCCTCACCTGCGGACAATCCACTCAAAGGGCTCGTGCCCTATTCCGATTATGATGAGGAGAACCGCGCTCACTTCCCGCACAGCCTGGAGTTTGATTACCTGTCTTTAGCCGAGCTGATGCGCGGCCCGTCCAGCTTTGACTGGCAGCCCATGGATGCACTGCTGGACAAAATCGCCGCACGCGGCAATCAGGCCGTGTTTCGCCTCTGGATCGAGTATCCAGGCAAGCCAAGCGGCCTGCCGGAATACTTGCGTGAGCAGGGCGTGAAGATCACCTCATGGAAAAACGCAGACGAGAAGACCACCTGCCACACGCCGAATTACGATGACGAGCGCGTGGTGGCAGCACTGGAGTCCTTCATTACCGCCCTTGGCAAACGCTACGATGGCGATGCACGCATCGGCTTTATCACAGCCGGTCTGCTCGGCTCCTGGGGCGAGTGGCACACCTATCCGCGTGAGGACTTGTTTGCCTCACCGCAGACCCAGCGACGCGTCCTCGATGCGTATGAAAAGGCCTTCAACAAGAGTCCCATCCTGCTGCGCTATCCGGTGGGAAAGGACGACGATCACTGGGCCGCGAATGCGCATTACCACATGGGCTTCCACGATGATTCCTTTGCCTGGGGCACGCTTGATCGCGGTAAGAAGGACGATTGGTTCTACATCCCGCTTTTGAAAAAAGCCGGGGATGAAGCGCTGAACAAATGGCGCACCCAACCTATCGGTGGCGAGGTGCGTCCCGAGCTTTGGGGCCAGATCTTTGATGCCAAGCCCGCGCATCCGCAGGCCCAGGACTTCGCCGAATGCGTGCGGCAGACGCATGTGACATGGCTCATGGAGTCCGGCTTGTTCAAAGAGAAAGCCAAACCGGATCGCTATGCCGGTGCGGTGAATCACGTCAGCCACATGGGCTACGACTTCCATGTCGCCACCGCTGAACTGAAACGCCAAGACTCGAATCTGCACGTCCATCTCACCGTCCTGAATCAAGGCGTGGCCCCTTTTTACCAAGACTGGCGTCCAGAACTCGCCGCGCTCGACGCCAATGGAAAAGTGGTGCATCGCTGGCCTGTCGATTGGAAGCTCACCGGCCTGTTGCCAGGAGATGCGGCCCGCGATTGGAAAGCCTCGCTGCCTATCCCTGAAGCCCGCGTCACAGGCCTCACCCTCGCTCTGCGAGTCATCCACCCGCTCGCGCATGGCAAGCCTCTGCGCTTTGCCAATGTCGAGCAAGATCGACACGCTCCCGGCTGGCTCAGCCTTGGCGTGCTGCCGTAAAAGCGGGCATCCATCCGCTTGTTTCCTTCTCGTCACCTCATGAAAATCCTCCTCTTCATCGTCCTCGCCTCGTCCGCCCTCGCCGCCAGCTACGAACCCACCTGGTCCACCATCCCGCCGAAGCGCACCATCCAGCACAGCGATCCAAACGGAGCAGCACTTGTGAAAGCCGTGGAAGCCTTGCAGCCGGGCGACAGGCTCGAACTCGCCGCTGGCACCTACAGCGTCGAGCGCATGTGGGACATTGGCGTGAGTGGCACGGCAGAGGCACCGATCTGGATCGTCGCAGCCGAGGGAGCACAGGTCGTCATCACGCGACCTGATGACAAACAAAACGTGCTCAATGTCGGTCAAGGTGGCCCGGTGAAGTTCCTGTGCCTGCGCGGCATCGAGTTCACCGGTGGCAGTCATGGGCTGAGGCTCGGGCATTGCTCGGATGTGTGGATCGATCAATGCCACATTCATCACACCGGTCAGGTTTGCCTCAGTGCGAACAGCGCCGACACTCAGCGCCTCTTTTTGACCCGCAATCACATCCACCACGGCGACGGTCACGCGGAAGGCATGTATCTCGGTGCCAACAACGGCGACCACATCATGAGCGAGAGCGTCATCGCGCTGAACCACATTCATGATTGTCGCGGCGATCAAGGCGATGGCATCGAGGTGAAGCAAGGCTCCTGGGGCAATCTCATCGCCGAAAACCATGTGCATGACACGCAGTATCCCTGCATCACCGTGTATGGCACCGCTGGGAAGCCCGTGAACATCATCGAGCGCAACCTCTGCTACAACAGCGGCGACAACGTCATGCAGGTGCAGGGCGAGGCCATCGTGCGCAACAACGTCCTCATCAACGGAGCGGGAGCAGGCTTTGCCAGCACCGATCATCAAGGCAAGACGCTGAACCTCCAAGTCATCCACAACACCATCCTTAACACTGCCCACGCCTTCCGCGGCGGCTCCTGGAATGGTCGCGAAGGCATGGTCCTCGCCAACAACATTCTTTACTCTCGCGATGCGAACGCCCTCCACTACGCCAACGGCAACGCAGGCGTCCTCACCAGCGGCAACGTCGTCTTTGGCGATGGCCCCAAAGACGGTTGCGTCAAAGGTCGCGGCTTCGAGGACTTTCCCGGCGTCACCCTCGATGGCAGCAAGCACGACGCCACACCCGCCAGCGATGCCAAGCTCGATCACGCTGATGCGAAATACCTCTTACCCACGGATTTTCATGGCAAAGCACGCACCAAGAATGTCACTGGTGCTATCGCACCTTGATGCAGCATAAATAAATGGAAATGCCTCAGTCGTCGGGACTCTTTGATTGAGCATCTCACTCCACCACCTCGGCGACGGCGGCGAGTTGATGCGGTTGAGCGCCCAGCTTCACGCGGGTGCCGTCGGTGCATTTGTTGATGATCACAGACGCCATGTCGCGAACGGTTTTTTGCAGTCGTGCGTCGTCAGGATGCTGTTTGGCGAGGGCGTGAAGCTCCGGCAAGGCCTCCACCGTGATGCCCATGGCGTCGAACTCATCGAGCAAGGCACGAATCGCGGGCCGTGCGACCGCATCGACCTCCGCCGAGCGTCCGAGATCGGCCAGCGCACGCAGGATGATGACGTGATACACCGTGCGAGCGTTGTGCGGATCGATCCAGCGACCGTTCTTCGCCTGACCCGGAGCGACACCGACACGCAGCTTTTGCAAAGCGGCCTCCTTCATGCCCGAGCGGGCCAGCAGCGAGACGGAGAAGGCGTTGTAATTGAAGTTCGCGCAGCATGTCTGCTTCGCCGCCCATTCGGCGGCACGACGACCGGCGGCGAGATAGGTTTCATCCTTCAACAGCTCGCCCGCCCGCAGCAGCGCGACGCCGCACACGCCGGTGTCAAACTGCGATCCGCCATCGGGATCAGGCGTGATGATCCAGCCGTCTTCAATTTGGATGGAGCCGTTTTGGAGCTGTTTTTCCGTCATGTCGCCAAAACGGATGTTTTTGCCCCGCAGGTCCGGAAACGGAAAATGGCCCTGCGGCTGCTGAAGCTTCAAAAGCACGCCAGCCGTGCCTCTCAGAAGCTTTTCGACATCTGCGAGCCTCTGCGGCGCATGCTGCGCGACATGCGGATGCATCGTCACACAGGCATCGAGCACATAGGCATACACGCGGGCCATCTGATCCGGCAAAAGCTCGCCTTTCATCAAGGTCCGCATCGCGCGCCCCTGCGTCTCCAGCGCATCGAGAAAGAGCTTCACGGCCTCCGCGCGGCTCAACTTCAATTCACCGGCCTTTTGGCCCATGCGACGACCATCCGGCACACCGGCTTGATCACCGAGAACTACTTCCATCGCCTGCGTGATCTCCCGCACCGCCGCCGCATCACCGGAAGCCATCGCGGCGATGAGTTTCGGCGCGCTGGCCTTCAAAGCGGCCTCCATCTCCGGCGTCGGATGAAACAACGGCTGCCCTGCCATGCTCCAGCCGCCGGGGTCAATGCCCACTGCCTTCTCCGCCTCACGCAGTTGCTCCTCCGCATCCGGAGGCAGGCCGCTCTTGAAGTCGCGGGCCAGTTTTTCGACCCCGCGCACGAGTTTTTCATCGTTCCGCTCCCGCGCGATCTGCCGTGCCATGCGGAGCCGTGCCCCCGCGTCCTCTGGAGTCAGCGCCAATGCACACGAAACGGAAGAAAGAAACAAACAGAGCAGACGAAGTGACGACATGACATTGAGTGCAGGCTGACGC
The DNA here is from genome assembly GCA_044370285.1 of Prosthecobacter sp. GTDB lineage: Bacteria > Verrucomicrobiota > Verrucomicrobiia > Verrucomicrobiales > Verrucomicrobiaceae > Prosthecobacter. The sequence continues at coordinate 14,428 of JBILVU010000097.1, forward strand.
GTCTTTGTATGACAACCCTATGGAAGAATCAGCAAATGAGGGACACGAGTATCTCAGCCGATTGCTGAGCGATCAGTCCCACTTAGCTTCGTTTAAAGAATGCCGACATGAAATCTCTCCTTTGCCTACTCATCGCCAGCGCTGCGCTTGCTCAGCAGCCGCAGCTCAAAACAGGTCCAAATGCCGATCTCGGCGGTGCTTTGCTCATGCCAGCAAATGACGAATGGAATCGCGATGTCTCCAAAGACGAAGTCGATCCGCTGAGTGATGCGATCATCGCCTCCATCGGTGCGGAGACGGGGCTGCACGAGGACTTTGGTGTGGTCTGGAAGGGGCAGCCGGGAGGGATTCCGTATTACGTCGTGAGTGGCGATCAGCCGAAGGTGCCCATCGCTTTTGAATACGCGGATGAGAGTGATCCGGGGCCGTATCCGATTCCGCCGGATGCGCCTATCGAAGGCGGTCCCCAGGCGGAGGGCGACCGGCATGTGCTGGTGCTCGATAAGGACAACTGGAAGCTCTACGAGCTGTTTCACAGCTTCCCGCTCGATGGCGGCAAATCATGGAAGGCGAGCAGCGGCGCCGTTTTCGATCTGAAGAGCCTCAAACCGCGTCCCGCAGGCTGGACGAGTGCCGATGCCGCGGGTTTGCCGATTTTGCCTGGCCTCGCCCGCTACGATGAAATCTGCGGCACGAAGAAGCTCACGCATGCGCTGCGTTTCACCGTGAAAAAGAGCCGCCGCGCCTATGTGCCGCCCGCCACACACTTTGCCAGTCCTCACAAAGATGAAAACCTGCCGCCGATGGGCATGCGCGTTCGATTGAAGGCCAGCTTTGACACCTCCAAGTTCACCGGCGCGGCCAAAGTGATCCTCGAAGGCCTGAAGACGCACGGCATGATCCTCGCCGACAACGGCGGCGACTGGTTCATCAGCGGCGCACCCGATGATCGCTGGAACCACGAGGAACTGCTCCCCATCCGCAAGGTGAAGGGCAAGGACTTCGAAGTCGTGAAAATGGGACCGATGACGACACAGTGATGCGTTGATGTTGGCAAGAAAATTTTTGGGCAGGAAAATTTTCCCAAGCCCTGCTGGCCCCAATTTTCTTGCCCTTAAATTTTCCTGCCATTCTCATGAAACTACTCCTCATCTTCCTCGCCTCGTCTGCACTCGCCGCCGAAACCTGGCAACCCTATGGCCCTGGCGGTGGAGGCTGGATCGAGGATGTGGTGGCGCACCCGGTGAATGCCAAAGAAGTCTGGGCGATGACGGACCTGAGCGGGCTGTTTCGTTCTCAAGACGCCGGTGTGACGTGGCGGAAGATGTCAGCGGATGTGGAGCGTGGCGTTTTGGCGAGAAAGCAGATCGTTTCGCACAATCGGCAGTTCGCCATCGATCCGAAAGAGCCGCTGCACATGTATTGGGGCACCTGCGGGATGATCTGGGCCTCGCACGATGGCGGCGTGACGTGGCAGGCAGTGTTTGGCACCGCGCCGAAGGTCGGCGATGACAAAACACCGCAACTCGGCCACGCGATGGCCTGTGCGGCTGACGGCAGCGTGTATGCGCTGGATCATGACAGCGTGCTGCGGGTCTCACGCGATCATGGCACGACGTGGACGGAGCTGGCAAAGCCGCCGGTGGCGAAGAACAGCCGCGACACACCCGCGTTTCCGTTCTTCCTCGCCGATGGCACGCTGTGTGTCGCGTGCCGGCCATCACCGGGCCTCGCCATCTCGAAGGACGGCGGCAAGACGTGGGAGATGACACTCGCTGAGAGCATCATCCTGAATGCGCGTGCCACACCGACGGGCAGCGGCTTGTTTGCCTTTGATTCGACCGGCAAACTGCATCGCAGCCTCGATAGCGGCGCGAGCTTCACCGTCGTCAAAGAGGTGCCGCACCAGTGGCAGCCGGGCTTGCGCTTTGCAGGCGGTCTGGCGGTCGCGCCGGGCGGTAAGGTCATGCTTTGGGCACTGAGCCAGCTCGTCGTGAGCAGCGACAACGGCGAAACGTGGACGCGGCATCGCATCGAGACGAACTGGAACCGCGGCAGCTATCCAGGCATGAATCGCTACGCCTCGCCCGAAGGCAAATGCAGCGCGCTCGCCGTCACCGCCGATGGCTCGACATGGTTGAAGTGCGACAGCTCGCTCATGTGCCGCAGCACCGACTTCGGCGTGAGCTGGACGGGCAGCACCACGGGCCTGCAAGTGCTCTGTTACTTCCAAGGCCCAGCCATCAGTCCGCATGATCCGCAGCAGGCCATGGTCGCCGCTTTGGACCAAGGCGTCTTCAAGACGAGTGACGGTGGTGCTTCTTGGAAGCCGGTGCATGTGCAGACCGAGTGGTGGAACGACGATTGGCAAAACCACGATGGCAGTGTCGTCAAAGCGCATCCGAAGCTGCCAAAGACCTGGTTTGCCATCATCCACGGTCACGGCGGCACGCGGCATCCGCGTCTGCATCGCACGGATGACGGCGGTGAGACGTGGAAGCTCGTTTTGGACCTTAAAGAGCAGTTCGGTGGCGAGTGGGGCAAGTGGCTCGACGACAGCGAGATGGGCGATTTGTGCTTCGATCCCTCGAACGCCGATGTGATGCACCTCGCGAACTACCAGCTCGGTGTTTTCAAAAGCATCGATGGCGGCCATACCTGGAAACACACGCTGAAAACCAGGAACGGCCTCAGCCTCGTTACCAGTCCCAGCGGCCAGCATGTGTATCTGCAATGCCTCAAACGCACCGGCCTCTACGCCAGCCACGATCGCGGCGAGACGTGGGCGGTCGCCCATGCCGCCGATGGCGTGGATGGTCTCGCGCATCATCCGAAGGATGAAACCACTCTCTTCATCAGCGACGGCCAGCACGAGAACTACTGGAGCTACAAAGGCACCCGCCCCGCCAAGCTCCTGAAAAGCACCGACGCCGGTAAAACCTGGACCCAACTCGCTGCCCTCGACAGCGGCCCGCTCTACATCGATCCCGTGAAGCCGGAGTTCATGCTCATGAGCACCCTGCACGGTGGCAAAGGCATCCTCCGCAGCACCGACGGCGGACAAACGTGGCATGACTTCCATCACGATGCGCCCAGCTACACCGCCCGCGGCTTCACCTACGGCGGCACGCCCGGCAGTGTCCTTTATCACATGTTCGGCAGCATGGCCCGCAACACGAAACTCCATGACTAAACTGCTTCCGTTCTTTCTTCTGAGCACCTTGCATGCGGCGGACTCCACCACGCCCGGCGAGGTCACCACGCAATTCCCCACGATCACAAATCTCGCTGTCGAATGGCAGATCGGGGGCGATGACGATTTGGATGCTGTTTGCGAGCTCAAGTATCGAAAGGAAGGCGAGACGACTTGGCACGATGGCTTGCCGCTGCGGCGAGTTCCGTACGGGAAGAGCCAGAAGACCTCGCCGATCTTCGCGTGGACGAATCGACTCAGCGGCAGCGTGTTCGATTTGGAGCCGGGAACGAGCTACGAGATCGAATTGAAGCTCAATGACCCCGATGGCGGTTCGGCGGTGAAAGTCGTGAGGGCATCGACTCGGCCTGAACCCATCGCGCAAGCCGATGCGGTGCTCAAAAACGGCTCGAAGGCCGATTTGAATGCCGTGAAGCCCGGTGAGGTGCTTTTGCTCGCGGATGGCGATTACGGCGCGGCGACCTTCAATCGCGATGGCGAGCCGGGGAAGCCCATCGTGTATCGCAGCACGAGTGGGAAGGCCATTTTCAGCGAGATCAGCCTCACGAATCGGAAGTGGGTGTATCTCGAAGGTGTCACGGTGAATGGCCCGGTGCGCCTAAACGGCACGGAGCACTGCGTCGTGCGTCGCTGCACCATCCGCTCGCAGTTTGGCCTCAAGGCCTACAAGCCCGGCATGATGAACGCCTGCATCGAGGACAACGTCGTCACCGGCATCCGCGAGTGGAAGCCGGAGATCATGGGTGCGGGCGGCGACAACGAAGGCGAGGGCATCCAGTTCACCGGCAGCGGCAATGTGATCCGCCACAACCGCGTCTCCGGCTTCCGCGACTGCATCAGCCACATGGAGGACGACGGCGCGGTGGAGCAAAGCTGCAACGACATCCTCAACAACGACATCGACAGCGGTCTCGACGACGGCATCGAGGCCGATTTCGCGCTCCACAACTGCCGCGTCATGCGCAATCGCCTAACAAACTGTTTTGTTGGCATCTCCTCGCAGCCCGGCCTCGGCGGCCCGAACTACTTTCTGCGCAATGTGATGTTCAACATCATCCTCGAGCCCTTCAAACTGCACCGCTTCAGTCAGGGCGATGTCATCCAGCACAACACCGTCCTCAAAGCCGGTGACGGCCTCGGCATTCACACGAGCGAGCCATTTGATCATGCCGTGATCACCCACAATCTCTTCATCGGCGGCAAACCACCCGAAGGAGTCAAATACGGCGGCTACGGCCCCGGACGCGGTCGAGGAGTCGATGCGCAGAGCTTTGGCGATCACTGCACCATCGACCACAATGCCTACGCCGTCATCGGCATGCCCTTTGAAGGCAAAATCCGCACCTGGACCTTCCAAAAGCTCCCCGGCACCGAATTCGAAAAACACGGCCGCGTGCTCGAAGTGTCCGTTTCACTCCCAGAAGACCCCGCACGGCTTTACGAGCCACCGGATCTCTCACAGCTCACGGAAGCAGGCGTTTATGCTGGTGAAAAAGTGCCCGTGTATGGGCCGAGGCCGTAGGCTCACTTTCGCTTCATGAGCTCTCGCAGAATCGGATTCGGGAAGCGGCGGCTCGGCGTGATGGCGTAGAAACTTTCTTTGATCTGAGGAAAGCAATGGCGCTCGACAAGGGTGCCGTTAGCGAGTTCGTCTTTGACGACGACAGGGGGCACGAGGGTAACGCCATTGGTTTCGCGGGCCATGAGTCGGAGCATGGCCATGTCATCGACCTCGGCGGCGATGATGGGACGGATGCCGGTTTGATCCATGAGCACATCAAAGGCCGCGCGAATACTGCTTTCGAGGCTGGGAAGTACGATGGGCGTGGTGCGCAGGTCCTCGGGGAAGCGAAAAGGCTTCATGCCGCGTTTTTTGTGCCCGACGAGGCTCACGGGCTGCTCGTCGAGCAAATGACTGTGCCAGCCGGTCTCGGCATCGCGACGCACGGGCGTGTTCGAGAGCACGACATCGAGCGTGTGGGTCTGAAGCTGCGCCAAAAGCTCGCGGAGCGTGCCGGAGTGGATGATGAGCTCGACATCATCGCGGGTGATGAGGGGTCGCAGAAAGGTGAGTTGGAAGTTTCGCGACAAATTTGATGCTGCGCCGACGCGGAGGAAGCCACGGCTGCGTTTGGCGCGGTTTTGGAGGAGGTCGGTGAGTTCCTCGCCGCTGCGGAAGATGGAGTCGGCATACTCAAGAGCGATTTGTCCGGCTTCGGTGAGCACGAGGGCCTTGTGCTTCCGCTCAAACAAGGGCTGGCCGAGGTTTTCCTCCAGGCTGCGAAGTTGCACGCTGAGCGCCGATTGCGAGAGCTTCAAGTGTCGCGCGGCCTTGGTGAGACTGCCCTCGGTGGCGATGGCGCGGAAGTAGCGGAGGTGGTGGTAGTTCAAAAAGGCCATGACGGCATGCTTTTAGCAAAGCGAACGATTCCTGGCAAAACATGAATTGGAGAGAAGCGAGGCGGGAGAGCAGAAATGGCGGCGTCGAACGCCAAACCGCTCATGAACTCCATCCCGCTGCAAACTCCCGCACTCCTAGAAGCCCCGGACCTGATCATGCCGCTGCTGCTTATCGTCTTGATCGCTTTTTGCATGCTGCTGCAACACGGCAAGCAGGCGGCCGAGGGCGCGACCTGGGTAGCAAGGTTGTTTTTCGCTGGAGCGGTCATTCTGGCGGGCAGCGTGGCACTGGCGGGACCGATGCGCGTTGAATTTGCGGCCTGGGGACCGGCAAAGCTGGCGCTGCTGGTCGATCCGCTGTCCTCGCTGATGTTCTTGCTGGTGAGCTTTCTCGGCATCGTGGTGACGCGTTACGCGGTGAACTACCTCGACGGCGATGCGCGGCAGGCGACCTTCTCACGCTGGCTGGTGCTGACGCTCACGAGCGTGCTGGTGCTCGTGCTTTCGAGCAATCTGCTGCTCTTCACGGCGGCGTGGATCGCCACGAGCCTGAGTTTGCATCAATTGCTCACCTTTTACCGCGAGCGGCCGGCGGCGGTGATCGCAGCGCGGAAAAAATTCATCATCAGCCGACTGGCGGACGCGTGCATGATCACAGCGCTGGTGCTGGTGTGGCGCGGGCATGGCACGTGGGAGTTTCATGAGCTCTTCGCGAATCCCGCAGGCCCACATTCGGGTCTGGTGGCCGGTTTGCTGGTCGCGGCAGCGATGCTGAAATCCGCGCAGTTTCCCTTCCACTCCTGGCTGCCGGATACGCTGGAGACGCCGACGCCGGTCTCCGCGCTGATGCATGCGGGCATCATCAATGCGGGCGGTTTCCTCATCGTGCGGCTTAGCCCTCTGGTGACGCAATCCTCGACGGCGCTGAACACGCTGGCGCTGCTCGGGGCCTTCACCGCGCTGTTTGCCAGTGTGATCATGATGACGCAGACGAGCATCAAGAAGTCGCTCGCATGGTCCACGGTGGCGCAGATGGGCTTCATGATGCTGCAATGCGGCCTCGGGGCCTTCGCGCTGGCGATGATGCACATCGTGGCGCACTCGCTTTACAAAGCGCATGCCTTTCTGAGCAGCGGCAGCGTGGTGAATCTAACAAAGTCAGCGTGGACGCCGGTCGGACGGCCCGCAGCGCATCCGCTGGTGGTGCTGGGTTCGCTCGCGGTTTCGATCGCCATCGGGTTGAGTGTCGCGGCGGCGTTCAGCTTCGATCTGGCGAATGATCCCGGTCAGGTGCTGCTCATCGCGGTCTTCATCATGGCGATGTCCCATCTGCTGTGGACGCTGTGGAGCAGCAGCATGCGGCAAAGGCTCATCCTGCGCGGCATCGGTCTCGTCGTGGCGGCCACGGCGGCGTGCTTTGCGCTGCATGCGGGCTTTGAGCACCTGCTGTCGACCAGTGTGCCGGCCTACGCGCCGCTACGCAGCGGGGTGGAGCATGCGGTGATGATCCTCGTGGCGCTGCTCTTCCTCGCGGTGCTCGTCTTCCAGTCACAACTGCCCGCCTGGGCCTCACGCCCAGCCTTCCAGCGCCTCTACGTGCATGCCAGCAATGGCTTCTACCTCGGCACGCTCTTCAACCGGATCACGCAGAAATTCATCGCCTGAAAAACCTCACGCCTCCTCTTTCTATGAACACCACCCTCGAAGCTGCGACCGAAGTTCTCGCCATCAAGAAGCCTGTCGTCGTGACGGACAAGCCGAACTGGCTGCGTCATGCCCGCAACGCCTGCCTGCGCGTGCCGCCGCTGTGGCCGCTGCAGAGTTTCGTGGCTGTGAATCCGTTTGTCGGTCTCACCGGCCGACCGTTTGCGGAGGTGTGCGGCCTCATGCAGCGCGTCACGCATGAGAGCATGCTCATGAGCGTGGACTACTTCCGGAAGCAGTTCGCCAGCGGCCGCATCACGTCACAGGACCTCACCGCTGCGATCCAGCAGAACGGCGCGGAGATCAGCACCGCCGATTTGCTCGCCTGGATGAAAAATCCCGAGCCGCAACCGCTCGCGGGCCTGCAAAGCCTCGCCGACATCGCCACGACGCGGTTTGGCGGACGCTGGAGCACGCTGATTACTGAGGAGATCTCGAAATGGTGCGCGGCCTACTT
>JBILVU010000217.1:0-6646 GCA_044370285.1 Prosthecobacter sp.
GGAAATCGGCGAACTTCAGGAAGACATCGGGATACATGAGGTAGCTCCACACATCGTCTTCGGTGGGCTTCTTCTTGAGCTTCTGCTCCAGCTCGGCGCGGACGTCGGCGAGGTTGATCTTCGCCGCGTGGGTGCCGGGGCGGCCTTTGATGCGCTTGCCGCCTTTGCCGACGATGGCATCCGCGAGCTTGTTCCACTTTTTGCGGCTGTCGGCGGCTTTGTTGGCCTCCATGCCGTAGAAAGGCTCGCCGAGCCAGCCTTCGAACATGCTGGTGACATCCTTGCTCCACTTCGTGCCGGTGAGGTTGAAGATGTCGGTGGGCTTCACACCACGGGCGACGCACTCGATGGCGAGGTCGCCGACGACTTTGCTGGATGGCGTGACCTTGACGATGTCGCCGCAGAGCTGGTTCACCTCGGCGTAAGCGTGGGCGATCTCTGGCCAGCGCGGGCCGAGGCCCATGCCGATGGCCTGCTCCTTCAAGTTGGTGTATTGGCCGCCGGGCATCTCGTGGAGATAGACTTCGGCGGTGCCGTAAGGCTCGGCGGTGTCGAAGGGCTTGTAGAAAGCGCGGACGGCAGCCCAGTAGTCGCTGAATTCCTGCAGCGCCTCGCTGTCGAGGCCGGTATCGCGCGGCGTGTTTTGCAAAGCGGCGACGATGGAGTTCAAGTTCGGCTGCGAGGTGCCGCCAGACATGGAGCCGATGGCGGCATCGACCGCATCGACGCCAGCGATGGCGGCTTCGAGATAGCTGGAGGCGTTCACGCCGCTTGTGTCATGCGTGTGGAAGTGAATCGGAATGCCGACTTCATCTTTCAGCGCCTTTACGAGCTTCTTCGCGGCAAAGGGACGCACGAGTCCAGCCATGTCTTTGATGCAGAGCATGTGTGCCCCCATCTTCTCCAGCTCCTTGGCGAGGCGGACGTAGTATTGCAGATCATACTTGTCGCGTTTCGGATCGAGGATGTCGCCCGTGTAGCACAGCGTGCCTTCGCAGATGCTGGTGGTGTCTTCACGCACCGCCTGCATGGCGGCGGTGAGGTTGGGCAGGTAATTGAGCGAGTCAAAGATGCGGAAGATGTCCATGCCGTTCTCGGAGGCATGTTTGATGAAGCCCTTCACCACATTGTCCGGGTAGTTCGTGTAGCCGACGGCGTTCGAGCCACGGAAGAGCATCTGGAGCAGGATGTTCGGCACCTTGGCGCGGATCTGGCGCAGGCGCTCCCACGGATCTTCGCGGAGGAAACGCATACTGACATCGAAGGTCGCACCGCCCCACATTTCGAGGCTGAAAAGGTTCGGCGTGCGGCGAGCGACAGCATCGGCGACGGCCAGCATGTCAAAGGTGCGCATGCGAGTGGCGAGCAGCGACTGATGCGCATCACGCATGGTGGTGTCGGTGATGAGCAGACGCTTCTGCTTGGCGACCCAGTCTTTGCAGAACTTCTCTGGCCCCATCTCGGTGAGCAGTTGCTTCGTGCCTTTGGCAGGCTCGACGCGGTGATCGCTCTTCGGAATGGGCGGCGCGGTGAAGGCCTTGTCGATCTTGTGGCCTTTCGCATGCGGATTGCCGTTCACGATGGTGTCGGCGAGGTAGCTGAGCAGCTTCGACGCACGGTCTTTGCGGGCGACGAACTTGAGCAAGTCAGGGTTGTTATCAATGAAGCGCGTGGTGGCCTGACCCGCCATGAACTCGGGGTGATGCACCACATTCATGAGGAACGGGATGTTTGTTTTCACGCCACGGATACGGAATTCACGCAGGCCGCGATCCATGCGATCCAGCGCCTGCTGATAGGTGCGGGCAAAGACGGTCATCTTCACCAGCATGGAGTCGTAATACGGCGTGATGACTGCGTTCGTGGCACCGAGAGCGCCATCGAGTCGGATGCCGAAGCCACCCGCGCTGCGGTAGGTCAAAATTTTGCCAAAGTCCGGCGTGAAGCCGTTTTCCGGATCTTCCGTGGTGATGCGGCACTGGATGGCGAAACCACTCTTCTCGATCTTGTCCTGTGCAGGCAGCGCCAGCGGCTCGGCGTGCATCGCATGGCCTTGAGCGATCAAAATCTGACTGCGCACAATATCGATGCCAGTGATCTCTTCGGTCACGGTGTGCTCCACCTGGATGCGTGGATTCATCTCGATGAAATACCACTCACCCGATTCGTGATCGACGAGGAACTCGACGGTGCCTGCGTGCGTGTAGTTCACTTCACGGGCCAATTTGACCGCCGCATCGCAAAGACCGTCGATGATCTCCTGCTTCACGCCATAGCTCGGCGCCTGCTCGATGACCTTCTGGTGACGGCGCTGCACGGAGCAGTCGCGTTCATGCAAATGGAGCACCGTGCCGTGTTTATCGGCCAAAATCTGCACTTCGATGTGCTTGGCCTTGCCGACGAATTTTTCGAGGAAGACGGCTCCATTGCCGAAAGCGCGTTCTGCCTCAGTTTGGGCCTCATCGAGCAGTTTTTCGAGATCTTTGGCCACACGCACGATGCGCATGCCGCGACCACCACCACCGAAGGCCGCCTTGATGATCAGCGGAAAGCCGATCTTCTTCGCCGCCGCGATGGCTTCCTTGCGATCGCTCACCGGCTCGTCCGTGCCTTCGAGGATCGGCACCTTGATTCGGCGTGCCACTTCGCGTGCCGCCGTTTTGTCGCCCATCATGTCGAGGATCTTCGCCTCAGGTCCGACAAAGATGATCCCCGCGTCCGCACAAGCCTGCGCAAACTTGGGATTCTCCGAAAGGAAGCCGTAGCCGGGGTGGATGGCGTCCACGCCCTTCTCCTTCGCCAGCGTGACGATGCCCTCGATGTCGAGGTAGGCTCCAAGCGGCCCCTTGTCCTTGTTCAGCTCATAAGCCTCATCCGCTTTGAAGCGATGCGGGCAAAAGCGGTCCTCCTGCGCATAAATACCCACCGTTTTCAGTCCGAGTTCCGTCGCCGCCCGCATCACGCGAATGGCGATTTCAGAGCGGTTCGCGACCATCAATTTTCGGATCGGCCGAATGGCGGGGCCGGAGATGCGAAAGGCGGTGTCAGCAGGAGTCTTGGGCATGGTGGTAGGTTGGGGAAAAAGCGGCGCACACTCCCGTGAAAAGCCCCGGAGGCAAGGAGGAGGTAGAGGCATCTGCGAGGATTCCGAGAGGACGCCCAGCAAACCGCAGAATAGGCGAGGCACCCGCTAACAACCCAAATGAAGACGGTCCACGCATTCAATACAGCAACGTGACCATGAAAAAGCCGGAACAAGCCGCACCGGAGGATTCGTGAGGTCACGCCTCGCTCAAAAGCAGCTTCACTGTCGCCGGGACATCGGCAAAGGACTCGATGGTGCGCCAGGGGTTAAGCTCGGCGAGTTTCTCGGCAGAATAGTCGCCGGTGGCGACGGCGAGGCATTTGGCACCGAAGGCCGCGGCGCAGCGGATGTCCTTCGGGGTATCGCCGATGATGATGATTTCGGCCGGGGCGTAGGTCGTACCGGTGGCGGCCTGCATGCGCTGGGTGGCGATGGGGCCGAGTTGGTTGCGGTCGTGGTGATCACAGCCGAAGCCGCCATCGAGGAAGCGGTCAAAAATGCCGTGATGGCCGAGCTTGATGGCGGCACCACGACGGACATTGCCAGTGAGCAGGCCGAGATGCGCGTCTTTTTCCTGACGCAGGGCATCGAGGAGGTCCACCACGCCCGGAAGCATGAAGCCGCTGAAATCCGCGGCCTGTAGCCGCCGAGTCAGGTGAGTGAGATACAGATCGAGAAAGCCAAAAACGGCCTCGCGGGTAGGCTCGCGGCCCAAATGACCGAAGACATCCATGGCGATGGCGGGATCGGTGGAGCCAGCGAGCTGGAGCGAGGGCAATTGCGCCCGCGAAACGCCAAAATACTCCTCCGCCGCATCGAGAATGGCTGAGCCGCCCGCGCCATGGCTATCGATGAGCGTGCCGTCGATGTCGAAGAGGAGGAGTTTAGGCATGTGGCCGAGTGCGGAGGGAGATCAATGCGGCTTGGCGGCACCAGCGGCAGGTGCATGCGAGGCGGTGCCGGTGTTCGACGGGGCAAATTTGGCCACGAGGAAGGCTCCGCAGGCGGCCATGACGCAGCCGAGGATGAAGGGCAGCGGCAGTTTGGACCAGCCACCTTCCGGCGGATGCACGATCATGGCCGTGATGGTGTTGATAACCGGGGCACCCGCGAAAACGATGGGCATCACCGCCGCTGCCGCCGCCACGCCGAAGCCGCCACCGCCTTTGATGATGGGTGAAGCCGCCGCACCGAGGGCGAGGACGAGCGTGAGAGCACCGAGAGCTCCGGCGATGCCAGCGATGAGGCTGAGCGGGATGCCGCTACCGGTATCTCCCGTGAAGCTCATGCTGGAGCCACGCAATTTCAGCACGAGAGCGGCGACGACGCCGATGATGGCGTAGGCGATGCAGACGAAGAGGAAGGCTTTCAGGCCGGCATGCGGGGTCTCAGGCCCCATGGGCATTTTGGAGCGGGCAGCATGCAGGATGACGCCATAGACGCCCCAGGACAAAACGGTGAGAAGGGCATAGACAAGCCAGGTGGACATGATCTTGGATTTGGGTTGGGAGTTCACGAGAGAGGAGGTGGAGCGAGTCTCTTTGGCGAGGAAGGCAGGAGGGTCAAGGCGGGCGGGCGCAGGCTTCCAAGAAGCCATCGCTCAGATGCCTCGAAACTCCCTATCCACCTCCCGCCTCATGGCTCCCGCCAGGAGACGATGTCATCCGCCGTGTATGGCTTGCCGTCTTTGCCACAGCTAAAGATGGCCATGTCCAGCATCAAAAACTCCGGCGCGGGCTTCCCGGCCGGTTGAGCGATGTTTGGATCGCTGTTTTGGGCATCGGGGTTCTTCACTTGGTTGTTGCCATCCGCATCGAGCAGGACGCGGAAGGGATTTCCCCACATATCCACGAGACGTGAAGGACGTGGCTGGCTGATGAGGCCGTGGCGGTCATTCCTCGCGGTGGGAAATTCGGCGAAGCGAATTCCCTTGGGGTTCAGATTCACCGCGCCTCCTTCCACCGACAGTCCGAGCACGGTATCGATCAGCGTGCTCGATCCATCGGTGAGCCACTCCTGCTCGTCTTGGAGGTTTCCGAGCGGAAAGCGCCCGTATTCCGTGCGGTAGGAGCTGATGCCTGTTTTCAAATCGACCACGATGGCTCGCGTTTTGAGACGATTGCCATCGTCGAGGACTTTGATGACTTGCGATGCGATGAGGGAGGTGAGCACGCTGATGATGACGATGACCACCAGGAGTTCGATCAGGGTATATCCCCTGCCCCACCGCCGTGTTTTGGCGGAAACGATCCGCCCGTGAGGGAATGCGAATCTTGCTTTCATCGCACGATCCTACCAGACCGCTCACTCGAAGGTCAATACCTTGTTTTTCAGCGCATCACATCCGCCGAACGCAGGATGCCCCAGCACATCATGCCGGCAAAAGCGAGCAACTGCACGCCGCTGATAGCCAGCAAGCGATTGTGCCCCGGACCCGGTGACTCCACCAGCACTCGCCAGCCCACGAAGAGACCGATGGGAAGCGTCGCCAGCGGCATGGTGAAGGCTTGCTCCCAGCCCTCTTTGAACCAGTAAAAGCCGCAGGCGTGGGCCAACACGATGAGCAGCACGATCTCCGCTCTCGCGAAGCCGGTGCCGAAACGCACGGCGAGCGTGTTTTTGCCCGTTCGTCGATCTTCAGCGGCATCGCGAAGGTTGTTGATGGCGATGAGCACGGTGCTCAGGCAGCCGATTTGAAAACCCGCCACCAGGCAATGCACCAGCCACTCGCCCATGAGCACAAAGACCGTGCCCGTCACCGCGACGAAGCCGAAAAAGAGGATCACAAACAGCTCACCGAGCCCATGATAGGCCAGCGGCATCGGTCCACCGGTGTAGCCAAAGCAAAAATACAGCGACGGCAGCCCGATGGCAAGGATCGGCAGGCCGCGCAGTTCAAACAACGGCATCGCCAGCAGCGTGGCCAGACCAAGCATCACCCACGCGGCCAGTTTCACCGTGCTCGGAGAGGCACGTCCACTCGCCGTGATGCGCAGCGGGCCGATGCGGGCCTTCGTGTCGGCGCCTTTGAGTGAATCGAGCGCATCGTTGAAGAAATTCGTCGCCACCTGCAGCGCCATGCAACTACCCAGCGTGTAGAGCGCCAGTTTCGTATCCACCTTCCCAGCCACCTTCGCCGCCAGCGCCCAGCCCACCGCCACGGGGGCAATGGCCGCCCCGAGAGTTTTCGGTCGGGCGGCGGCGATCCAGTCAAATAGTGAAGCCATGGGTGAGAGTGAGCCGTCCGTCTTACCAAGGACCACGGCTGCCCGCAACCTCCCCGTTGCACATCCGGCGGAGGCATGTTCCCATGGCCGCATGAAAGGCTGTCTCGAAGTCATTGTGGTGCTCCTGCTCGGCGCAGGTGTGGCCGCATGGCTCGTTTGGGATGCCCTCCAGATGACCGAACCGCTGAAAACCACCACCATCGCGGCTTCCGCTGATCCAGCGGCGGTCAAAGTGGAGCTCGCCATGCTCAAGCGGCAGTTTCAGACCTTGGCGGACTATCAACAGCGTCTCGCCGGCCAAGGTCTAACCGAGGCTGCGTTACAAAGCCGCATC
>JBILVU010000167.1:0-10967 GCA_044370285.1 Prosthecobacter sp.
GAGGCGCTGGTGGGGCCCGTGGTCGGAAATGCCGCACCGAAGGTGTATTTCGTCGGCGGATCGTTCTTCGGGCCGAATGCAGGCCGTGCGTCCATCGTGACGACGAGTGATGATGGCTTGAATTGGTCGCTGGTGCATGTCGCGGGCGTCACGGGCACCGGTTTGCCTGCCGGCAGCGAGATCATCAGCGGATGCGTGGCTCCTGACGATGCGAATGAGATCCTCGTGGCCGTTCACGACACGGCGAACACGAACTCCGGCATCTACCGCAGCACGAATGGCGGCGTGGCTTTCACGAAATCAACCGGCGTGCCTGCGGGCGGAAACTGGGGCGATGAGTTCAGCCACTTCGTTTTCCTCGAAGCGGATGCGAGCAATGCCGCGCGACGTTTTGCATGGCTTAACGGCGTCGGTTTCCTCATCTCCAATGATCGCGGCGTGTCGTGGGCCAGCGCCGGGCACTCCAGCGGCGGCCCCAGCAACACGAAGCTCTACGATTGGAACTCGTGGGGCTACTTCACCCGCGATCACGTCACGGGGCGCTTGTGGTTCGGCGGCTTGAACGGTCATCTCGGCCTCGCCTACTCGACGAACAACGGCACGAACTGGACCTACCTCGACACCCCGTTTTCCAACACCGGCTTCTCCGAAGTGCGTGCCATCGACGCCCACAACGGGCAGGTGCTGGTGTGCGCAAAACGCTTTGGCGACACCTCCTTGAAAATCTACTACTCGAACGACAACGGCTCGGTCTGGCATGAATGCACGAAGCCCGGTCATCGCCTGCCAAACACGACCTACGTGGCTTTGAACCCGCATCAGCCCGGCCACTTCTGGGTGGCGACGAACGGTCGCTCCTATGCCCGCTTCACGCCGGGAGCCTTCGGAGCCTGGCAGCAGCAAAACTTCACCTCGCTAGCGCTGAATGATCCCGCGATCTCCGCCGCCACCGCCGATCCCGATGGCGATGGTCAGAGCAACAATTTCGAGTTCACCGCCGGTCTCTCGCCGCTCGATGCGCAGTCACGTTTCCTCCACACGATGCAAAACGTGCCCGGCCAGCCCGCGCAGATGCGTTTGGAAATCGCCCCGCGTCTCACCGACCGCACCTACGTCATCGAAAGCAGCCCCACACTCGGCCTTTCCGCCAACTGGCAGCCTCTGACGAGCTTCACCACGAGCGACGCCGGCAACGTGCGCACCATCACCGACCTCAGCGCCACAGGAGCAGCGAAGTTTTACCGCGTGCGGATCACGGGACCGTGAGGCGTGGTGGCGTCCTCTGGGCTCAACCGCGTGCTCTTGTGGACTGGCCCACACTTTTTCTGTAATCGCTGCTGCTGGATGCGGTGGAAAGGGTGCATGAGCCGTTTCATCGCCCTTTTTGCCTTCTTGAGTCTTACCGTCCTCGCTGCGGCGCAGCAGGAGTGGGTGCAGCGCACGGATGCGGGATCGCCGGGGCTGCGGTTTCAGATGGGGATGGCTTATGATGAGGTGCAGGAGGTGGTGCTGGGCTATGGCGGCGTGGCGGCGAATGTGCCGCAGAGCTATGTCGGGCCGCTGGATGCCTGGGACCCGTCTCGTGTCTATGATCTGTGGAAGTATGATGGCGTGCAGTGGTCGCAGATCACGGTCACAGGCTGGGCTCCGAGCGTGAAGGGGCCGCTGCTGCTCTGGCATGGACTGCTCGGACGCGTGGTGCTGCTGGGGCAGAACCGCATTGATGCCAACACGAGCGAGTCGAACAAGATGTGGTCCTTCGTCTTTGATACTCCGACCTCGGGCCACTGGCAGCTCGAGTCGGCGACGGTGCCGATCTATGTCGGCGGAGGGGTGTATGATCCGGTGCGGCAGGTGCTGGTGATCCTGGCGGATCATGATCTGTCTGATGCCACGCTGCCGCAAACCTGGGAGTGGACCTCAGGCTCGGGCACCTGGACGCAAAAGGCCGACGCGCCCGGCTTTGTGACGGAGGCCTCACAGCTCAACGCGATGACTTTTCACGAGGCGACGGGCAAGGTCATCCTCGCGGGGGATCGGGCGCAGTCGGGCAGCACGCCCAGCACCGCCGTGACACGCGTGCATGAATACAACGGCAGCACCTGGAGCGAGATGAGCACCGGCGGCCTGGCGCCTCCGCAGGGCGTGTATCGTCAAAACAGCCGCCTGCTGGTGTATGATCCCGCCCGCCAGCGCACCGTGGCCGTGGACAGCATTTCCTCGTATGACTTTGACGGCACGAAGTGGCGGGTGAAAGGACCTTCCAACAACTACCCGAACGGCCCAGGCCAGGTGGATGGCCTGATCGCACGCGTCGGTTTTTCGGCGGCTTTTGACAAGAAACGCGGCGTGGTGATCCGCTATGGCGGCGCGACATCCGTGGGCGATGTGAACACCGGCTACTACAATCCGCACAGCGAGACCTTTGAGCTGAAGCGATCCGTGGGCGCGGGCATCGTGATGGTGAACCCGAACATCTCCATCTCCGATCCGCTGCTGCGCTGCGTGGGCGAGGATCTCGTGCTGCATTTCCTCGTCAGCATCGGCAATGGCGTGAACAGCACCGTGGGCATCACCTACCAGTGGTTTCGCAATGGTTCACCCACGACGATGACGGACCCGGCGCGTCCCTTCCTGCATGAGCGATTCAATCTCCAGACGACGGATGCCGGTGTGTATCAGGCACGAGCCATCGACGAGTGGGGCTTCCGCGTGGAGTCCAATCCCGTCACGGTTTATGTTTATGAGCATCCCGTCATCACGCAGCATCCGCTGGGCCGCAGATTGATCCCGGGGGATTCCTTTGCGCTGCAAGGCGCATATAACTCGGCACTGCCCGGCACGGTGTCGTGGACGAAGGATGGTCAGGTCATCCCTGGCGCGACGAGCACGACTTATGTGAAAACAAACGTGACCACGGCCGATGCGGGCAGTTACCGCATGCATGTGCAGAGCCTGTGCAATGTCACTCAGAGCACGCCCGCCGTCATCACCGTGGGCCCGCGCATCGTGAGCGAGCCGGTTTTTCCCGCCACGCCGGGTGCGGGACTCGCGCCGGTATCCATGAGCGTCACGGGTGATGGCGCGGGCTTTCAGACAGGCTTTTACACCAGTGGTGCAGACCCCACGCAGCATGCGGTGCGTGCCGCGCCGGATGATGTGACATCGCCTTTGCCCATGAGCTTCACCTGGCGGCGCGATGGCGTGCCGATCAGCAATGGCGCGAAATACACCATCTCCAGCAGCGCCGTCACCAGCACTCTGCAAATCAACGCGCCAGACTATGAAGACGAAGGCCGCTACGACTGCCTCGTCACGGATGCCAGTGGTCCCGCGTATGCGAAGGTCACTCAATCCAGAGAGCTGCTGCTGCATCCGCTCGCACCGCCCTATCTCACCGTGCTGCGTGGCAAGGGGCCGGAGCCGCGAAACTACGGCGGCATGGTCTATGACAGCCAGCGGCGGCGCACCGTGCTCTTTGGCGGCGCGGCCTACGGACCGAATCCACGCACCACCAGCCCCAACAACGTCAATTTCATCTCCAACGACACCTGGGAGTGGGACGGCCAGGTGTGGATCAAACGCAATCCCGCCACGCGACCTCCCGCGATGTCGCATTTCGGCATCGCTTACGACAGCCTGCGCGGCCGCACCGTTGTCTTTGGCGGTCAAAAGTATGCCGCGCCGGATTTCCTTCTCGGCTCGCAGGTCGTCACAAACGACATGTGGGAGTGGGACGGCGTCAATTGGACGCAAATCACACCGCCCTCATCACCTCCAGCCCGCAACAAGCCCGCGATGTGCTTCGACAGCACGCGTGGCGAGATCTTGATGGTCGGTGGAGACAGCTTCACGCCCTCGCCGCCGGATTACTACGCCGCCACCAAGCAGCTCTGGGCCTGGAACGGCACGCAATGGACGCAGCGCGCCTCTTTGCCGAATGGCGGCAGCGCCGCGCCGTATGTCGGTGACGAGCAGTGCTTCGCCTTTGATTCCGGGCGTGGTGTGGCCGTGCTCTTCGGCCCCTTCAGCGACGGCGTTCACAATGTCTGGGAATGGAACGGCACCACCTGGGCTGGCATCACACCACCGTCCGACGTGCGCGTCATGGAGACCCGCCAGAGCCGCTACGCCTTTTACGATCCCGTGCGCCGCCGTGTCGGCCTGCCCATCGTGAGCAGCAATGTCTTTCCCAGCGTCGCCCCATCCCTCACCACCGTGCTGTGGTGGGATGGCACGCGCTTCCTGCGTGGCAACACCAGCACCATCGACGACATCGCCGGCACCGTGATCACCGATGGCGCGGAGGCGGGTCCTTTCGGACAAGGCATTGACCTCGCCGTCTTCGACACGCACCGCCGCTGCCTCGTCTGGCATGACACACCGCTCTTCCTCAGCTCCGGCCCCGCGCACACCCGCGAGATGCATTTCAGCGCCAAGACCAAAACCATCCACCAGCCCGTCGAGGTGATTTTTGCCTCCGCGCAAAACATCCAGCTCCGCGCCATCCACGCCGGTCAGCGTCCTCTCACGCTCCAGTGGCACAAAGACGGCCTCTCCGTGCTCGATGACGCGCACTTCAGCGGCAGCGCCACCTCCACACTCACGATCACCGGCACCACCGCCGCTGATGCAGGCCTCTACACCCTCCGCGCCACCAACGCGATGAATCAAACCACCACTGCGCCCATCCGCCTCACGCTGCAAAACGACGGCATCGGCATGGTCGTGCAAGGCGCAGGCCTTGTCCTGAGCTGGCCCGGTGCCACAGGCATCCTCGAAAGCGCTCCGGCTCCGAATGGCCCCTGGACTCCGATCCATGGCATCAGCCCGCCCTACAGCGTCGCCATGGATGAAGCGCGGCGGTTTTATCGCGTGCGGTATCCGTGAGAAATCAGAATGGGCTTCGTCAATTCAACAGCGCCTCTGCCAGCGCCCGTAGCTCCTCATCCACCCGCGTGCTATTGCTCAGCCCAGCCGCTACTTCTTCACGCACCATGGCGCGATAGTCAGCCCGCAGGCGATGCACGGCCACCGCCACGCTGCGAGGCGCGATACCGAGTTTTTCCGCCACGGCCTCGTAATCGCCGGAAGAAGGCTCGCGGCTCAAAAAGGGGCTCAAAAGCTCATAAACCTTCGTTTTGCCCGTCGAGACGCATTCTTCGCGCAAACGGAGCAAGGCCGCCTCCATCACCGCATGGGCCCAGCGTTTCTCGAAGAGGCTCTCAGGCGTCTCCGCGGTCACTGGCTCGGCTCCGAACCAGCTCTCCGCCTGCGCCAGATCCAGCGGCACGGGGCTTTCGCCGCCGCCACGCTTCTGCGCCACCTCACGGCGATGCTGCTTGATGAGGAAGTTCTTCAAAACGGTGATCAGCAGCGTGCTGAAGCGTGATTCCCGCCTCTCCACCTGCGCCAGCCAGTCCTGCTCGATCAGCTTCGCAAAGAAGCCCTGCGTCAGATCACTCGCCTCCTCCGGTGACTCGCCCCGCCGCCGGATGAAGGCATACACTGGATACCAATAGGCGGCGCAAAAGTGCCCCCACGCCGCGTCTCTCTTGGAAGGCTCCGATGCACCGCTCATGACCGTCCACCGCGTCGTCTGAAAACGCGGGTTGGATGGCGATGAACTGCTCTGGAAGATCGAAATCATGTTCGATAACTACATGCTGCATTCGCCGACAATTTCTCGCTACTTTCTTTCCGCCGTGGTCAGCGGCGTAACGGGATCAGCCACGCGGCGGCCTTGGAGTTCATTTAAACGGCAGCTTGGCAGCTTGGGCAGCACATGTTTGGCGAAGAGATCACACTCATCGAGATGCGGGTAACCACTGAGTATGAAGGCACGCATGCCCATGTCCATGTAGCGATTCAGTTTGGCGAGGACTTGATCGGGATCGCCGACGATGGCGCTGGCACAGCCGCTGCGGGCGAGACCGATGCCGCTCCAGAGATGATCTTCGATGTAGAGATCTTTGCTTTGAGCACGGAGTTCGTCCTGACGCTTCACACCGGCACTTTGGCTGTCCTGCGAGCGAGCTTTGATCTCCGCGCCCTTAGCGGCATCGAGCTTCGAAATGAGCCGGTCAGCGGCGGCACGGGCCTCGGCTTCGGTTTCACGGACGATGACATGGCTGCGGAAGCCGAAGTCAATCTTGCGACCGTATCCAGCGGCCTTTTCGGACATCACGCGCATGGTTTCGGCGATACGGTCCTCCGTCTCCGGCCACATGAGGAAGACATCGCAGTGCTTGGCACAAAGGTCCTGTGCGGCAGGCGAGATCCCACCGAGGTACATGAGCGGGCCGCCGTTCTGCTGGTAAGGCTTGGCGGGTTCGGTGTTGGGCAGGCTGATGTTGTAAAACTCACCCTTCCACTCGAAGGGGCCATCGGTTCGCCAAAGGCCCTGAAGGATCTGGATGATCTCGCTGGCACGGGCATAGCGGGTTTCATTGCTCTCCTTCATGCCGGGCATGTCGGAGGAGATGATGTTGATGCAGAGGCGACCTTTGGCGATGTGATCGACCGTCGCCAGCGCCCGTGCAAGCATCGGCGGCCACACCTCGCCCATGCGCAAGGCCACGAGTTGGTTGATCTGCTGCGTCTGGGGTGCCATGGCGGCCGCAAAGGCCAGCGCGTCTTGCCCCGCGATCCAGCCGGAGGGCAGAAGGATGTTTTGATAACCCAGCGCGTCCGCTTTTTTCACGATGTCGCCGCAATGCTCGTAGCTGCTGCGGAGGGAGCCATCTGGCACACCGAGGAATTCATAGTCATCGGAGCAGATAGCGGAAAACCAGGCCACTTCACATTGGCGGCCTTCAGTGCGGATCGGGATGGGTGGCATGGTGGTGAAACGAGTTGTTCGCGGTTGTATTGCAGCATTGGAATAGGCGACAAGGCATATCTCCCCCCAGCACTCGCAGCTCGATGATGATACCGGTGTCCTCGAAGCCACCAGCCATCGCGATGGAGAATTTTGGAATGCTGTGATACCGAGCCGCCATCCGCCCATGCCATCCCCACTCCTTCCGCCTCCGCACCCGAGCATCCGCTTGGTGAGCAGCTTCGCCGAGCTTCTCAGCACGCCGCTGCGCGATGGCGTGAATGCCGTGTGCTGGCTGCGGCATCTCGCTGGAGACTTTGCGGAGGTGGCACGAATGCTGCCGATGCCAACGGGGATCACTCATCTGGCGGAGGAGGATTTTACCTCTCTCGAACTCAGCGCCGAGGGCAGCCTAGCGGCAGACAAGATGCTTGAGGATCTTCATTTATTGCAGGAGCATGGGCTCGATCCCGTGCTGGATAGTGTGAATGGCTACACGCATCCCATCGAGCCGCCCCATCAGCGCACGGATGTGTGCTCCTGGCATGTGGACAGTGCCACGGCCGAGGCGGATACTTGGCTCTGCACCTATCATGGAGCCTCCTCGGAAGGTCTTTTCCCTGAAGATGCCATTCCACGCGTCGAGATGCCTGGGGCGCGAGCAGAGCTTTTGAGGCTGTTTGGAGGTCGTGACGATGAAACCTTCACCGAATGGCTGGAAGAGCATTTTCACGATCTGCATTTCGCGGCGCGTGAAGGCGCTCGCCCCTATGCTTTTGGCATTGGGAACCTCTGGCGCATCGCCACACGGCATCCCGAGGTGGCGGTGGCACCGTGCGTGCATCGGGCACCAGATCCAGTGCCAGGGCAAAAACGCCTGCTGCTCATCAGTTGATGCCCCGCATGACCTACGATCCATCCGCCTGCATCACCTGCGGTGCCTGCTGCTCCGCCTTTCGCGTCTCCTTCTACTGGCAGGAGGCTCAGCAGCGCGGCATTGAAGAGGCTTCGCTGGTGCAGATCACGCCTTGGCGAGTGGCCTTTGCCGGAACCGACCGCCAGCCACCACGCTGCATGCATCTCGATGGCGTGGTGGGTGAAAAAACAGGCTGCCGCATCTACCAGAAGCGTCCGCATCCCTGCCGCGAAGTCCAGCCAGGCGACGAAAAGTGCCAGCAAGCCCGCGCCGCGCATGGTATGCCGCCGCTCCCACCAAGCTGTCAGTCACAAATCATCTGAGAACTCGAATTCCCCACTCATGAGCAAGCTTCATCGAATCTGCGTCTATTGCGGCTCCAGCGCCGGAAACAATCCCGCCCACCGCGCCACCGCAAAGGCACTCGGAGGCTTATTGGCGCGTGAAGGCATCACCGTGGTTTATGGCGGCGGAAACATCGGCCTCATGGGCGCGGTGGCGGACGGAGCACTCGCCGCAGGCGGTAAGGTCATCGGCGTGATCCCTCAATCCCTGCTCGAAAAGGAACTCGGACATCGCGACGTCACCGAGCTGCATGTGACGAGCAGCATGCACGAGCGAAAGCAGATGATGGTGGACCTCAGCGATGGCTTCATCGCCCTTCCCGGCGGTTTTGGCACGCTCGATGAACTCTTTGAGACACTCACCTGGCTCCAGCTCGGCTTTCACGACAAGCCCGTGGGCCTGCTGAATGCCAGCGGTTTCTTCGATGGCCTCACCACCTTCATCACTCACATGAGCCGCGAAGGTTTTCTGAAGCCCGAGCACGCCGATTGCGTGCTCGTCGAGACCGATGCCGAAAAACTGCTCTCCCGCATGCGCAGCTTCCGTCCGCCGGATTTGGGCAAATGGATCGAAAAGCTGGCAGCGGAAGCTCGCTGACCTTCACGATCACTTCGCCGGCGTCCACAGCGCGGCGTCGATGATCACATGGCCGGAGGTGCCTTCGTTGCGGATTTCGAGCCAGCCGGTTTTGCCGGACTCGAAGCGGAAGGTGCCGAGAGGCATCAGGTTGTGCTTCTCGGTGGGCTTTTCCTTTTGGTTCACGATCACCGTTTTCTCACCGTCGGCGTGGTGGATGATGACGGGGACTTTTTCGGCACGGTTGGCGAGCGCGGTGTAGGCGATGGCGACGCGATACTGGCCTGCGGCGGGGAGATTGGGCGTGAAGCGAGCCTTTTGCTCGCCTTTGAGGCTGTCGCTATCGTGGCGATAGCCTTGGCCGACGAAACCGGGGGTGGTGTGGCCTTCGGAGCTGAAGCCGGTCAGATCGGCTTCGCTGTCATCGACGACGATGCCGCCGAGTTGTTCCTTGGTGAAAGCGACGTGCTCGGGCATGGGCGGGGATTCGAAATCGAGCATCTGGCCATCGGCGAGGAGCTTCTCTTTGAGCTTGGTGTAGTCGAGCTTTTGCAGTTCGACGCCGTTTTCAATGGCAAGCACGGCAGCGGTGGCGGCGCTTTGGCCCATGACCATGAAGACGGGCTCCATGCGGATGCTGCCATACGAGATGTGGCTGGCGCTAAGGCAGACGGGCACGAGCAGGTTCGTGCATTGCTCGGCCTTCGGCGTGATGCTGCGGTAGCTGATCGGATACGGGCGCACGCCGATCTGGATGTCGCCCTCGTTGCGGGCAAAGCCCTCCGCTGTGACGTAGCGCTGCGTATGGTGACTGTCCATGTTGTAGGCGCCCATGCCAACGCTGTCTTCGACGATGACGCGGCGTTTGCAGTTCTGCTCGCTCATGACGTAGCCACCGATCAGGCGGCGGGACTCGCGCACATACATCTGGCGCGGCCAGTTGCCGTTGTCGGTGAACTCATCCTTCGCCAGGCCCCACTGCGAGTAGTAGCTGCGGATTTTCTCCGGCACGCGGGGATGATTCGCCAAAGTCCACATAAGGCCTTTTTGATAGTCTTCATGAGCTTTCCAAATCTTCGCACGGGTCGCGTAGTCGCCATCTGGGTAGTCGTAGTTCATGCCGATCATGTCGGTGCTGAAGGCGAAGTTGTTGTTCGTGTCCGTCTTGCGGTTCGGCATCGGCGTGGGTGCCCAAGGATGGCGGGGATCACCGGCCTCACCGTTGCGCAGAAGCAGCTCGAACTGCTTTTCGTCGTAGTTTTCGGGCTTCGCAAAGGGGACGCGGTTGGAATCGTCGTCCGTGTTGCACATGCGGAAGTTGTAGGCCTGGATGCGGTGGTCGCCGTCGCCATCCTTGCCCCGCGGCATTGGTGTGACGCCCGAAACCAGCCCGCTGGAGGGATCACCCGGCTTCACATACGGATCGACGTTTTTGACGAACTGATGATGCTTCGCCCCGGCCATCTGGAGGCCGTTGATGCTTTCGCCATAGAGCGAATTCGGCTCGCGACCGACGTGGTAACTCACACCCGCCTTCGCCATGAGATCGCCTTCGTAGCTGGCGTCGATGAAAATCGCGCCCTCGAACTCCTCGCCACTCTCCATGACAATCTTGACGATCCTTGCCCCTTCTTTGACCACACCCTTGTTCAAATCGAGCCGTTCACCGAACACGACCGTCACCTTGTCCTTCACCTTGGCAAGCATCGCATCGTAAATCTCCGTCGCGGCATGCGGCTCGAAGGTCCACATGGTTGTTTCGGTGCTGGAGTTGCCGTGCGGGCGCTTGGCGTAGTATTGCTCGCGGGTCTGCTGCTTCCACTTCGCGGGATCGGCGTAGTAGGTGAAGACGTTGGCATAAAACTCACGCGAGATGCCGCCGATGGCCTTTTTGTTGCCGATGTCCGTCGCACCGAGTCCGCCGGTGGTCAGGCCGCCGAGAAATTTTGTTGGTTCGATCAAAACGGCCGTTTTACCCATGCGAGCCGTCTGAATGGCCGCTGCGACACCACCGGACGTGCCGCCGTAAATGACCACATCCGGCGCGGCGAAAGCTTGGACGGCAAAAAGAGCGAAAAGCGAGGTCAGGACGGGTTTCATGGGCGGAATCAAACGAACCGCCCAGGAAGGTTTATGCGCCATTTGACCTCAAACTCAGAAGCGAACGGTGAAGCCCGCGCTGAGATAATGGAACAAGGCAGAGGAGTAGGTGGTATCACTGTCCACGCCACCTTCGAGGACGCGGTAGCCGAGGCGAAGGGCGAGTTTTTCGGTGGGATGATACTGGATGGCGGCGAGGACGTCTTCGGC
>JBILVU010000166.1:0-11155 GCA_044370285.1 Prosthecobacter sp.
GTCCCACGAGAGCATCGCCTTCGAAGAGGAAGCTGAATTTTGGCGCGAAACGCCAGTTGAGGCGGAAATTGATGAGCGGGACGAAGCCGAGGTTCGAATCGCGGGCGGAGAGGCCGCCCTGATCGACCTGGATGGAGGCATCGCGGAGCTTGCCGGTGATGCCGAGGCCGAAGGTGAGGTCATCACGGGTGATGAAGTTGTAGCGGTAGGTGAGACGATAAGAATCGAAGCGGTAACGAGCCGTGGTGGGCGCACCGGCGGCGAAGGCGGTGCCGGCGAAGTTGACCGGCGTGGCGAAGGCTCCATCTGCCTCGGTGCGCAGTGGGGCGAAGAGGAAGGAGATGTCGTGATGGAGGCCAAGATGATAGGTGGCACGCGTGCGGAAGAAGGCGGTGGGGTCGGATTTGAGATCATCGGACAGGGAGAAGAGCGTGCCGGTATCCGCCGGGATACGGATGTCATTAGCTCCGGTCCAAACAGCACCGGATTCGAAATCGACGCTGTAGTCGGCACGGGCCACGGTAGAGCTAAAAACGATGAGCGAGGCAAGAAGGAGGCAGGTTTTCATAAAGTCAGCACACAAACGCTCCTCGAGGCCGGACGGATTCAACTACTTCACCCAGGCCTCGATTTGCCCGAACCGGGCAGAGCGCTGAGGAAAAAGTAGCGTGGTGAGCGGAGGATGTCTCCGACCTCACGGATGGCCATACAGAAGAGGAGCTCGCCGAGGCGCTGGTGCGCCTGAGGATGGCGCTCGAGCTGACGTTCCAAAAAGGCACGCAGGCGGCGGTTGGCGGCGAATTCGATCATGACGGTGCCGAGATTGAGGAAGACGAGGAGGCTAAAAACGGCGGCGAGCACGAGGATGGCCACACGGGGCACGAAAACGCGGCCGATCATGAGTCCGATGAGCGCCATCGCGACGGCCACGGGGATGTAGCGGCACATGCGGATGACGCTTTGCCGCCATTTGAGTTCAGCGAGGCCTTCCGCCGTGGTATGCAGGGCATGAGCGGCCTCGTGCAAAGCGGCAGCCCAGGCGCTGAGGGTGGTCCCTTGCGCTGTGCTGTGGCGTAAAAACAAGCGACGGCGCACAGGATCGAAGTAATCGGTGACGACGCCGTTGTGCTCGACGATCTGCACATCCATCACCCCTTCGCTTTCCAGAAATAGCAGGGCAATTTCTCCTCCCGTGTGTGCGGTGGGACTGGTAACCTGCGATCCTTTGGCCATCATCGAGGCATACCTGCCGAGTGCCCATTGGCTGATGCCGAAGGCGAGCACGGCGAGGATGAGAAGGACGACGAAGACCATGGCTTCATCCTTGGCGCGATGCCCGAACGGCCGCAACCGCGTTCATTGAAACCATCAATCGGCCTTTCGATAGGCGACGATACCCTGAGCAATGCCTTCGGCGATGCGAGCGCGGAATTCACCGGTCATCATGCGGGCACGTTCGGAGGGATTGCTGACGAAGCCGCACTCGACGAGCACGGCGGGATTTTTCGTGGTGGAGCGGATGACGTGAAAGCTGGCGCTTTTGACACCGCGATGCGTCATTTTCGTGCGCTGAACGAGATAGGCTTGGATATAGGCCGCGAGGGTGTAGCTGGAAGAGAAGTGGTAGTAGGTCTCGGCTCCTGCGCCACTGCCGCCACGGTTGTAGTTGTAGTGAATGCTGACGAAGATGGCATTTCCCACGCGGTTGCCGGTGGCGGAGCGGTCCTGCAACGGGATGAAGACATCGCGACTGCGGGTCATGACGACCTTGAGACCCTGCTTTTTAAGGAGTTGCTCGACGCGACGGGCGGTATCGAGGGCGAGATGCTTTTCATACACATAGCCGATGGCGGCACCGCGATCATGAGCACCATGGCCGGGATCGAGGATGACGGTGTCAAAGGCTACGGCGGAGCCAGTGAGCAGGGCCAAGACGAGGCAACCCAACAACGGCCAACGAAATGCGGCGAGGAAAGGAGCGGAGAAGCGGGAAAGCGAAGCGCGTGAGGGAGACATGAGGCGTGAGAGAGCTAGCCTGGCGGGATCGCGCACGATCACCGCCAACTCAGTAAGCGATGCGGAGGGGAAAGGGTCAAGGTGGATTTACCCTTTGCTCCGGCGTTCCAAAAAAAAACCGCCGGATGCAAACGAGCATCCGGCGGATCAGGAATGACAGGCAATTCAATTAGTTGCCAAGGGGCGAAGGAGCAGCGCCTGGAAGAGGAGCACCGAGAGGAGCGCCAGCAGGAGCCTGACCTGGAAGCGGCGCACCGAGGCCGCCACCAAGGGGGCTGCCGAGAGGACCACCAAGGGGGCTACCAAGCGGACCACCGAGGGGATTATTCGGGTCCATGGCTCCTGGCTGCGTCATACCACCCGAAGGACCACCGGAGACTTGGGCGTTCAGCACCTGCTGCACCTGGCCTGGAGTGGCCTGGGTGAACAAATCCATGCCGCCGGCCATTTGCTTGACGGTGACCATGCCGATTTTGCCATTGAGGTCCACGACCTCAGCACCACCGTCATTGCGGCCGATGATGACCTGACCACCAGGCCAGGTGCGGCCTGGACGGATCTGACCGGCCACATTGGCGTTCCACTGCGGAGGCCAGGAGAGGGCGGCCACGTTTTCATAGACGAGCGGGACGTTTCCAGCGCTGGTATCAGTGAGGCCCTGGGTGAGTGCCCAGTGGTTCTCGTTGTTGCCGAGAGCCATGCCGTAGTTCGGCGGGGTGCCGATGTTGCTGTCTGGATTGTAACCGGCAGGGCAGCCAAAGATGCGCTCATCGGTGACGACCTGCTCCTGGATCATGAAGCGGAAGGCGTCATTGGCATTCATCGCGGTACCGCCTGTGTAGGGGTTTGGCACGGAGTCGGGATACTGGCTGTTGTAGCGGGTGGCGAACTGCTTCATCGAGACGACGACCTGCTTGCAGTTGCTGACGCCCTTCATCTGGTTGCCCTGTCGCTGGACGGAGTTGAAGGCGGGGACGGCGAGGCTGGCGAGGATGGCGATGATGGTGATCACCACCAGCAGCTCGATCAGCGTGAAGCCGCGATTGTTTGGTTTTTTCATGTGTATGGGTACGGTATGTTTTATGGGTTGGACGAGGCTCTGGGCGGGGTTGGCCGCCGTGGAGCGAATTGGATTAGAACAAAACGCCCTCCGCTTGGCGAGATAAATTTTGCAGCATTTGTTGCCTGCCCGCAGCGGATGCTCGGCGGCCTTCGCGGCGATTGACAAGGGTTTCCTCCCCGCCTTTGTAGGCGGCCCTTTCCGCCCCCTCGCGATAACCCCGAGTCTCCCCACCGCCATGATCTACAATAACATCGTCGAAACCATCGGCCGCACGCCGCTCGTGAAACTGAACAAGGTCACTGCGGGCCTCAACGCCACCATCGCTCTCAAATGCGAGTTTTTTAACCCCCTCGGCTCCGTGAAGGACCGCATCGGCATGGCGATGATCGAGGACGCGGAGAAAAAAGGCATCCTGAAGCCAGACACGATCATCGTCGAGCCTACCAGCGGCAACACCGGCATCGCACTGGCCTTTGTGGCTGCCGCCAAGGGCTACAAACTCATCCTAACTATGCCAGAAACGATGTCTTTGGAACGCCGCACGCTCCTGGCGCTGCTCGGAGCTGATCTGGTGCTCACCGAAGGGCCGAAGGGCATGAAGGGGGCCATTGCCAAAGCCGAGGAAATCGTCAAAGCCACGCCAAATGCATGGATGCCGCAGCAGTTCGAAAACGCCGCGAATCCCGCTGTCCACATGCGCACGACCGCCGAGGAGCTTTGGAGCGATACCGATGGCAAGATCGACATCCTCGTGGCCGCTGTGGGCACGGGCGGCACCATCACCGGGTGCACGGAGGTCCTGAAACCTCGCAAGCCCTCCTTCCAGGCCATCGCCGTCGAGCCAGAGGCCTCGCCCGTGATCAATCAAACGCTCGCCGGCCAGCCCGTGCAGCCTGGACCGCATAAAATCCAGGGCACCGGTGCCGGCTTCGTTCCTGCGAATCTTCATTTGAAGGACAGCGCCGGAAACGCCCAGATCACCGAGTGCATCAAGGTCAGCAACGACGACGCCTTTGCCATGGCTCGCCGCCTCGCGAAGGAAGAAGGCATCCTCGTCGGCATCAGCACGGGTGCCAATGTGTGCGCCGCCATCCAAGTGGCCCAGCGCCCGGAAAATGCGGGCAAGCTCATCGTCACCATCGCCTGCTCCACCGGAGAGCGTTACCTCTCCACCGCACTGGCTGATGAAGCCCGTGCAAAAGTCGGTGCCTAAGCCCGGAATAGCGAATCGAGAACCGAGAATACCTTTGTGAGCAACGAACCCTCCAACAATCCCGCCGCCTTTGAACCCTCCGCCCAGGAGCAGGCTCTCAACGGCCAGTTTAAAAAAATCCTCCTGCTATTCGGGGTGATCGTCGCTGGCCTCGCCGCCTACGGCATCATCCAGCATAATGCCCGCACGGCTGCCGACGCCGCTGCCGAGGCCTTCACGGGTGCAAAGACCGTGGATGACTGCGATCTGGTGGTAAAAAAGCATCCCGGCACACCTGCCGCAGCCAATGCACTGCTGCTCAAAGCCACGCTGCATTGGGAAAAGAACGAGAAAAGCTCCTCCGTGGAGGCTTTGAAGGCCTACCTGGCTGGGCACAAGGATCACGCTTTCTATAAAGAGACGCTCCTCACGCTCGCCACCCGCCTCGAAGCCATGGGTGAAAAGAGCGAGGCCAAGGGCGCCTACGAGCGTGTCATTTCCGAGCTGGCTGGCTCCGAACTCGCCCAGCTCTCCCAGCTCCGCCTCGGCGATATGCTGTGGGCTGATGGCAAGGAAGAGGAAGCCAAAAAAGCCTACGAAGAGGCTGGCACCAAATACCCCGGCGTGACCGCCTTCGAAGGTGAAAGCAAAACGCGGCTCGAATGGATCGCGGCGAACCTTCCGACCAAAGAAGTCGATCCTCCCCCCGCGCCCAAGCCCGATCCGAAGGCCGCCCCTGCCCTGCCGAACATCAAGCTCAACTCCGTCGAAGGCGGCATCAGCCCCACCATCAAGCTCGGGGATGCTCCAGCCATGCTCCAGCCCCCTGCTGGCGTGCCCACCTCACCCACGGCTCCCGCTCCCATCTCGGCACCCCCAGCAGCCACACCGCCTACGCCGAAACCTGCTGTTCCCGCTCTGGAACCTGCAAAACCTGCCTCCGCAACTCCGAAGCTCGAAGTGCCAAAATCGGCCACTTCTCCCGCCGTTCAGGTGCCTGCCACGCTTCCGGCACCTGCTCCAGCTCCGACGCCGGCTCCCGCAGCGCCTGCTCCGAAGCCTTGAGGCCTTTCGGAGGCCAGCTTCATCTGGGCGGACTTTCTGCTTGAACAATCGCGGCGTGTCGTGGTCTGCTAGTGCCACCATGAAAAAGTCCTTCTTGTTGCTTCTTTCCGCCACTGCACTGCTCCTTTCGAGCTGCGCTTCGAGTTCACCCCAGGCTCGCATTGAGCGCAATCCGCAGCTCTACACCCAGCTCAGCGCCAAAGACCGCGAACTCGTCACCCAAGGGACCATTCGTGAAGGCATGACGCGTGATGCCGTCTTCCTCGCCTGGGGAGCACCGGATCAAACCACCGTTGGGCGCAAAAGCGGCCGTGAGATCGAGCAGTGGGCTTATCTCGGCCAGCGCCCCGTGCGCACGATGTCGATGAATGTCGGTTTCGGCTACGGCATGGGCGGCCGCTGTGGTCCCTGGGGTGGCGGTCCATGGGGATGGGGCGGTGGCCCTTGGGGATGGGGTGGCCCAGGCTTCGGCACCGACGTGATGTACGTGCCTTACACCGCAGGCACTGTCAGCTTTCGCAGTGGCCGCGTGAGCGAATGGCAGGCCGCCCGGCGCTGAGGCCGATTGGCCACCTAGCGCCCGTCCGCTTTCCCCGGCACGCGGGGATCGTGGGCGGGGAAGAAGAGTTTCCTCTCTGCATCGAAGTAGATCGCCTGACAGGCACCGAAGCCAGCGCTCGGTGCAAGCTTGTGGCCGAGTTTTTCGACTCGCTTGAGTGTTTCCTCACCGAAGGCTTTTTCGATTTTCAGCTCGTCGGGGTTCCATTGATGGTGAAAACGCGGTTCGGCGAGGGCGGCAGCGGGAAGCTGGCCGTCGTCGATGATGTGGGTGAGGAGTAAAAGGGCCTGCGTGATGATCGTGGGGCCGCCGGCGGCTCCGGTGACGATGACGGGCTGGCCGTCTTTGAGCACGATGGTGGGGCTCATGCTCGACAGCGGCCTTTTGCCAGGGGCTACGGCATTCGCCTCGGCGCCGACGAGCTTGAAGGCATTCGGAATGCCGGGCTGCACGGCGAAGTCATCCATCTCATCGTTCAACAGCACGCCGGTGCCTGGAATGACGACCTTGCTGCCGAAGGCGGTGTTGATCGTTTGATTGAGAGCCACCCAGTTTCCTTCCGCATCGGCGGTGCAGAGGAAGGTGGTGTGCTTGCCGAAGATGTCCCCCTCCCAATGCGGCGGCATGCCGTGGCCGGAAACCGGGGTCGCGTGATCGAGGTCGATCTTTTTCGCCAATTCAGATGCGTAAGCAGGATCAACGAGACCGCGTGGCACCTTGGCGAAGTCGGGATCGCCGAGCCAGTGAGCACGATCGGCAAAGGCGAGCTTCATTGCCTCGGTGATGACATGGACGCGACTGCTCGCTCGAAAGTGGCGAATCGGAAAATGCTCCAGGATGTTCAGGATCTGCGCCACATGCACGCCACCGGAACTGGGCGGCGGCATCGTGATGAGGTCGTAACCGCGATACTTCGAGCGGATGGCCTCGCGTTCGGGGGCTTTGTAGGCCGCGTAATCAGCGGCGGTGGTTATGCCGCCATTCGCCTTCATCCATGCCTCGGTCTTTTGGGCAAATTCACCTTCGTAAAACCACTCGATGCCATTCTTCGCCACCGCCCGGTAAGTGGCCGCGAGATCGGCCTGCACGAGCGACTGGCCCTTTTCGATGGGCTTGCCATCTTGAAGGAAGATGGCGGTGGAAGAGGGAAACTGGGCAAGCTTTGCAGCGGTGGCAGCGAGCTTGCGGGCATACACTTCATCGAGTGGAAAGCCCTTCTCCGCGATGTCGGCGGCGGGCAGCAGCACGTCGGCGAGTTTGAGCTTGCCGTGCTTCGTTTGGGCGACGGCGCAGGCCTTGAGGTAGCCCGGCACGGCGCTGGCGAGAGCACCGGTCTTGCTGGCCTCGTCGTCGAGCTTGCCGTTGATCACATACATGTCCCGGTGGGCCTTCGCGGGTGCCATTTCACGGCCGTCGATGCAGGTCACCGTGCCATCCGCCGCTCGGATGACGTAGAAACAGCCGCCGCCGATGCCGGAATTATGCCCATCCACGACGCCGAGCGTCAAACCCGCCGCGATCGCCGCGTCGATGGCGTTTCCACCTTTCGCGAAGGCATCCATGCCCGCCTGCGTGGCCAGCGGATGCACCGTGGCGATGGCCTGTTTCGGGAAGGAAAGGTCCGCCGCTGGCAAAAAGCCGACAACGAGCATCGAAAGGGCAAAAAGGGCTTTCATGAGGTTCTCAGCCTAACCACCGCTCTCGGCTTCGTCGATAAGAAAACCCTCCCCTGAATGAGCGGGGCCTCGGGTTACCCCAGCAAATCATGAAAAGATTGTAACTCATCTCTCCGATTCGGTGCATGCACTTGTAGCATCACCATGATCCGACACCTTTTTCTCTCTTTGCTGGCCGTTTTTGCCGTCGCCTCGGCGCAGGCGGTGACGATCAATAGCCTCTCGCATGTCAATTACACGGGCTACGTCATCGCGGCGGATGCTTCACTGGCTGCGCCGGGAACGGACCGGGATGCGATCATCGTGGAAACAGAGGTCAATTTCGGGGCGTCCGCGCTGTTCAGGCTGGAGTGGTCGCTGCTCGATCCGACGGGCACGGCGATGGCCACGGCGACGACCGCTGGCGCTCTGCACAGCGGCGTGGAGACCATCTCCGAGAGCCTCGTGCCAACCTCCGGCAATCGCCTCGTGCCGGGGACGAACTACCGCGTGAAGGTTTCCGTCGTCCGTGTGATCGGCGCGGTGGTGGAGGCGACGAAGACGGAGTTGGTGGGCAAAAAATACATTCACTTCATCGGCACCACCTCATCCTCGGGAGATTTGAATGTCGTCAGCGAGGTCACCGCCGTCACGATCAACCGCTCCTATCTCCTGGAAAGCAACGCGGGCCTTCAAACCATCCCGGTGCGGGTGGATTACCAAGTGCATCGCTTTGACGACTGGGCAGGCTCGAACACACCGAAGAGCGTGAACCTCGCCTTCGGCGGGCAGTGGCTAAGAGATTCGGACGGCGCGGTGCAAAGCGTGACCGTCACCGCGAATACGAAGACGGAGGCTTCGGTGCCGAGCTTTGACGCCAGCGGGGTGCCCATCGCCCCGGCGGTGGTTACGGGCTTCAAAATCATCCAAGTGGACCCGGCGGCGATCCTTTCGCCGATCAGCTACCGAGCGGCGGTGACCATCGAGCATGAGGAAAACACGACGCTGAGCACGATCTACACGGGAAACACGATGGACAGCGCCGCGAGCCAGTTCTTCCACTTCAGCGGCGCACTGGCCTTTGGCTCCTCGACGGTGATTCCCACGCACTTCACGGCTCTCGCCAGTTCACCGGTGCTGACTTACACCATCCCGCCCTCCGGCATCGCGGTGACGTGCCAGATCACGCCGACCGCAGGCACAGGCACCGTGGATGGCGTGAGCGGCTACACCTACGGCGGCAGCGTGCTGGAGGTCTCATTAAATGGCACCACGGGAGATGCGGCGATGTCCGGCACCTTGCCGGGCTCGACGAATCTGCTGCCAGCGACCGCTGCGGATCGCAATGGCGTGCTCAATGGCGTGGACTTCAAACGCACCGGCACGGCCACGCTGGACGCCAGCGGTGCTCACAGTGCGATCCTCGCCATCCTGCCTGCGGGCATCGGCTGGGCAGCGGATAAGTTCACGGGCCTGCTGGATTCGGGCGTGGATTTCGGCACGCAGGACCTCGATCCGAGCCTCGCGCCGATGGGCACGCTCACGATCACGCCGGGTCTGGGATCGTTTTACCTCTGTGAGGAGACAAAGCCGGTGTACATCGAGGCGGCGGTGTTTTCATGGCTCACCGGCATCGGAGATTTTCAATGTGGAGCGCTTTCCGGGGCGCACTCGATCCGCAAGCCGCTGCTCGATTTCATCGGTGCCTACACTTACGCGACGCTGGAGATCGGCGTGAAGCGCTCGAACGATCATGTCTATAATCACGTCAACGCAGCGGCGAACATCAGCTTCAAAAAAGGCATCAGCAATGGGGCGCAGCTCAGCGGGGATCTGAATATCGCGGCGGGCAGCTTCATCACGCACTTCCCGTATGACACGCCAGTGGCCTGGACGGCGGTTTCCAGCGTCATGCATATCGCCGGTGACATCGTGAATCCCGTGGGCAGCCAGATGAATACGCCCGGCACCCTCGCCAATGCCTACAACAAACATTGCATGGATGAGATCGCCTGCTCCGGCACACTCACGGAGTCGGTATCACTCACGCCAGCCACGCCGCTGAATTTCACCGCCGATGGCGGCCTGTATGCCAGCGGCACCGTCACGCAGACCATCGAGTGGGGTTACGATGGCACGAGCTACGCTCACCAGGTGCTCACCACCTTCACCGATGCGCATTTCCTCATGGCGGGAACCTTTCTGCGTGGGGATCAAAATCTGCTCAGCGATGAAGACGGCCCCGCGAACCTGCTTTTGAGCGGTTTTGATCCCACCAACCTCACCGTGGCCGAGCGCCCGCAGACGACGGCTTACTCGAACGGCCTCGGCGATTACGCGGGCATGAATTTCCGCTGCTCCGCCTTCACCAGCCCGCTGGCCAGCGCTTCGAGCCGTCTGCAAGGCACCGTGGTAGGACCGTATGATCTGACGACGCGCAGCAAATACTACACCCGCCGCTCCGGCGTGACCGGCATCCATGAATCCCCCACCGGTCCGGGAAATCTCACGCTCGCGGGCTACCTCTTCGATCTCGATACCTTCGGCTTCTCTTTCCTCTCGAATGAGATGGAGGACAGCCGCACCAGCGGTGTGCTGGACATCATCACGCCGAACAATTTCACGCTCGATTTCAATGAGCTGCGCTTCACCTGCCTCGGCTCACTGGACTCCTTCGAGCTCGGCAGCGGCTCCACCGGCACGGACAGCAAGAAGTTTGATCTCTGGAGCGGCCTGTTCACACCGCTGGCGGTTTCGTTCGTGGATTCCAACGGCTGCTCACCGAGCTCCGCGCCCGGTAGCGTGACGATGGTGCTGGGCTTCTCCGCGCATGCCTCGCACTTCGCGGAGGCTTTTGAAGGTTCGCTCGGCATCGAATACACCGGCCACTTCGCCAAATACAGCGACCACACCGATCTCGCGGTGCCCACGCGGCTCATCCTGCCCTCCACGTTGACGATGACCGGAGCGAGTGGTGAGGAATACGCCTTCTTCCCGGCCGAGGGGGCTTACTTCAATGACAACCCGGCGAGCGGCACCGGCGATGAAGAAGGCTTCTGGAATCTCTTCGGCACGCTCGATGTGCCGTTCTTTGAAGACATGCGGGTGCATCTGCATGCTCGTGCGGGCTTCACCACGACGGGCAGCACCGCGCCGGAGGTCATCTCGCCGCTTTACATGACAGGTGGCTGGACGGATGGCAGCAGCGACACCGCTTTTGATGTCGCTTACTTTGATGCCACGCACACGAGCCGTCCGGTGGATTTGGAAATCTATCGTGACACCGACGTTATCACCTACCTGCCGCATGCGGAGAAGCTCTGGCTCGGTGTCGTCGATCTGGATTACCCAGTGGTGTGGTCGAGCACGAGCTTCGATTTCCGAGGTTTTGAAGCGCAGACGAAGGACCTGCTCGTGCTGAACACCGAGCATCAGCTCGACTTCATGGACGAGGAGAATGCCGAGATCAGCTTTGGTGCGCAATACAGCGGCCTGCCGGAGATCAATCTCACGAACATGGCCTTCAACGCCATCGACGAGGCCACCGGTGTCTCCTCCGCCTTTGTCTCCGCGGCGGGCAATGACGTCTTCAACTCGCTCACCGG
>JBILVU010000042.1:0-43159 GCA_044370285.1 Prosthecobacter sp.
TCGCCGCGACCCTTGACGGGACCAACGCAGCCGATTTCACCGTCACCACGACTCCGGCCTCCACCGTGGCTCCAGCAGGCACCACGACCTTTGTGGTCCGCTTCGCTCCCGGAGCAACTGGCAGCCGCAGCGCCACGCTGCGCCTCGCCAGCAATGACGCGGATGAAAACCCTTTCGACATCAATCTCAGCGGCACCGGTGCCATCCCCGTGCCTGAGATCGCCGTGGAGCAGCCAGTGGGCACGGAACTCACGGACGGTGTCTCGACGGTCAATTTCGGCCTGGTGGCTATCAGCGCGAACACGACCCTCACTTTCACCATCCGGAACAGCGGCAGCGGCAACCTCACCGGCCTGGCCGCGACCATTGACGGGCCAAACGCGGCGGATTTCACCGTCACCACAGCTCCCGCTTCCACCGTGGCTCCAGCAGGCACCACGACCTTTGTGGTGCTCTTCGCTCCAGGTGCAGCAGGAAGCCGCAGCGCCACGCTACGCCTCGCCAGCAATGACGCGGATGAAAACCCCTTCGACATCAATCTCAGCGGTACCGGCCTGCCCCCCGGCACGGTCACAGTGGTGATTCCAAATGCCCAGACCACCCTCGAAGGTAACAGTAACAACGGTTTCCCGTTCAACCTCTCATCTCATGGTCACACGGGAATGCGTTACCAGCAGGTTTATGCCGCGAGTGAGCTTGGAGCCACCGGTCTGGTCACCATCACCCACCTTGCCTTCCGAAGGGATGTTTCGAACTCTTCCTTTGCATCGACACTGCCTGACATTCAGATCGAGCTGATGACCACAGCGGCAACGCCGGCGACATTGAGCACGACGTATGCCAGCAACCGCGGGGCGGATGCTGTGATGGTGCATCCGCGAGGCAGCCTGTCCCTGTCCTCCAGCGGCACCGGCACACCGCCCCCTTTTGACATCGTGATCCCTCTGACCACGCCTTTTGTCTACAATCCAGCGCTGGGCAATCTGCTCATGGAGGTAAGGAACTTTGGCGGTGGCTCAACCACTCAATTTGACTCTCAATCTTACAGCGCCTCCGTGGGGCGTGTATTCAACCCGACTGGAAACAGTGATCCCAACCTCGCCGTCGGGACCCATGAATCCAGTGGATTGGTCACCTGGTTCACCTTCGTCAATGGCGATTTGACCAGTGCTCCTGAAATCGCCGTTGAACATCCCGTCGGCTCAAATCTCACCGATGGAGCCGCTTCCATCAGCTTCGGCAGTGCCGCGGTGCCCGTGTCTCGTGTCTTTACCCTGCGCAACAATGGCGGCACAGCGCTCTCGGGCATCAGTCTGAGCATCGATGGCGCAAATGCCGCGGATTTCAGCATCACCACGCCTCCACCCGCCTCCGTGGCTCCGGGAGCATCCGCTACCTTCACCATCAGCTTCACGCCCTCCACGCCAGGTGCCCGCGCCGCCACGCTCCGCGTCGCCAGCAATGACGCCGATGAGAATCCCTTCGACATCGCCCTCGCCGCTACCGCTGTCACTCCGGCGGGCGGTCTCGACAACTGGCTGCCTCCCGCCCTGCCGGATCGTACGCCCATGGGCACCCCGCATCAAGATGGCGTGCCGAACCTCCTCAAATACGCCTTCAACCTCGACTCGAACGCGCCGGATAACCGCACGCTGCCGCCCGGCGGCACAGCCGGCCTTCCCGCCATCCAGCCCCAGCCTGCGGGGAACGTTTTCCGCTTTGAATACCTCCGCCGGATCGGCAGCGGCCTCATCTACACACCGGAGAAAAACAGCTCTCTCGAATCCGCCTCGTGGATCACGCTCAGCAGCACGCCGGTGGTCACCCCGGTCAATGACACCTGGGAGCGGGTGATTTACGAGGAGCCGGTGAACACGGCTCTCACCCCCGTTTGCTTCGGAAGAGTGCGTGTGACCATGCCGTGACGCGGCACGTTCACCGCCTTGAAACTTGAGCGTGGATACGGGCGTTCACTACGACGTATGAAATTCTCCCCGCTGCTTTCCGCTTTGTCGTTTGTCACCACCGCTGCCTCGCTCACGGCGGGGGATTGGAATCAATGGCGGGGACCGGAGAGGAATGGGGTATCCCAGGACACGACGCCGATCGCGGAGGCATTTCCGGCGGAGGGGCTCAAAAAAGTGTGGGAGAGTGAGATGATCCCGAGCAATGAATACGGCGGCCATGCCAGCCCGGTGGTGAGTGGTGAGCGAGTCTTCCTGAGCGTGGTGTGGCATGAACGCGTGGCCTCGGAGACTCGGGAGATTGATTCGGAGGTGATGCAGACGCTGAACTTCCGTGGCACGACGCCGGAGCTGGAGAAGAAGCTCGAAGAGACGCGGATGAATGCGCCGAAGCTGCGGGGTGAGAAATTCGACGAGTGGGCGAACCAATGGGTGAAGGACAACCTGAACGAAAAGGAGCAGATCAACATCGGCTCGTGGGTGGTGAGCCGCTTCAAGGCGGGGAAGAACGCCATCGCACTCGAATGGCTCAAAAAGATGAGCGACAGGCAGGGGAAGCCGTTTGCGAATGCGGCGGAGTTCACGAAGTGGCTGGATGACGAGGCCTTTCCGCCGGAGGTGAAGGAGAAGATGATCGCTGCGGTGCCAAACACGATCAAGGTGGCGCAGGATGTGATCCTCTGCCTCGATCTGGCGACGGGCAAACAGGTATGGAAATACGCGAAGCCGGGCAAGCCGAGCGGTCGCAACTCATCGAGCACCTGCGCCATTGTGGATGGGAAGGTGTATGCGGCACTGAGCACGGAGCTGGTGTGTGTGGAGGAGAAGGATGGGAAGCCCGTGTGGTCCGCACCGCTCGGCATGAGCGGCCCGGCGGCGTCGCCACTGATCATGGGCGAGCATGTTTACATGGCGGTGGGTCAGGCGAAGGCCTTCTCCAAGGTCGATGGCAAACTGGTGTGGGAGCAGAAGCAGGCGAAGGGCAACACGGCGAGCCCGACCTGGTGGCAGCCGACGAACGGCAAGCCGCAGGTGGTGATCAACGGCAACAACGCGCTCTACGGCCTGAATCCTGAGAACGGCGAACTGCTCTGGACGGCGGAAGGCGGCAGCCAAAGCACACCGGTGGCGAGCGGTGACTGGCTGGTGCTTTACAGCGGCACGGAGGGCGTGGGCCTGCGGGCCTATCAAATGCAGGCCGATGGCAAGCCGAAGGCCGCGTGGTCGAAATTCTGGATGACGCGCCGCTACACCGGCAGCCCGATCATTCACGAGGGCAATGTGTACCTCTGCTGCGGTGAGAAGCACCAGTGCATCGACTTGGTCACCGGCACGGAGAAGTGGGTGGCGAACGAGGTGAGCAGCACGATCACCTCCCCGTTGCTCGCCGATGGCAAGCTGCTCGTCTATGAGAACAACGGTACGCACGTCCGCATGGTGAAGGCCACGAACACTGCTTACGAGCAGCTCGGCCGTGCCAAGACGGATGCGCTGGGATGCTCCTCCCCGGCGATTGCGAATGGGAAGTTCATCGTGCGGCAGAAGGACAAGCTGGTGTGCTTTGATTTGAGGCCGGCGAAGTAGTGTGGCTGACCGAAGGTCCTCTTCACTTCAACAATCAGCAATCAGAGTTCATCAATCTGCGGTTCAAGTCTTCCGCCAAGCTCGGAATGTCGATTACAGAATGTCGATTGCTGATTGCTGAAGTTTTACCCCACCAGCTCCAGCGTCCTCTTCTCCGTGGCACTGCGAAACGCGGTATCGACTATTTGCTGGCCGATGCGGGAGATGTCGAGGCGGAGGGGGCCGATGAGCGGGGCACCAGTTTCGAGGTGGTGGATGACGTGCTCGATGGGATTGCGGTTCGGCGCAGTGATGACATCGACGGGAACATCGTAGCCCTCGGGGCGGCTGCGGGTCTGCACGCGGAGGGTTTTCTCGTAGTCGTAGCAGGAGATCGTGCCAGCGGTGCCTTTGAGCACAAAGCCACACTTCGGCTGCGGTTGATGCGTCCACGGATCGGTGAAGGTGCCCCAGCGGGTCTCGGTTTTACTCAGGCCGCAGGCGTAGCGGATGGCGGTGATGCTGTGTTCATCGACTTCGAGTCCCGGCGTGGTGCTCCAGGTGCAGGTGACCTCCAGCGGCACCTTGCCACCGAGGTGCCAGGTGCCGAGTGTGGTGCCGTAGCCCATGTAATCGAGCAGCGATCCACCACCCTGCGCGGCGCTGTAGAACCAGCTCGCGGCTTTTTCGGCCGCGGTGGGCTCGACCTCGATCTTGTCGGCTCCGTGGTAAAGCGGGCCGCGATTGCCACCGTGGTGATGAAACTCGCACACCTCGCCGATGAGTCCTTCGAGGATGAGGCGATGCGCCGTCTGCTGTCCGGCATCCCACACGAGCGGCCAGTTCACGGTCAATAATTTCCCATGAGGTTTCATCGCGGCGATCATCGCATCCGCCTCGGCCAGCGAACCAGCGAAGGGTTTCTCCATGATGATGTGCGTGCCATAGGGGGCGACCTTTTCCACCCACTCGCCATGCTTGGAGGCGGCGGGGCAGAGGATGACGATATCGGGCTTGGTTTGCTCCAGGCAGGCGCGGTGATCGGTGAAGACTTGGCTGTCCGAGAGGCCGAAATTTCTCGCGGCGCTTTCCATGCGTGCCGGTTGCTCATCACAGATGGCCACGATCTCGGCGTTCGGATGCTCGGAGGTCTGGCGCAGGAGGTCGCCCATGTGAAAGTGGTCGAAATTGATGCCGGCGATGCGCCAAGTCTTGGAAGTGCTCATGGTGGACCGCCATCGAAGCGTGAGCCGAGGCGGATGCCAAGGTGAAAGTGGCGCGACACGAATCCACCTCTTCCTCCTACTCTTACTCTTCCTCCCCCGTCGAGTGTCTTCAGGTCATCGCGAGGTCTTTGATCCGAGAGGAAGAGGAGGAGTAAGAGGAAGAAAAGGATCACCTGCGGTGGGCGAGGCTAGCGGCCCTTTGGCAAGAAAGCCGCTCGCAGGCCGTAAGCTCTTCCTGTGAAACTCGGAGCCTTCAGCTTCCTCGCCTTCAGTCTCGCCACGGGCATCAGCCGGGGCGCGGGAGAGGTGTCGGCAGATCAGACGGCCTTCTTTGAGAAAAACATCCGGCCCATCCTGATCAACCGCTGCTACGAATGCCATTCCGCCGAGGCTGGGAAGGCCAAGGGCAGCCTCACGCTCGACTCCAGCGAGGCCATTTTGAAGGGCGGCGATAGCGGTCCGGCTCTCATCGCGGGCCAGCCGGAGAAAAGCCTGCTCATCGAGTCGGTTCATTACAAGAATCAGGATCTGCAAATGCCGCCGAAGGGCGCTCTGCCTTCGCAGGAGATCAAACTGCTCGAAGACTGGATCAAAATGGGCGCACCCGATCCGCGTGCCGCCGTGGCTTCGAAGATGCATGGAGGTCCGAGAACCATCGACCTGGCCGAAGGCGCGAAGCACTGGGCTTTTGCGCCCATTTCGCGGCCAAAGGTGCCGAAGCAGGCCGAGGGTGGAAATCCCATTGATGCCTTCATCACGGCGAAACTGGCCGAGAAGGGCCTGAAGCTCTCACCGGAGGCGGATGCACGCACGTTGATCCGTCGCATCACCTTTGATCTCACCGGCCTGCCGCCCACGCCGCAGGAGGTGGAGGGCTTTGTGGCCGAAAGAATCAAGAATCCAGAATCAGCCCTCAGGAATCTGATCGACCGCCTCCTGGCCTCGCATGCCTATGGCGAGAAGTGGGGCCGCCACTGGCTGGATGTGGCGCGTTACTCGGACTCGAATGGTCTCGATGAAAACATCGCCCTCGGCACGGCGTGGCGTTATCGCGATTATGTCGTTAAGGCCTTCAACGATGACCTGCCGTTTGATCAGTTCGTGATCGAGCAGCTCGCGGGCGATCTCATGAAGTCCGGCGATGTGGCCACGCGCCAGCGTCGCATCACCGCCACCGGTTTTCTCAATTTGGGTGCCAAGGTCCTCGCGGAGCCGGACAAGGACAAGCTGCGCATGGATGTGATCGACGAGCAAATCGACGTGATGGGCCGTGCCTTCATGGGACTCACGCTCGGCTGCGCCCGCTGCCACGAGCACAAATTCGATCCCATCCCGCACGAGGATTACTACGCTCTCGCCGCCATCTTCAAGAGCACCGAGAGTTTCAGCAGCGACCGCATCGGCGCTCTAAGCACGGCCTTCGAGGCTCCGATGGGCGACTTCGATGCCTTCGCCAATGTCAAAGCCGCCGAGTGCGTGCTCGACGAGCAAAAAGCCGCCATCGCCAAACTCGAAGCGGAGGCGAACAAGAAGCTCAAAGACGAGATCCACTCTCAAGCGGTGGCTTATCTCATGAACGCGGCCGCCTTGCCCTTGGCTCCCACGTTGAGCCAGGTGCGCCCAGTGGCAGAAAAGGCCGGTCTGAGGCCGCACATCCTCCTCAACTGCCGCGTGTGGTTGGCGGCGAATGAAGCACACCCTTTCTTCAAACCCTGGCAGGAGGCCCTGCGCACTCGCGGCGGCGTCTCGCATCTGATGGAATACTATACGCTCATGTTCAAGCAGGCCTCGGCGCTGAAGGACGTGAAAGCGGATAGCAATAGCCAGTCGCTGCTGCATCAGGCCAAAGCCGCGCTCGACGACCCTAAAGGCTTCCTCGCCCTGCCGCCGGAGCCCATCATCCTCTATCCCAAAGCCATCGCCGATAAACTCAACGCGATGAAGGACACCATGATGAGCGTGCAGAGCAACCTGCCGGATCTGCCAACCGCGCTCGCTGTCACGGACTCGCCGAAGATTCTCAAGGAACTGCCGCTCCACATCCGCGGCAACCATCTCGCGCTCGGCAAGCCGGTGCCGCGGGGCTTCATCCAGGTCGTGCAGGCTTCGCTGAAGACGAAACAACCCTCCTTCAAGCCCGATCAAAGCGGTCGCCTCGAGCTCGCCCGCTGGCTCGCCAGCCCTGAGCATCCGCTCACCTCCCGCGTGACGGTGAACCGCCTCTGGACCTGGCACTTCAATCAAGGCATCGTGTCCTCCGTCGATAACTTTGGCCTGCTCGGCCAGAAACCCGCCCACCCCGAGCTGCTCGATTACCTCGCCCGCTGGTTCACGGACAAGGGGTGGAGCGTCAAAGCGATGCATCGCCTCATTTTGACCTCGAAGACCTATCTTCAGAGCAGCGAGGTGCGTCATACGCCGGATGCCGACCCCGAAAACCAGCTCCTGTGGCACTTCCCGGTGCGTCGTCTGGAGGCCGAGGAGATCCGCGATGCCTTGCTGCATGTCGCCGGCACGCTCGATGCCAGCACTGGCGGCAAAACGATCCCGCGCCGCAATCGCGAGTTCGTCTTCAACCACACCTCAAAGGATCTCACCACCTACGGCAGCACTCGCCGAGCCCTCTACCTGCCAGTGATTCGCAACAACCTCTACGATCTCTTCCAGCAGTTCGATTATCCCGATCCCGCCACGTCCACCGGCCGCCGCGAAAGCAGCGTCGTCTCCCCGCAGGCCCTCCTGCTCATGAACAGCGATCTCTCACAAACGGCCGCCGAGGCCTTGGCGAAGCGTCTCCTCACTCACGAAGATCTCGAAGCCCGCATTCGTGCCGCTTGCGGCCT
The DNA here is from genome assembly GCA_044370285.1 of Prosthecobacter sp. GTDB lineage: Bacteria > Verrucomicrobiota > Verrucomicrobiia > Verrucomicrobiales > Verrucomicrobiaceae > Prosthecobacter. The sequence goes on from JBILVU010000042.1 coordinate 7,597, forward strand.
CGCCTATGCCCGCGAAGCCACCGAGGCCGATCTGCGCCGCTGCCGTGATTTCCTCACCGCCGCCGATGCCACGCTCGCCTCCACCGAATCCGATCCCGCCCAACGCGAGCAGCAAGCCTGGACCCTCCTTGCGCAAACGCTGCTGATGAGCAGCGAGTTCATTTATGTGAGGTGAGGCGAGGTCCAAATCACCCCGCCACCTGCTTCTCCAGACCTTCAAACGATTCACCGAGTCGGCGAAGGCGTTCCAAACGAAGGGCACCGTCCTGCTCGGTCTGTAGCGCGGCAGCTTGGAGCGGCTCTAGCGTCTCGCGGGACTTCGTAAAGGCGTGCGAGACCTCTTCCTTGAGCTGCTCCGAAAGCATCTCGCGAAGCGTGGCGGTGGATTCCTCCAGCTTATCGAGGATCGCGTTGCGGGCGGCCGCCAGGCGCATCTGCGTGATCAGATAGACCACGCCGATCAGCATCAGCCCGGAGCCGAGCACGATCAGGGCTGGCAGCAGATCGTCCCAGTTTTTCCATCCGCCCAGCCAGGCTGTGACGATCGTCATGACCAGTGCCCCCGGAACCAGCCGAGGTAGCCAGCGGGCGGTCTGTCGAGCACGGAGCAGGCCCGGCTCCACATCCTCGTCCAGCTCCAGCGCCAGCACGAAGCGACGCAGCGCGGAGTCCACCCTCGTGGAAAAACGGCGGCGCAGCTCGCTTTCGCCTTCGGTTTCCGGGGCAGGGGGATCGGGTAGCGTGATGATCTGGCGGCTCTGGGAGCGCACGAAGCGGTCGTATTGCCGCACATCCTCCTCCAGCACGAGGCTGAGCTGCCGCCAGCGGTCTCCCGTGCGATGGTGTAGTTCTTGGAGCAGCCGATGATCGAGGCTTTGCGTGCGCTCCGGCTCGTCCTCGGGCGAAGGCGGCTTCTGGAAGGCCCGTCGCGTGGCGAGGAGGTCATTGGTGAGGCCAGCCACACGCAGCACGCTCTCGTGGTAGTCCCTTTCCGTGGCATCTAGGGCTGGCAGCACCTTTTTTAAAGTGCGGTCCACCTGCATCTCTCGCTCGGTCAGCAGCTCGGTCAGCAGGGCGGCGCGGCGATTCAGCAGTCGCGTGACCGCCACGGTGCGTTCGCGGAGCTGATCGAGGATCTGGCGGGCCAGTTGGATCGTGCCGGAGAGTTTTTTTTGCCGCGACGGCTGGCCCCGCACCACGGCGGAAAGATGCGCCTCCAGCGGTAGAAAGCCGCTTTCCTCCAGCAGCTTGTCCCGGTCCAGCCCGCCACTGCGGGCCAGAAAGGCCTTTTTGGCCGAGATCGGGAAGATCGGGAACTCTCGGCCAAAGCGGCCCCGGCAGAGCTCCCGCATGTAATCTGTGATCACCTGCACCTCCTCCGGGCTGCGCAGGTCGCTCTGCTGGAGCACAAAGACCACATTTCGCATCCAGTCCCGGTGCACCTTCTCCAGAAACTGCCACGCCGAGGCCCCCCAGGGGTTCATCGCCGAGAAAACGAAGATCACCAGGTCCGCGATGGGCACGAAACGCTCCGTGATCTCCTGGTGCTCGTTTTCGATGGAGTTTGTCCCCGGTGTGTCCACGATGTGGAAGTCTCGCAGGAAGTCCACTGGCGCCTGCACTTCGTCCAGCGTCGGCGTGATCGGCGTCACCTTCACCTCCGGGCCGTGCTTGAAGAAGAGGATCTTGTCCGTCGTCGGCATCACCCCCGTCCGGGAGAAATCCTTTCCGAAAAGCGCATTCAGGAAGGTTGATTTTCCCACATTCACCTCCCCAGCCACCACGAAGACAAAAGGCTCCTTCAGGCTCGCCAGCAGATTGTTCAGAATCGTGCCTGCCTCCGGGCCGGGCGAGGCCTCCCCGGCCTCCCGCACCGCTGCCCCTAGCGCCATCAGCTCCGTGCCGATGCGCGAGCGCAGTTCAAAGTAGTCATCCCCGATCATGTCCCCGGCCCTTAACCCCAAATCCAAAAATCTGAAATCTGATTTCCAAAATCCACGCCCCACACCCACGCCATAGAGGGAATCCGGCCACTACCGCCCCTCTTCAGTACCTTCTCCAGTTTCTTCTTTTGGATAATTGCGAACACCCACCGCCCCTCTCTTGTCTCCAGGCCGTCACACGAACGTTTCAAACCCCAGCCAAAAAAATATCGACAGACCAGCCGAAATCCTGTAACAAATCCTTCAATTCGGGGATTTATTCACCGAAACCCACTCTTCTCCTCCATGAAAACTCGTCTCGCACTCACCCTTCTCGGCACTGCCCTCCTCTCCGTCCCGGCTGCTTTAGGCCAGGCTACTTCGGGGACAGTAGGTTTTTCGTCTCTCTCGATTCCTGCTGGAACTAACATTGCTGTGCCCACCTTGGTGAATTCAAGCGTTTTTCAGGGTCAAGTTGTTGTTAGCTTAGATGGATTGACGGTCACTCCAAGTACTGCGCCAGGGTGGACGGCAGGTGCCTATAATGCCACTGCTATTCCAGGAACCACTAACTACCCTACCCACTACGCCGACGTTGTGTCAGTCGCTCATGAAGGCTTGCTCTTGGATATTTCTAGTAATTCAACAACAGCACTTACACTTAATGGCGCAGCGCCAGTGGCAATTCGTGGAACGACCCTTCAGGTTGCAATTCGTCAACATGTGACACTGAGCAAAGCGGTTCAGGGGGCTACCGGCCTGTCTCCAGATGACGATTCGGTGACTATCTTCAATCCTCAAACTGGTTCACGTACGGCAGTTACATATGTTGGAGCTCCTGATGTTTTCCAAGTCGGCGGAAATCCCGCGGGTCACTTTCCGATCTATCCAGGGACTGGGGTGGTGTTCACTACTGGTGCGCCTGTCGTGCTAAACTTCATGGGTGAGGTCAAACCCACCAAGACAATGGTGCCACTCTCAAGTACAGGCACGAACATTGTTGGGACGCTCAATCCCGCTACTGCGACTAGCCTCTTTGGTAGTTCACTAACTGGGTTACTTGCCCCTGACGATGATTCGATCTCTGTTTATTCCACCAACGGCTCAATGACTCCAACAATCTATTCTACCGATGGTAGTGTTATTCAGAAAGGTGGGGTTCCTCTCACAGCAGTCTCGCCTGATTCATTGCCTTTGAACTCGGGAGCGGTTATCACAGTGAGTGCGCCGCTTACATGGATCGTTAACTCGCCACTGGCACCGTGATCCTCAGCGTCTTATTTGAATACTAACCACTGATCACTTAATATATGTTCACTACTCTTCGTGTTACTCTGTTTGCACTAATCTGTGGCTCTTCCCTTCATGCGGCAGTTACCATACAAGGATTCCAAAACACCGGAGCTTCCCAAGGAGGTTTCCTCAGCAGTTCTGGGGGCGCTTTGTCCTCTGGTGGAATTTCGATTGGTTATTTCGCGAACGATACTGCCCCTTCACTTGCGCAAGTGCAGGCTCTTTCTGCTGGGACAGCCTTTTCGACACTCGTTAGCACATTCAATTTTATCGATGTGCGCTCATTAAGTGGTGCAAGTCAGGGAAACAACTCTGGTGCAACTGGTGGTTTTGATTGGAGTTTTGCCAATGGTATCCTCGCTGGAAATACATTTAACATTTCTGGAATTGTCACCGCAAATGTGAGTGGCAGTGGCAGCGCATCGACAAGCAATTTACCCACGGGAACCAAACTTTATTTGCTTGGATTCAATGCAGGTTCTTTTCTCGATGGGTTTGCTGGTTCTACTGAGTGGGCATTTCTTGCAGAGTCGAGCGCGATTTCGGGCGCTGTGCCAGCTGATCTCGGTAACGTTAACGTGCGTCCTGGCAGCGTAGCTGGTGCTGAGATTTGGGTCGGAACTGACAACGGTAGTAACGTTAATTTAGGAGCTGTTCCAGAGCCTTCCCGTGCTCTTCTTGGTATAATCGGTGTTTTTGTTCTGTTCGTGCGCCGTCGGCGCTAAATGGCGATATTTCTTCAATCTGATTTCGAAGGCGGTTCCGTGAAGGAACCGCCTTTTTTTGGAGGTGAGGTTCACTTTGATGATGTGGAGAAGGAAGCGCTGCGCAGGCTGCTGTGGAAAATGAGCGAGTTCTGCGGTGTGAAGGTGGTGACCTACTGCGTGATGAGCAATCACTTCCATGTGCTCGTCGATGTGCCCTGGCGTGAAGTGTGGTTGAGGCGTTTCGACGGGGCGGAAGGGGAGCAAAGGCTGTTGGAGCACCTGCGCACGCTCTACAGCAAGACCTTCGTGGGTCTGCTCAAGGATGAATTGGACGATCTACGTCGTCGAGGGATGACGGCGCTGGCGGAGGAGAAGGTGGCGGCGATCAAAAAACGATTCTGCGACCTCTCCATCTACCTCAAAGAAGTGAAGGAGCGATTCAGCAGGTGGTTTAACAAGCGCCGCGGACGCAAGGGCACGCTTTGGATGGACCGCTTCAAAAGCGTGCTGGTGGAGGGCAAAGGGGAACCTTTGCACACGATGGCCGCCTACATTGATCTCAACCCGGTGCGAGCCGGGCTGGTGAAAGATCCGAAGGACTACCGCTGGTGCGGCTACGCCGAGGCGCTGAGTGGCAGCCGGAGGGCGCAGCGGGCGATGAGCAAGGTGACAGCGATGCCGGTGGACGGCTGGGAAAGTGCGGGCGGAGCTGAAGCCTATCGGAAACTGCTCTTTAGCCATGCGGTGGAGGTCCAAAATGCCGATCAGACGGAGGTGGTAAGGCGCGGAGTGGCTGTCGAGCAGGCCAAGGCTGTGCTGGAGGCGAAAGGCAAGCTCACGTCACAGGAACTCGTGCAGTTCCGTGTGCGCTATTTCAGCGACGGCTTGGTGATAGGTGGCAAAGAGTTCGTGGAGGGCATCTTCGGTCAGCATCGGGAAAAGTTTGGCCCGAAGCGGAAGGATGGTGCGCGGCGCATCGCGGAAAGCGCTGGTGGGTTGTTTGCCCTGCGAAGGCTGCGGAAGCGGGCGGTGGAGTGATTTCCTTGAGTGGGCAGCGTTTGAATGAGCTTTGCAGCAAAGAATGCCTCACCGCCGATCCGCAGCACGTCGTCCGTGAGCCGCTTGGATCATGGGAAGCAATCTGCCCGCCATGGCAGGGCTGATGCCTTTGACTCGTTCGATATCCTCCGGCCTGGAGAATGGGCGAGCCGCCATGATGGCCTTGGCGAGCGAGGGACCGATGCCGGGCAATGAATCAAGCTCATCCGCTGATCCGAAATTGATATCCACACGTTCAGGTGAGCGTGCGTCATTGGTGGGGCGGTGGTGGACAGGAGCTTCATGGAGCACCGCTGCTCCTGCGGCAATGAGGGCGAGCAAGGCGAGGGCCTGCCACCACCACGGAACATTTTGCGGTTCCACCGCCATCACATCCAAAGGCTTCCGTTTCCGGCGGGAACGCGATTCCATGACAGGCGGATGAAAAAAACGATGGCATGGCGGACCATCGGCCGCGCCATGCCATATCGAGGGATCGGAAGCGTTACTCGCTCTTCTTTTTCGAGGCGTCCTTCTTCTTCGAACTCTCTTTCTTTTTCGTCTCTTCCTTCTTTTTCGCCGGAGTCTCCGATTTGCCGGGGCCCTTCTGTTTGACGCCGATGTTGAGTTTCAAGACGCTGTCATTGCCTTCACCCGTGGCTTTCTTGACGCTGCCGCCCACCCAGGAGCCGACTTTGACGGCCTCAAACGAAGAGGGCTTGTCGCCGTTCACATATTCGGTGCTGGCGTTGAGGTTGAATTTCGCCTCAGCAGCCTCCGCGCTTTCACCGCGGACGATGGTGAGCGTGCGGGAGGTGATGGCGGTGACCTTCCCATAGAGCGGGTAGGTGTCTTGATCCGCTTTGGCTTCGGTCTTCTTTGCTGGCGCCTTCTTAGGAGCGTCTGCGCTGATGAGATCCGGAGTAGTGAAAACGGCTAGCGCCGCGACGACGAGGAGTAGTTTAGCTTTCATAAGCGGCTACATGCTTTTCTGTTTTGCTAAAAATGACAAGCCTGATTTTGCGGTTCACCAAAAAACCAACTTCGCGGCCAAGGATGAAATGATCAAACAGCCGCCTCCCTCAATGATTTAGCAGCCTGATGCCAGCGTGGGCTTTGCTCGGGTGCGGAGGATGTCTTGCACGGGGCGCGGGGCGTGCTCTACATGACGGCCTGTGAATCCCGCGCTCAACGAACCTGACTCTCCTTTTGATCTGGCCCTCCGCCCGGCGGATTTTTCGGAGTTTCATGGGCAGACGAAGGTCAAAGAGCAGCTTCTCGTCATGGTGGAAGCGGCCAAAATTCGCGGGGAGGCGCTGGATCATGTGCTGCTGTGCGGTCCACCCGGATTGGGCAAGACGACGCTGGCGAATTTGATTGCCAGCGCCGTCGGCTCGAAGCTTCACACGACGAGCGGACCACAAATCGAACGCGCCGGCGATCTCGCCGGCCTCCTCACGAATCTCCAGGAGCGGGACGTGCTTTTCATCGACGAGATCCACCGGCTGCATCCCAGCGTGGAAGAGTATTTGTATCCCGCGATCGAGGATTTTCGCCTCGACATCATCATCGACCAGGGACCCAAAGCCCGCACGATCCGCCTCGATCTGCCGCCTTTCACTTTGGTGGGAGCGACGACGCGGGCCGGCAAGCTGACCGCGCCGATGCGCAGCCGTTTCGGCATTCCGAACCGGCTCGATTACTACACGACAGAAGAGCTGGAGCACATTCTGATGCGCTCTTCGAAGCTGCTGGATGTCTCGATTGAAAAAGACGGCGCTCACGAGATCGCCCGGCGTTCACGCGGCACGCCGCGTGTGGCCAATCACCTTCTCCGCTGGGTGCGAGACTACGCTCTGGTCAAAGCGCAGAACGTGATCACGGGCGAGGTGGCGCAGGCGGCGCTGAGCATGCGTGATATTGATGAGAGCGGCCTCGATGATATGGACACCCGCATCCTCGAAGCCATCATCGGGAAGTTCGATGGTGGCCCGGTGGGTATGGGCAGTGTGGCGGTGGCCGTGGGCGAGGATGCGAGTACGCTGGAGGATGTGCATGAGCCTTACCTCGTGATGCAGGGCTATCTCAAACGCACGCCGCGAGGCCGCGTGGCGATGCCAGCGGCCTACAAGAAGATCGGTATGCCGCCGCCTCCACGAGCGCAGGCGGAGCTGTTTTGAGCGGTTGCTACCCCGCATTCGTTTGTAGTTCGGCCTTCAGGCCGTGATTGGACGTCCCCTGAACGGGCTGAAGCCCGAACTACAAACTGTCGAGACATCACGAGAAAGTGGGAGAGAGGCGGCCTACTCCTCCGGCAGTTCCTGATGCAAAAGAGGTTTCGGAGTCGGCACCGGAGCGTGGCGGCACTGGCGAATGATCAGTCCGCTGCCGACGACGACAAGAATCAAAAGGGCGAGAGCAAGGGCGCGGGTAGAAAACATCGTGGTGGATGCTTTTCGGCTGTTTCAGCGCAGCGAGCCGGTTTGCTCACGCTGCTGGATTTCAGCGCTGGCACGCTCAAGGAGTCGCTTCTCGGCATCGGTGAGACTGCCGATGCCATCGACGAGGATTTTATCGAGGATGTCATTGACCTCGGCTTCGAGATCAGTGGGTGCCGGGGCGGCTGGATAGCTTTTTGAAGCGGCTGGGGCCTCGAAATCCATCTGCACTCGGCCGCGTGCGACGACGCGGGCGGTGGCGGGAGCACGACTGAGCTGGGCCTCCGGCTGCCATTGGCTGCGGTAGGTCATGGGGCGGCCGCCATAGCCGAGTGCTCTGGCATAAAACCATCCCGCAAAGGCCCCGCCGAGGTGGGCGAAGTAGGCGATTTTGAGACCTTCCGGTAGCCAGTTGGGGAAGAGCAGGCCGGCGACGGCAAAAACGGTCTGCATGACCACCAGCACCTTGGCGAGCGTCCACAGGCGCATGGGCACGGGAATGATGAAGTAGATGAAGACGGTGATTTGTTCGTCCGGCAGCAGCACCGCCAGCGCCATGAGCAGGCCGAAGGCGCAGGCGGAGGCTCCCACGAGCGGCGTAATGGTATCGCCATGCACAAAACCATTCACGGCCATCTCCAGCACCGCTCCGGCGATGCCGCTGAGGAAGAAAATCTGAAGGAAGTGCCTTCCTCCGAAGAGATTCTGCACCTGCCGGCCCACAAACCACAGCATCAGCACGTTCAGCAGGAAGTGGCCCACGGTGCCGTGAACGAACATGTAGCTCACCAGCGTCCAAAAATTCCCGGCGGCGAGTTTTGCCACGCTGACCGAGCCTTCCATCTTGATGATCTCTTGTGTGTCGAAGCCAAACTGCGCCACAAACATCATCCCGAGGGCGATCATGATCCACGCGAAGGCGGAAAGGTTCCGCACCCTGCTGATGAGGGACGGAGAGCGCCGGGGAGGCTGCTCACGCATGTAGTCACGGTAGTCGAGGGACATGGCGGGAATCTGGGATGGCCGGGCAGCAGGCGCGAGGCTTTTTTCGTCAGGAGGTTGTGGCGAAAAGCCTCAGTCCTCGTGGCGGCGGCGCACGCGGAGGGAGTCCTTCAGGCTCACAAAATCGGAGAGAAGGAAGATGACGGTGAAAAAGGCCAGCAGCACCTCCATCATGGTGACGAGCTTGGCAGGAACGGTCAGCGGCGTTACATCGCCAAAGCCGAAGAAGGAGAAATTCAGCACGCTGAAAAAGAAGAATTCAAAGATGAGCTCCGGGCGGCTCCAGGCAGCGTTGATGGAACTGAAGCTCTCCGCATCGCCGGTCTCCAGCAGCCAGAAATCGAGCGCAAAGGACAGCGTGATCTGCGTCATGTTCACGCCCATGAGGCCGAGGACCTTGTGGTAGGGCATGTTGTCGCGAGTGGCGAGCAGGATGTGCGTGAGATTCTCCGCGAAGAAGAAAACCGTCTTCGCAAAGGCCAGCGCCAGCACCAGCAGGCAGAGCGAGCGGCCATTCATCCAGCCCTGTGCATGCATCCACCACAGCAGCGCGGTCAGCAGCACGATGGCGAGCACTTCACCTCCTTGGCGGAGGATGCCTTTGGCGAGTTCAGAGCGGGTCATGCGGCGGAGCATTGACCTCGAAAGCGAGGGCGCAAGGCCGTTTCCACATTCTCACGAGGCCTGGCCTAATTTGATCCGCTCGCGGAGGGAGAGGCCGCTGAGGTCTTCGGCGCGGTCGCCGCCGAGGTGCAGATTGGAGGCTTCCTCGTTGGTCAGGAAGCGGAAAGCGGCGCGGTAAGCCGCACAACCGATGATGAAATAACCCACGAGAGACTTGGGATTAAAGAGCAGCCAGAAGATGGCGAAAAGGTTTACACCCCCGGGGCTTTCCTGTTCTTCGAAGGACTCTTCTTCGACATCAGCCTCCAGTGCTACGGCATCAGTCTCTGCCGCTTCCTCGGTCTCTTCGTTGTCAGCCTCCTCGGGATCGAAGAGGTGAGGGTTCTTCTTTTGCAACTCGCCGATCTCCTCCTGGAACTGCGCTTCGTAGAGAGCGGCACGTTGTTCGTCCTCCTTCTGCGTTTGCTCCTCGCGGGCGAGGCGTTCGGCTTTTTCCTCCGCTGTCTCTTGGGCGTACTCGGATTCCTCGGCTTCTGCCACTTCCTCCTCGCTCGTGCGATACTCGGCCATGCTTACCTCATAGTTGACGAAATTGGCCGCGATGATGCAAAGCATGCCGGTGAGGGCGGCAAGCACGCCGAAGCGACGGTCGATGCCTTTGCCACCCATGCGGATGATCCAGCCGACGCCAAAACCGAGCGCCGCCGTGGCCGGCAGCCAGAGCTTCCACGTCAGCCGGTAAAGGTACATGTAGCCGAAGCAGCCCACAGCGAGCGCCACGATAGCGGCGACGATGGCGAGCTGGAAATTCTGCTCGGTTTTGAGCTCCTGCATGCGGCGCTGAGTGCGGTCGAGGCTGTCTCGCATGAGTTTTTCTGCCTTCTTTTTCTGCTTCGCGGCTTCGCTGTAGCCGGTCATGTCCTCGTCATCGTCCGGGACTTCGAGCTGGCCTGGGATGCGGCAGCCCGTGCGTGGCAGCGCCATGGTGGCGGCGAGCTGTGGCGGGGAAATGGCACCCGCAGGCAGCGGTGGCGGCATCGTCATCGCGGGCAAAGGCGGTGGGCTGCAGGCCACTGGAGTCGGCTGGGCCGTCATCGCTTCATTTCGATACATCAGGCGCAGACCGCCTGCCGTGATGACATCTCCGTCCATCAGCATGGCGGAGGGCACCGGCTGGTCGTTCATTAAAACGGGGAACTCAGGCCGCAAGGAGACGACTTGATGGCCTCTGCCGGGCATCGGACGAAGTTCATAGTGATGAGGGGCTAGGCCGAGATCCGCCCGGATGGGCACATGCGCCTGAGGATCACTGCCCACGACCACCGCGTCAGCGGGAAGGGGCATCGAGTGACCGGTTTCAGCGACCAAAAAGGCAGACATCTCTCAATTTATAGTAATTATAAAGAATTGGCAAGCATGGGGAACTACAGCTTCCACGCTCCGGCACCTTTGTTGCTGACAAATCGCTGCCTCTGTCCTAGGCCTCGCCCCGCCCCGCCATGTGTCCCCGACGCGCCCGCCACTCCGGCATTCTCCATCTTTTCCTCATCCTGTTCGGCCTGCCGCTGGCTGGGTTGCAGGCTCAGAATGTCATCGTCGAAGATTGGGAGAACGAGCAGGCGGCCCTGAAGAAGCACGGCATCGCCTTCCAGGCCGGTTATACCGGTTCTTTCATGAGCCATCTGCAAGGCGGCTTCCGCCAAGGCACCAACTGGCAGGGACTTGTCGATCTCAGCATGCTGGTGGATCTCGACAAGGTCATCGGCTGGAAGGGCGCGGCGTTTCATGCCGAGGTCATCTGGGTGCAGGGCCGCAGCGCCTCCTCCATGGCCTACGTCGGCAACATGAATGAGGTCAGCAACATCCAGGGCATGGCCAACACCGTGCGCCCCTTCCACGTCTGGCTGCAGCAGCAACTCTTGGGGGACAAAATCCGTCTCAACGCGGGTTGGCTCACGCTCGACACCGATTTCATGGTCTCCAATGCCGCCAGTCTCTTCATCAACTCCGCCTACGGCCCCATCCAGACTTGGAACATGAACTTCAATGCGCCGGTGTATCCGCTCTCGTCACTCGGCTTCTTCGCCGAATGGCAGGTGAACGACCAGTATGAGCTTCAGGCCGGCGTTTACGACGGGAACTTCGGTGGCGAGAAAGGCAACCGCCGCAGCGCCAACACCCGCCTCGGCACCGATGACGGCGCGGCGATCCTTTTGGAACTCGCCCGCACGCATCACATCGGTGGTCTCGCCGGCACGGCCAAGATCGGCGGCGGCTGGAACACCGGCTTTAGCACCGTCAATGCCACCGGCCTCCTCGCTCATGGCAACGGCCACTTCTATGCCATGCTTGATCAGACGCTCGTGCCGGGCATCGGCAAGGACGCGGCGGACCGGCTCACCTTCTTCACCCGCGCCGGGCGGGCCATTCATCCGGGACGCAGCATGGTCGATCTCACGCTGGAAGGCGGCTTCGTTGGTCGTGGCTTGCGCGAGAATGACCAATGGGGCGTCGCCATGACGTGGTCGCGTGTGAGCAATAGCTTTGTGCAGGCCACCCTTGCCGGCGGCGGCTTCACCAGCAGTTCCGAGACCGCCATCGAACTCACCTACAAAGCCCAGCTCACGCCTTGGATGGCTTTGCAGCCCACCTTGCAGCGCATTTATAATCCGCAGAACGGCACGCCAAACGCCACCGTGCTCGGCATGGTGCTCATGCTGAACTTTTAAATCCCCATCCGCATGGCCCTCAAAGCGATCATCCACAAAGCCGCCGTCTCCTTCTCCGATCTCGACCGCAACGTCTATCAGGATCACAACCTCACCATCGCCCGCCATCCTTCGGAAACCGAGGAGCGCATGATGATCCGCCTCCTCGCCTGGGTGCTCAATAAACCCGAGACCAACGACCTCGGCACGCTCGAATTCGGCAAGGACATGTTTGAGCCGGAGGAACCAGCGCTGCTGCAAAACGACCTCACCGGCCTCCGCATGCATGAGATCGACCTCGGCCAGCCAGAGGAAAAACGCCTCGTGCGGGCTTGCGGACGCTCGAAGCAAGTCACCGTTTATACGTTCAGCAGCAGCAGCACCGCTTGGTGGGCCTCCGTGGCTCAAAAGCTCTCCAAAGTGCGGAACCTCACCGTTTGGCAATTCGATCCCGCGCAGGTCAAAAGCCTCGCTTTGCTCGTCGATAAGGCCATGGACCTCCAAATCACCCTTCAAGAAGGCATTTTCACCATCGATGGCGGTGGCAAATCCGCCGAACTCACGCCGGTGAAGCTCGCGGGTGGGTAAACTCCCTCGCCATTCTTGCTCCCGGTCAAAGCTGCGAGTAGCTTTCCCACCCCTTTTATGACCCACGCCGTTCTTAGCCTCCTCAAAGAAAGCCGTCACCCCATGCGCATCGACCTCATTGGCGTTGCAGGTAGCGGCATGAGCGGCTTGGCACTGCTGCTGCTTGGCCTCGGGCACAAGGTCAGCGGCTCGGACAAGGCCACCACGCTGGAAACCGAGCGACTGCAAAAGCTCGGTCTGCAATTTTTCCACGGCCACACCGAGAAGGAGGTCGAGGAGTGCGACATGGTGATCTACTCCAGCGCCATCAAGCCCGGCAACATCGCGTATGAAGCCGCCTTCAAGCAGGGCATCCCGCTGGTGCGTCGAGCCGAGGCTCTCGCCGCCGTCATGGCAAACAAAAAAGGCGTCGTCGTCTGCGGCACACATGGCAAAACGACCACCTCCGCGCTCACGGCGCATGTGTTGCGTCAAGGCGGCCTCAAGCCCAGCCACTACGTCGGCGCGGAAATCCCGATCCTCGGCTCGAACGCCCACTGGGACCCCGAAGGCGAACTCTTCGTCGCCGAGGGCGATGAGAGCGATGGCACGCTCGTCAATTTTCATCCGCAGCATGCCATCGTGCTCAACATCGAGCCCGAGCATCTCGACTTCTACGACGGCATCGAGGCCATCAAAGCCGTCTTCCGCCAAGTGCTCAGCCAGACGCCCGGCCATTGGGTTTATTGTGCCGAAGACCCCGTCGCCAGCGAGGTCTGCGCAGGCTCCAACGGCGTCAGCTACGGCTGGAGCCGCGATCACGATTTCTCCGCGAACATTCTCACCATGCGGCCTGATCACTCGGAGTTCGAAGTGTATCAAAAAGGCCAAATCCTCGGCACCGCCACGCTCGGCATTCCCGGCAAGCACAACGTCAGCAATGCCCTCGCCGCCATCGCCCTCGCCACGAAGTGCGGCGTCACGTTTGAGGCCATCCAGCATGCCTTGCGCTCGTTTCGAGGTGCCAAACGTCGTTTCGAGATTCGTCACAGCGGCGAGCGTTTCACCGTCGTCGATGACTACGGCCATCATCCGAGCGAAATCGCCGCCACACTCGCCACCGCGAAGGGTTTGAACGCGAAACGCATCGTCTGCCTCTTCCAGCCGCATCGCTTCAGTCGCACGCAGCTTTTGAAAAAGGAGTTTGGAGCCAGTTTCGGCGATGTGGACGAGCTTTTCGTCACCGACGTGTATCCCGCCAGCGAGAAGCCGCTGCCCGGTGTGAGTGGTGAAACCATTTTGGAGGAAGTCGTCGCGCATCAGAGCGGGCTAAAGCCCGAACTACGAACGAAGACCGGCAGCACGCCGACGATGCCCATCGCCCGTGACAAGGTCGGCAATGCGCTGCGTCCTGGTGATCTCCTCATCACCCTCGGCGCAGGCAACGTCCACGAAGTCGGTCGCTGCATCGCGAAGGATCTGCCGGTGCTCGAAAAGCTGTGCAGCATCCTCGAAGCCAACGGTGGAGGAGCAGCGAGGCTTTATGAGCCGATGAACCGCCACACCACCTTCCTCATCGGTGGCCCCGCGCAGTATTGGATCGAGCCACACACCGTCGCGGCCTTCGCCGAAGTGGTGAAACACCTTCGCGCCACCTCAGTGCCGATCCGCGTGATTGGTCGCGGCTCCAATCTGCTCGTCAAAGACGGCGGCATTCGCGGTGCCGTCATTCATCCGAGCAAAGGCGAGTTCGACGACGTCAAAGCCGAAGGCATGCGCCTCATCGTTGGCGTCGGTGCTCGCTTGAAGAAGATCGCCAGCTCCGCCCGCAATGCCGGTATCGGCGGCTTCGAATGGATGGAAGGCGTTCCCGGCAATCTCGGCGGAGCTTTGCGCATGAACGCCGGAGCCATGGGCGCGGAGATGTTCGACCATGTCGTCAGCGTGCGCTTCATCGCTGCCGATGGCAGCATTCAGGAAAAACCGCTCGCCGAAATCCAGCACCACTACCGCAGCGTGCCCGAGTTCGAGGACCGCTACATCGTCGGAGCCGTTTTGGAGGGTAAACCCGCTCCGAAAGAACAGATCGACGCTGGTTTGGAAGCCAGCCGCATCAAACGCCGCACGTCCCAGCCCATCGGTGCTAGCGCAGGCTGCATTTTCAAAAATCCCGAACTCTGCGGAGCCGGCAAACTCGTCGATGACCTCGGCCTCAAAGGCACCCGCGTCGGCGCAGCCGTCGTTTCATCCGTCCACGGCAATTTCATCGTCAACGAAGGCGGAGCTACCGCCCGCGAGGTGCTCGATTTGATCGCCCAGATCAAAGAAAAGGCCCAGGAAGAACGTGGCGTGCAGCTCGAACTCGAAGTCAAAGTCATCGGCGAAGACCAGCCGCTGCCGCTTTAAGGATCAAGCATCGTCATAGGTCCGACAAGGCTTCACCACGCTTCGATCTTGCCCAAAACGGCGCGTTACGCTTCGATGGCCGTTCATGAGTGAAAAATCCACCTCTCCCGGCCGCTACGCGTGGACCGTCGTCGCGCTGCTCTTTCCCGTGGCGCTGCTGAACTACCTCGACCGGCAGATGATCGCTTCGATGAAGGTCAGCGTCATGCAGGACATCACCAGCATCGGCAGCGAGACGAATTGGGGTTACATGCTTGGGCAGTTCAAATGGGTGTACGCCTTCTTCAGCCCCATCGGTGGCTACATCGCGGATCGTTTCAGTCGCAAATACACCATCACCGGCAGCCTCGTGGTGTGGTCGGCCATCACCTGGTACACCGGGCAGGTGGGCAGCTATCAGGAGCTGCTCTGGACACGCACGGCAATGGGCGTGAGCGAGGCTTTCTACATTCCTGCGGCGCTGGCGATGATCGCGGATTACCACACAGGCGGCACTCGCTCGCGGGCGGTGGGCGTGCATCAGACGGGAATCTACTGCGGCGTGATGATCGGCGGCTTCGCGGGCTTTGTGAACGAGTGGCCGGACTTTGGCTGGCGCGGGGCTTTTGATTACACCGGCCTCGCTGGCATCCTGTATGCCGTGCCGTTGCTGTTCCTGCTGAAGGATGCCCCGCGTGTGGCGAGCACTGCTGATACGAGGCCTTCGGTGCTCACCGCCGGGCGTGAGTTGCTCGCCAATGCGTCCTTCATCCTGCTCGTGCTCTATTTCACGCTGCCCGCCGTGGCGGCCTGGGTGGTGCGTGACTGGATGCCGGCGATCCTGCAAAAGGAGTTCAACATCAGCCAAGGCATCGCAGGCATGTCTGCGTCGATTTACTGGCAAGCCGCCGCCATCGGCTCCGCGATGCTCGGTGGCTGGCTGGCGGATCGTCGCATGAAATCGACTCAACGCGGTCGCATCCAGGTGAGTGCGCTCGGCATGATCCTCATCATCCCGGCGCTCTTCGGTGTGGGCAATGCGCCCGCGATGCACTCCTTCGGGCTGGCGATAGCCTCGCTCATCCTTTTTGGCATCGGCTGGGGTCTCTTTGACATCAACAACATGCCCATCCTCTCGCAGATCGCCCGCCCGCATCTCCGCGCCACCGGCTACGGCATCATGAACTTCGTCAGCATGTTCAGCGGCGGCTTGGCCGATTGGGGCTTTGGCAAGATGAACGATCTCAAAGTGCCGCTCAATGTGAGCTTCGGTGTCTTTGCGAGCCTGTGCATCGTCTCGGTCTTCATCGTGCTGATGATCAAACCGAAGGAGCAAGGCTAGGCTGTATCTCTCGCATCGATGCGGTGGTTGGAGTCTAGGCTTTAGCCGATCCGTGGGCTGAGCGAGCCAGAGTCGGCTAAAGCCTAGACTCCAACAGATGAATTCGAGGGCTAACTTGTCAGCGCATACACCTTCACATCCACGCCGGGGGAGCCGATGAGGTGATCCGGCGGGCGGTTGGGGTTTTCAAAACCGGCTTGGAGGAGGGGTTTCACCTCCCAGGCATCTAGTTCGACCTCGGCCAAAAGATAGGGCGTGTGATGCACCTGACCGCAGCGGAGGCCGTGTGGCGTTTGGGAGAGCAGCAAGTAGCGCTCAGCGAGGAAGAATTCGAGGGTGCCGGGCTCGGCGTGGCGTGTTTGCGCATTCAGCCGGTAGCGAAAACGAGAAAGGGATTCACCTCGGCGCTGGCAATGGTAGTCGATCCATCCTTCTGATTGCGGCGCGGACATGCGGGCGTGCTGGTAGGGCAGATGAAAAAACGTCCGCGCGGTCCAAACGGCAAGCGGTTGATCGCAATCGAGCGAGTAGAACCACACACCATGCCGACCCTGCGCATCGCGAACGTAGGTGCGGACATTCAGTTCGAGAAAATCACTGATTCCCGGCACCGGTGGACAAAAACGCGGGCGGATGCCGCGCATGTAAAAAGGCACGATAGCCAGCCAGGCATCTCCTTGGAAAGTATCGACGGTCAAACCGGGCGGCAGCGTTCGCTGAATGATCTCCGGGTCCCAGCGCCAATGGAGGAAGGCTAGCTTTTCCCAACGCTGATACATCACATGAGCCCGCGAGGGATGCTCACGGGCGGCGAGCATGGCATCGAGAGCATTCATGGAATACGAATCTCCAGCCACTGAGCGTCATCGCTTCGCGAGGTGATGCGGCGGGCTGTTTCGAGCATCGAAGAAGGGATGATTGCAAAATCGCCCGCACGGAAGGTTTCGCCCGCGAGATCGAGCTGACCTTGCGTGACGGCCAGCGTGAGGTTTTCGCCTTCGAGGCCGAGTTGCTCGGTGGTGGAGCACAAACGCACGTCGAAGAACTCGCAGCTCACGAGCGGGCCGTTGGTGACGGCGGGCTGCATGGCGGGTTCGAAGTCCGTGAAGTCGATGGAGGCCAGGGACTCGGCGATGTGGAGCTGACGGGGCTTTCCATCGAGGCCGACGCGGTTCCAATCGAAGACGCGGTAGGTGGTGTCGCTGTTTTGCTGGATCTCATAGATCAACAGACCGGCGCCGATGGCATGGATGCGGCCACTGGGGATGAAAAGGCAGTCGCCGGTGCGTGGATGGATGACGTGGACGACCTCGGCGAGCGTGCCGTTTTGCAGCGCGGCATCGAATTGAGCGCGGGTGACGCCTGTTTTGAGCCCGGCGTAGATTTTGGCACCCGGATCGGCATGGGCGATGAACCACATTTCGGTCTTCGGATCGCCACCGAGTTCGGCGGCGCGATGAGCCGGTGGATGCACTTGGATGGAGAGATCGTCGCAGGCATCGAGAATCTTCATCAACAGCGGAAAGCAGGGCGAATCGCTCTTCAGGCCGCCAAAGACCTCGGTGCGGTGGTTTAGCCAGAGGTCGTTCAAGGTCATGCCATCGGCGGTGGTGCTCATCGCCTCGGGGCGGTCGCTGACTTCCCAAGATTCGCCGAAAGGTGTGGTGGCATCCGGCAGCGTGCGATGAAGCACCGACTCTAAACGACGGCCACCCCAGACGCGGGATTGGTAATAGGGCGAGAAGCGGATGGGGCGGGGGAAGTTCATGCGGCACCAAAGCACGGGCCGCGTTGACGGTGCAAGGGGGACTTGCCATGATGACGGCATGAACCAGGTCGATTCAGTCTTTGTGGAGTCGTTGAAGCAGATCGTCAGCGCGGAGCGTGTGCTCACGCAGGACGAGGATATTCTGCCGTATTCGTTTGATGGCACGGCAGCGCTGAAGCAGCGGCCAGGAGCGGTCGTTTTCCCGCTGACGACGGCGGAGGTGGCGGCGTGCGTGAAACTGGCGCGTGACAAGAGCGTGCCCGTGGTCACCCGCGGCAGCGGCACGGGCCTGAGCGGTGGCAGCGTGCCGCTGGCGGGTTGCCTCGTGCTTTGCCTCGTGCGGATGGACAAGCTGATCGAGCTGGATGAAAAAAACCTCACGCTGCGTGCGCAAAGCGGCGTGATCACGAAGGAGATCGACGATGCCTGCGCGAAGGTGGGCCTGTTTTATCCGCCTGATCCCGGCTCGATGAAGATCTCCACCATCGGCGGCAATGTGGCGGAGAACTCCGGCGGCCTACGCGGCCTCAAATATGGCGTGACACGTGACTATGTGATGGGCATCGAAGTGGTGCTGCCCGATGGCACCGTGACCTTCCTGGGCAATAAATGTGTGAAGGACGTGGCTGGTTACTCGATGAAGGACCTCTTCGTCGGCAGTGAGGGCACGCTGGGCATCATCACCGAGGTATTGTTGAAGGTGCTGCCGCGTCCGAAGGCCCGCAAAACGATGCTGGCGCTTTACGATTCGATGGAGAAGGCCGCTGAGACGATCTCGGCCATCATCGCGGCGAAGATCATCCCCTGCACACTGGAGTTTCTCGACAAGATGACGGTGCGCTGCGTGGAGGATTACTCCAAAATCGGTCTGCCGACGGATGTGGAGGCCGTGGTGCTGATGGAGACGGACGGGCATCCCGTCGTCGTCGAAGAAGAAGCCGCTCAGATGATGGCGCTGGCACGTGCGAATGGTGCCAGCGAGGTGCGAGCCGCCGCCGATGAGCAGGAAGGCGCGAAACTGGCCGCGGCGCGTCGCAATGCCTTCTCCGCGCTCGCTCGCGTGCGTCCGACGACGATCCTCGAAGATGTGACGGTGCCACGCAGTGAGCTGGCTCGCATGGTGAGCTTCATCAATGAGGTCGCCCAGCGTCATAACCTGCTCATCGGCACTTTCGGCCATCTCGGCGATGGCAATCTGCACCCGACGTTTTTGACGAATGAACGCGATCACGAAGAAATGCATCGCGTGGAAGCGGCGCTGGAAGAAATCGTGGATGAGACTCTCAAACTCGGCGGCACCGTCACTGGCGAGCATGGCGTGGGTTTGGCGAAGAAGGGCTTCCTGCGCCGTCAGCTCGGTGAAGGCAGTTTTGAGCTGATGCGCACCGTGAAGAAGGCGCTCGATCCGCAGGGGCTGCTGAATCCGGGGAAAGTGTTTGATGCAGCGTGAGGAGACCTTGTTGACCGGATTGACCTTTTTGACGGTGAGGGGCTTTATCCGATGATGATCTCATGCACCCGCTCATCATGTGCCTCGACCGGCAAAGCATCGAGAAGTTGAAAGCGGTGAGCTAAAGCGATCCGGCGGGCTTGGCACTGCGGCTGGGCCAAAAGCCGATCGTAGTAGCCTCCGCCGCGTCCGAGACGGGTGCGGTGCTCTGCTGAGAAGGCGAGGCCGGGCACGAGGATGAGGTCGAGATCAGCGATGTCGAGCGGCGGGCAGGTTTCGCGGGGTTCCCAGGCTCCGAGACTGCTGCGGACGAGATCGGCTTCGGATTGAATGAGGCGCGGGGCGAGGTTTTCACCTTCAATGGCGAAGAGGGTGGCTTGGTGACCATGCTCTTGCAGCCACGGAAGAAAGCCGCCGATGAGATCCGGCTCCCCGCGAAGGCCGCCGTAGATGGCGACGGTTTGATGCGAAGGCCACGAGGCGGCGTGCTGCTTCAAAGCGGCGATGAGCGCGTCATTGGCTTCTGCGGTGACTTCACGGAGAAGCTGGCGCATGCGCTGGCGGATGGCGGGCTTGTCTTCCATGATGAAGATAGGCCCGAATTTACAGATCCTCGGGCCGCTGCAGCAGCTCGGCGACGCGTTTGAGCAATCGCCCAGCGGCACCGCCATCGCAGACACGGTGGTCGAAGCTGAGGGTGATCTCGGCTTTGGTGACGGGGATGAATTGGTTCACTTCATCGCTCCAGTGCGGGACCTTGCTGCCAGCGCCAAGGCCGAGGATGAGGTTCTGCTCGGGCAGGGGAATGGGCGTGGCCCAGACGATGCCGAAGGTGCCGAAATTCGTGACGGTGGCGATGCCGGGACGGTTCATATCGTGCGGCAGGCGGCGGGCGCGGGCCTGTTCGACGAGGTTGTTGTAGGTGGGCACCAGTTTAACGAGAGGGATTTTATCGACCTCGCGGATGACGGGGACGAAGACGCCGTCTTCGACCTCGACGGCGAAGCCGATATCGATGGCGCGGGGATGTACAATGCGGTTGCCAATGAGGCGGCCGGCCACAGCGGTATTTTCAGAGAGGGCGATGGCGAGGGCGCGGATGGCGTAGAGGGCGGGACCGGGCTTGGGATTGGCCTTTTTGCGATGCGCGAGCATGGCATCGAGCATGATGGGGCTGCCGACAGTGGCGAGCGGTCGTGACCAGGCGCGGCGCATGCTATCGGCGACGGCGATGCGCATGGGCGAGGCCTTGGTCATGAGGTGCTGCTCCAGGCCGCGAAGGAAGGCCTCGAAGTCTTCGACGGTGACGCGGCCGCCTGCCCCGGTGCCGGGCACGCCGGCGAGGTCGGAGGCATTCAATCCAAGCTCGAGCATGCGGGCACGCATGCGTGGTGAGATGTAACTGGCCCCAGTGGCTCCAGCGGGCACGGGCAGGCCGCCGACGACGGGCTCGACCTTCGGCTGCGGCGAGGAGATGACGTCGTCATCGCTGATCTGGAAGTGCAGATTCTCGACGACATCGGCCATGCTGGTGTTGTGCTGCTGGGCGATGCTGGGCTGCGGGGTATCGGCAAAGCCGAGGTTCTGCGCGTCCTCTTCACTGATCTCAAAGGCGGCGAGGGTGGAGCCGACGGCGTAGCTGGTCTGCGGGACGGCGATGATTTGCGTGATCTTGCCTGCGCAGGGCGCACTGACGGACATCGTGGCCTTGTTGGTCTCGACATCGAAGAGATCACTGGCCGCCTCCACGCTGCGTCCTGCCTCGACCAAGATGCGGACGATGGTGGCCTCGGCGATGGATTCGCCTAGCTGGGGCATCAGGATGGGGATGGTGGGCATCTTTAGAGAATGACGAAATCAGAATGATGAAGGCCGAATTCAATACCTCAGCAGGTTGCGCAGGGCCCCGGCGATGCTGGCGACGGTGGGGCGATGGGCTTTCCAGAGGTTGGGGTGATAGGGAATGGGCGTGTCCTTGGCGTTGAGGCGCATGGGCGGGGCATCGAGGAGGTGGAAGCCTTCACTGGCGACGCGGGAGATGACTTCGGCCGTGACACCGCCCCAGGGAAAGGCCTCGCCGACGGCTAAAAGGCGGCCGGTGCGGGCGACGGAGCCGAGGATGGTATCGGTATCCATGGGCTTCACGCTGCGGAGATCGACGACTTCGATTTGATAGCCATCGAGCTGGAGTTCCTCGGCGGCGCGGATGGCATCATGCACCATGGCGCTGTAGGTGACGACGGTGGCGTGGCGGCCGGGACGTGCGATGCGGGCTTTGCCGATGGGCAGGCTGCGCTCGCCGATGGATTCGGCCTTGAGATGGTAGTAGAGGAATTTGTGCTCGCAGAAGATGACGGGGTCATTCAGCTCCACGCTATCGAGCAGCATCCAGTAGGCGTCCTCGACGGTGGCGGGCGTGAGGATGATGAGGCCAGGATAGTGGGCGTAGATGGCCTCCATGCTCTGGCTGTGGAAGGGGCCACTGCCGGCCGTGCCGCCGCTGGGCAGGCGGATGGTGAGAGGGCAGGGGGTCTCGGTGCGCCAGTAGAGCGTGGCGGCTTGATTGATGATTTGATTGAAGCCGATGCTGGAGAAATCGGCGAACTGCATCTCGACGATGGGTCTTGCGCCCTCGATGGCGGCTCCGATCGCGAGGCCGACCATGGCGTCCTCACTGATGGGGGAGTCAAAGACGCGGCCAGGGAACTCCTTACCGAGGTTTTTGGTCGCTTTGAAGGCTCCTCCGAAGGTATCGATGTCCTGGCCGTAGAGGAAGACGGAGGGATCGTTTTGCAGCGCGTCGTATTGAGCCTCGCGGATGGCTTCCAGGTAGGTGATGCTGCCGCTCATGGGTTTTGCCCCTCCACGAGTCCGGCGGTGGAAAGCGCCTGCCAGTTCTCTTTGAAGGGATCGGGTGCGGGTTCTTTGGAGACTTTGGCGACGGTTTGATCAATGAGGCGACGAATCTCCTCCATCTGGGTGGTGAGTGCCGTTTCGGTCACCCAGCCCTGCTCCATGGCAAACTTCGCGGCCACTTCGATGCAGTCGCGGCCCTCGTGCGTGTGGCGCTTTTTATCCGGGATGTAGCTGGCGTCATCATGCTCGCCATGGCCTGCGAGGCGCAAAAGGGTGCCGACGACGATTTGCGGGCCTTCTCCAGCCTTCGCACGGGCCGCGGCACCTCGGAAGGCGGTCAGGCACGCGGCGAGATCGGTGGCGTCGATGTGCTCACCGTGGACGCCGTAGCCTTTGGCACGGTCCACAAGGTTCTCGCAGGCATACTGGCGGGTATTCGGCGTCGAGTAGGCGTATTGGTTGTTCGCGATGCTGACGATGAGCGGGAGTTTTTCGACGGCGGCCAAGTTCATGCCCTCATGAAAGGCGCCGGTGGAGGTGCCGCCATCTCCCACGCTGGTGGCTCCGATGGAATCCCCGAGCGTGCCTTTGAGCCGACGGGCAAAAAGCGCCCCGGCGACGACGGAGAGCAGGCTGCCGAGGTGGGAGATCATCGCCATGTAGCCGTCCCGAGGGCGGCCACGGTGGATATTGCCATCACGGCCACGCATCGGGCCGGTGGCGGCACCTAGGTAGGTGCGGAGCGTCTCAATAATTGGCTCACCGAAGGCCAGACGTCCGGCCTGATCACGAATCAGCGGACCGTAAACGTCTTTTCCCATGCGAAGCTGCACGCCCATGGCGGCGGCGAAGGCCTCTTGACCTTTCCCGAGGTAAACACCGCCCACGATGCGCCCACCGGCGCGGTAGAGCGCTCCGAGCTTTTCCTCCAGCATTCGGGAAAGCCTCATGTAATAGAGGGCATGCAGATACTGCTCCTGAAAATCCGTCGAGTAGACGGATGACGTGCGTTTGGAGGATGTCGTGACGGGAGAGGCGGACACGGGCTTCTTTTTAGCGAAATACGGCGGAATCGTCAACAGCGTGGGTTGCCTGAAAGGGCCTTCGGGTGAGAAAACAGGCAGTTTTTGGCCTGTTGAGGCAAAGTTTGGCTTGGATGAGCTTCAAACGACCCAGGATTCCGCTCGAGGCGGCAGCCCTGGAAGTGGCTAGAAGGCATTACTTCTAACTTTTTATAATTTGAAGAGATGGAATGGTTAATAAGTGCTAAATTTTATGAAAACTGTTTGAAAATTACAATAATTTTAGTTTCATTTGTACACACTTACCCCGAATACCATGAGCGTCATCATGCAAACCTCCGCTGCCCCCTCCTCCAATGCCTTGGCTATCAAGGATTTCTCCGTCGAGAGCCTCGGTCATCTCGTCGTGCCTGACTATCCCATCCGATTTGGATTCCAAATCGACGTGGTGCCAGAAAACTGTCCCTCCCAGATCATTTTCGGCCTCGCCGCCCGTGATCCGGCCAATGGCAGTGTGGCGAAGACGTATGGCTTTGCGGTGCGTATCGACCTCGAAAACCGTGAAATCTGGGACGTGCTCAATGGAGCCGGTCTCGTCGGCTGGGTGGAGCATCCACTGGGTCTCGCAGGTTACACCGATGAAGAGCCGCTGCTCCTCGGCTGGGAGATCGAGCTTCACGGGCACAATCTGATCCCGAAACTCCAAGTCGGCGATCAGCAGTGGCTCTACCCCACGATCCACTGTCCAGATGCCACCACGATGGAGGCCGTCGTCGGCTGGGAAGGCGAGTGGGAGAACGGCACACGCGGATTTGTCCTCCATCCTGCCCTCTGGCGTGAGCAGCTTCCGGTGTCCGCCCCAGTTGAAGCGCCTGCCGCCGAGGCCAAACCGGCTGAGGATGAGCCTGTAGCCGCTGCTTGAATCATTCCGCAAACCCCGCTAGGGGCAGCGGTTCATGAAGAACACGGAAAGTCGCATCCTCATCACCGGCGGGGCCGGATTCATCGGCAGTGCCCTCGTTTGGGAGCTGAATCGTCGTGGCTGCGAAAACATCGTCGTTTGCGACCGCCTCAGCACGGACGAGAAATGGAAGAACCTCGTGCCGCTGCGCTTTGCCGACTACATCGACGGCCATGACCTCCTTCAGGCCGTGCAGCATTCGCCCGCGAAACTGGGCCGCTTTGACCACGTCCTCCACCTCGGTGCCTGCTCCGCCACCACGGAACGCGATGCGGACTACCTCATGCGGAACAACTACGAGTTCACCAAGCAGCTCTGCCAGTGGTCTCTCGCCAATCAGACCCGCTTTGTCTATGCCTCCTCCGCCGCCACCTATGGCGATGGAGCCCACGGCATGAACGATCAGGACCCGGACATCCACAAACTGCGTCCGCTGAACATGTACGGCTACTCGAAGCACCTTTTCGACCTCCACGCGAAGCGCGAGGGCTGGCTGCCGAGCATCGTCGGGCTGAAGTATTTCAACGTTTATGGCCCCAACGAGGACCACAAGGCCGACATGCGCAGCCTCGTCCACAAAGCCTGCGGCCAGATCCTCGCCACCGGCAAGGTGCAGCTCTTCAAATCCCACCGCCCCGATTACCAGCATGGCGAGCAGATGCGCGATTTCCTTTATGTGAAGGATGCCATCCGCATGACACTCCACCTAGCCGAGACCTCCAGCGCTGGCGGCCTCTTCAACCTCGGCTCCGGCAAGGCTCACACCTGGATCGAGCTCGCCACCGCCATCTTCACCGCGCTCGGCAAGGAGCCCGTCATCGAGTTCATCGACATGCCGGAGCACTTGCAATCCAAGTATCAATACTACACCTGCGCCGACATCGCCAAGCTCCGCGCCTCCGGCTTCACCCAAGACATCACCGCTCTCACCGAAGCCGTCCGCGACTACGTCCAGGGCTACCTCGTCCCCGACAAACGCCTCGGCGATGAGAACTGATTGAACCAAGAACAAAGAACCCACCAACCAAGCACCCTTTCCCACATGTCCAAAACCTACAACCTCGCAGTCCTCCCCGGCGACGGCATCGGCCCTGAAGTCATGGCCGAGGCCATTCGCGTCCTCGACACCGTCGCCAGCCGTTCCGGCCTCACGTTCAACTACCACCACGAACTCGTCGGCGGTGCCGCCATCGATGCCGTGGGCAAGGCTCTCCCCGAAAAGACCGTCAAAACATGCGAGCAGGCCGATGCCATCCTCTTTGGCAGCGTCGGCGGTCCGAAGTGGGAAAAGCTCCCACCCAATGAACAGCCTGAGCGTGGCGCTTTGCTGCCGTTGAGAAAGCATTTCGGCCTCTTCGCCAATCTGCGCCCCGGCATCTGCTATCCCGCGCTCACCAGCTCCTCGCCCATCCGTCCCGACCTCGTCGAGGGCGGCTTTGACGTGCTCTGCGTGCGTGAACTCACCGGCGGCATGTACTTCGGCCAGCCGAAGAGCCGCACCACGCTCCCCGATGGCGACATCGAGGTCATCGACACCATGGTTTACAAAAAGAGCGAGATCGTGCGCATCGCCCACGTCGCCTTCAAAGCCGCGCAGCTCCGCCGCAAGCACGTCACCAGCGTGGACAAGGCCAACGTGCTCACCAATTCCGTCCTCTGGCGCGAAACCATGGTCGAAGTCGCCAAGGAATACCCCGACGTGACCCTCGCTCATCTTTACGTCGATAACGCCGCCATGCAGCTCATCAAAGCGCCGCGCAGCTTCGACCTCCTCGTCACCGAAAACCTCTTCGGCGACATCCTCAGCGATGAAATGGCCATGATCTGCGGCTCCCTCGGCATGCTCGCCAGCGCCAGCCTCGGCAAACCGAAGGGCGACGGCCTCTACTTCGGCCTTTTCGAGCCAAGCGGCGGCACCGCCCCCGACATCGCCGGCATGGGCATCGCCAATCCCATCGCTCAGATTCTCTCCACCGCGCTGCTGCTGCGCTTCTCCCTCGGTTTGGAAAAAGAAGCCTGCCAGATCGAAGCCGCCGTGAAGAAGGTCATCGATCAAGGCCTCCGCACCGGCGACATCTTCAGCGGTGCTGCTGGCACCCGGAAGGTGAACACCAAAGAGATGGGTGATGCGATTATTGCGGCGCTGTGAGGCGCGGTGATGGAGCTTGAAATGGCAAAGATCGTCCCCCGCCCGCAACGCTTCGTTTAGCGATGCGGGCGGGTCGTTGTCGGCTCACAACACCGGTAGATAACCAAGCCATCCTGCATCTCCGCCGGGCGAAGCAAAGTAGCCCTCTCGCTCCGTCGAGAGGCGAAGAGAGCTTTAGATGCATCCATCGCACCCATATTCGCGAAGAGTTGAGGTGCCTTCCCTCATGCTCATCTCGCGAAGGGATAAGGTTTTGTGCTTTTAACAAGGTGTGTGCTGCACCTAGCCACACCAATTGCTGACTCGGCATCACGCTTCACGGCCAGATTATGTTAGGGAGCAATTTGTTAGGCCCGTGGAGTTCTGTGAATTTTTGGCAGAAAGCCGTTGCATCCGCTTTGCTTAGACCGGCGCAGCCGCTGACATTTAGGTACACCAGATCTGCGCAGTAGGCTAGAGGTGTGAGACAGTCTGGTTTTATTAGACCGGTGCTACCAGTTAGATCGAGAGTCTTGAGTTTCGAGAGGTGACGAAGAACCTCCAGATCGATGGGGAAAGTGCAGCCGCGGAAGTAGAGTTGCGTCAGATCCTTGCATTCGGCTAGCGGGCCAAGACATGTCTGCTCTTGGAGGCCGGGGCAGTAAGAAATATCAAGCATCTTGAGTTTGGGAAGATGACGAAGGACTTCCAACTCACTAAGGCCGTCGCAGCCATACAAGTACAGAGACTCTAGTTCAGGGCAGCCCATTAGCGGTGACAAGCAGCCTTTACCCTGGATGCCGATGCAGCCACTGAGGTTAAGAAACAACAGCTTCGATTGCCGACCGAGAAAAATCACATCCCTAAGATTGGTGCAGTTGCTGAGGTCAAGCCTCGTTAAGCTCACCAATGCGCCAAGTTGATGAAGGTCTGCGGAAGTGAGATTGCGACACAAATGAAGATAAAGGACATTTTTTGGGTGCTGCGGCTGAATAGACGCGAGTGCTTGAAGCACCTCCGTGTTTCTATCTTCTCGCTCTAGTAGCAGCGGGGCTATGGGCCAGCGCTTCGATTCATCGGGTTCCCAAGGTGGATGCGGCCAAGCAAGGTAGGCGGCCCAAAGGATGCGCCACCAGGCGCGGCGGGTTTCGGCGCTGAGTGCCAGTTCTTTGTCGTGGGCGAGCTGGACGGCGAGTCTGACGGCTTCAAAGGGTAGTAAGGAAGTTTCAGGTTTCAGGTTCCAGGATTCAAGTTGGGTCGGAGTGGCGTGCAATGCAGGGAACAGCCATCGAAGGAGCGTAGGGGCGTCGGCTTTGCGGGATTCGAGGAGGAAGATGAGCGGCTCGTGCCAGGCGGGCTGTGCGGGCAGGTGCTCGAAAGTGTCTCGCGGGTGATGGATGGGACCGGCGGGAGGGAATTCGCGGTCCAGATCAGCCTCGGTGAGATTCTGACCTTCTCCGGCAGCCTCGGCGCGGCGCACGATGCGATTACGCTGGCGGTCGAATTCTTTCCCGAGCCATTCAGCGGCGAAAAACTCGAGGAAGGACAGGTGGGTGAAGCTATAGACGGTGTTTCCGTCTGCGTCGCTGCTGCGCGGGATGAGTAGGCCGCTGCGGCTGGCGATGTGGTGCAGCAGCTCGTCGAGCAAGGCGGTGGCACTGTGATCCCATGTCACCTTCCCCGCCTGCTGCATCGACTCGATGGCCGGGAGGAGCAACTGAGCCAACTCGGGCATGGCGATGAGTATATTGCCGTCCTTGTCTCCGTTCTCGCTTCCAAGCCGGATCTTCTGCATCAGAGCCCCGAGGAGGGAGAGGAGGAAGCGGCGCTCCGCTGGCTCGAAGGGGCAGGTGTGGCCGAGGATGGGCTGCATCTTGTAGGCGGCATCGATGCCGCCGAGGTAGGCCTTGACGATCTCGTCATACAAGGCGGCACGGCCATCGGGGAGCGGTTTGCCGCTGCGTTTGAGCATGTTCATCATGCACAGCAGGTTCGGCACGCGGGAGATGATGCGCACGCCATCGTGGTGATGGGCGCGAACCTCCCGCATCAGCTCCTTCGAGTAATCCGTGCTGTATCGGTGCCGGAACCAGCGGCTCGTGAAGGCGTCTTGGCGCTGGTCGTCGAACGGGGAGAGGTGGAGGCGCTGGGCTATCGTGACATTAGCCCAAACAGTGCCAATTCTCGCCAAAGCATTTGTTTTGAAACCACTCGAACTTTCATGATCCAAATCAATACCTGGTCTTACGTCCGTGTTTTCAGGAATGAAGCCTGCTTTGCTTGATTGCCTGTGAACGCCTGCCAGTCGGAAGTCGCCCCACAAAGCAGTCAACTCGATCAAGGCCTGCTCATAAGTGTGCCGCATTGTGTTGTGATCATCCTCGCTAAAGCCATCTATACCCATTTGAAACATACTCCTCTTGGTAATCACATCCACTGGCGCGTCCTCATACCCAATCACTCGCGACGTGATCAACCACCGCGCCTCATTGCTCACCGCTTTGATGCCATCCTGAATACACTGGACGATTTTCCGGCGCTTCTTGAGGTCGCCGATCTCGTCGAGGCCGTCGATGAGGAAGAAGAGCTTCGGCTCGGAGTGGAGGAGTTGGCGGAATTCATCGCGGTGGTGCTTGTAGGCATCGCAGAGCAGCGGGGCGGTCTCTTCACGCTGGTAGTGCTCCAGCAGGACGGTGATGAGGCTGTCCCAGGTCCAGCTTTCGACTTCATGCTGCGGCAGCAGCGGCACGAGGTCTCGCAGGATGAGCGGGACGGGCAGCAGGCTGGTGAGCGCGGGTGCGCCGGGCAGCGGACGCCCGCTGGCGAGATGGGCGATCAGGGCTTGGATGAGCGTGCTTTTGCCCATGCCGGGATCGGCCAGCAGGACGGTGCGGCGGTGGTCGTCCTGGGCGAGCTGCGGCAGCAAATCCTGCGCGGGCAGGCGCGGCGGTGTCTCCCGCTGCGCGGCGTCCATGTCCTCCGGGCGCAGGTGTTCCGCCGAGCAGGCGGGATGGACAAAGATGTCCCAAATGTCCGGGCAGGCTTGATCGGCGGCGGCGTAGTTGTCGAGGGCCAGTTCCTGGTAGGCGGAGAAGGCAGCGAGGAGGGAGCGGCGGTAGGCGGTGAGGCGCTGGCGTTTGAGGGCGGGATGATCCTCGTTCCCCGGCTCCATGGGGGCGCGGTCAAAGGCGATCTGGGCAGAGCGGATGGAGTAGAGATCCGGGGCTGAATCCCGCAGGACGAGCAAGGTCTCAGGCGTGCCGGCGATGATGACAGTTCCTTCCAGATCACGAGGGAGGACATTGCGTTGCCGGTTGAGATAGTTGAAAGCGGCATGCCAGGAATGCAGGGCGGGGTCTGCCATCGGAAGTGGTGGCGCGGGAGCCTCCGTCCAGACGGTCATGGCGGGTTCCAGCAGTCTTCCCTCGGTGTCTTTGGGCAAGTCGGAGCCGAGTATCTGTAGAGTGAATGTCTCTGGCTGAAAGTTGGAGTCGAAGGTCACATCGCGAATCCTCCCTCCCGCCGGGAGCAGATCGCAGATGGAGGCCCGCAGGCGGGAGAGCGTCCACTCATCCGGTGCGGAGACGAGAATCAGGGCAAAACCGCGACTGATGGCAAAGTGAGTGCGTAGCAACTGCCAGCCACGCTGCCGCACGACAGGAATCAGGGTAAGAGCAGGCGGATTGCCGTGCGACTCAGGATTTGCGTTTGGCACGGCGGGAAGCGTTTTTCGTGGCTTTGGGCTTTTTGCTGACGGGGGCGGTTTTCTTGTGCGGAGGCTTCACCAATGCCTGCACCGCTTCCAGTGCCAGCGGATGCACGTCACACCACTCGTCTTCATTGGGCAGGGGGAAGGCATGATGGCTGTTGAAGAGGCGGGTGAGGGTGAGAATGGCCTCAGTGCCATGATCCGGGAAGAAGCAGCGACGTGTGCGGGCGATCTCCGCCAGACAGGCAGCAGCCTCACCAGAGAGACGGGAGAAATTGCTTCGATGGGCAGCAATGACGCGCCGCACATTGTCCTCAGAGATGATAGCATGTCCGGCTGGCGGGGCACCGTCCGGGGCATCGAGCAACATCTCATACAGCAAGGTGATGAGATCGCGCACATGGCCGCCTGAGGCAAGAATGAGGGCATCCACCAGAGGACGGCTGCCGTCTGAGAGCGCGTCTCCGAAGAACCTCTGAAGGCCCTCATCCTGAAAGCGACGCTGCACGATGGCACGCATGCGTGCATAGCCATCAGGCCATGCTTTGCGGTCCCGTGTGTTTTGCCAGAGCTTCACGCCATAGATCATGCGCACGCGGTCCTGCCCCAGGCCGGCCAGCTTGATCCAGGGAGGCATGGTCAGGACAAGATGCAGCCCAGGAATGGCCAGATCGCTCATGTGGGCCGTGAGCAGGGTGCGGAAGCTTTCAGCCACCAAGCCGCCTGTGGACGGGGTGTCAGAACGCTTCTCCAAGGTATCCAGCATGAGCACAGGGCTACGGGCGGAGGTGGATCGCTCGCGAAGCGCCGAGGTGATCTCTTGAAAAAGCTGGCGCAGGGCCTCCAAGACGACGCCGGGACGCTTCGTTCGAGCTTCCTGCACGCGCTGGAGCACGGAGGGATTGTCTTTGAGGCTTAGTTTGAGCTTATTGCCGCCCAAACCGCCTTCCAGGCCTTCGATTTTGACTTCGGTGCGGTTGAGCCAGTCCCAGAACCGCCGTGCGTAGGAAGGGCGGCCTGGATCGATCTCATGGGAGCTGTCGAGCGAGTCACACCACGCGGCGGCCAGCTTGATGAGGAGCACCTCGATGTCCACCGCCTCGGAGGCCATGAAGTAGTCATCCGCATCCACGATGAAGGAATCGAATCCGTCGTCATCAAGGATGGTGCTCAGACGGCGCAGCTCGGAGGATTTGCCGGCACCGCTGAAACCGGAGATCAGGTTGAGGCTGTCGCCAGTCTCATTCAGCCGGATGTCGCGAAGGATGCGCGTGACGGGATCGTGCGGAGTTCCCTCGTGGAGCGGCGCATACAAATCATGTCCCGGCTGGGTGGTCTCCAGCGGTCTCAAGCGCGCGGCGAGCCACTGGCGGAACTCAAAGTCATCGGGAGGAAGGAAACTCATGGAGCCGGAGAATAGAGGAGGGAGACGGGGTTGCAAGCAGGCCGGTCAGCACTGAGTGCGGCCACGGATCGAAACAGGCACGGCCTTGAGCCGAAGTGAAAGTGTCAGCCCAGTCATACGGATCAGTTTGCCGGAGCGGTGGTGGTTTTGCCAAAGATATTTGTTCAACCACGCTGAGGGCCGCGATTGAAACCCAAACTCCACCACTCCATCCCTCCACCACTCCCGTTCCCCACCCCTCGCAAGAAAGCCGTGGCACGGGTTGAAACCCCGGCCAAGCGTGACTAACTCCCGTGAATGAAACCGAGCCAGCCCAGCTACACATCGACTTCCGCACCGGGCGGGAAACCGCTCTCACCGGCGCGGCTTTCGGCGGAGGCGAATGCGCAGCTTGCACTGCCCTTAACCGAAGGCGAGCGCACGGCCTCCAGGAAGCAGCTCGATCAACTTCATCCCGGCAATCGCTTTCGGCTGATGTTTGGGCAGCCCTTGTTGCCGCAAGAGCCCGAGAGTGGGACGTCCCCCTCGTCCAGTTGAGCGGTCTGGGGATCTCCCGAGATGCGGAGGGCATGCTGGCCTCACGTTTTTTAACGCCGCTGAAAACGGGCGCGGAGGCCTGCCCCTTTGCCGACTACGAAAACGGGGTCGTGTACAAGCTTTTCCCGCTTCACATCAATGGCGGCCTCGGCAAGACCTTCGAGATCGAGGCGGACCCCGAGCGCTCCGGCATCGTGATGAATGTGCGGGATGCCGTGCTGGCGGAAACCATCGAAAAACTCATCGTCATGCACGAAGCCGGTGGTCACCCGACGGAGCTGGTGGGCATCGACGATCAGGGTGATTACCTGATCGCCAAGCAACCGCTCGCCACGCCCTACGGGGATCTGGATAACCTCCGCGAGATGACCATCGCGCAGATTGATCGCATGCGTCCGCAGGCGGTGGAGCGCATGCGGGCCGTTGTGTGTCGGGCGGGCTTCAAGCGACCCGTGTGGATCGTGTGGTGGGATGCGCGGGCCTGGGTGATGAGTGATTTGCATCCTGGCAATGTGATGAAGGATGCCAGTGGGCTGCCCTGCATCATTGATGCGCTGCTCTCTCCGCTGCCGGCGGAGCTGATTCACCGCGATCGCATGGTCTCCGAGGCCACCGAGGACGCTCGCCTCTGGCGTGAAACGGGTCATCTGCCGGTGCGGAAGGCCTTTGACGATGTGAATGACGATGATTTGTGAGGAGTGGAGGCTGAAAAAGTGTTGCGCCTGGCAAGCTGAGTGCTCAGGCTCGTGGCCGCCATGGCTCTCTCCTCACGCGCTTCTTCGTCGTCCGTCGTCTCCAGCCGCCGCGGCTGGCTCCAGGCCGGTCTCTCTGCCCTCATCCTCGCTCCACTGGCCGCTTTGCGGGCGGCATTGCCTGAAGGATGGAAAGAGTACAAGGGAAACTTTTTCTCCATCGGCGTGCCCCCTGGGTTTAAAGTGTTTCCCGAAGGCGATCCCGGAGGTGCCGGACTGTATGACGAGGTGGGTCTGTGGAATGAGGCGCTGCAAGTGAAGTTCAGCGTGTATTCTCCGCAGTGGAACGGCGAGGCCTCCATGATGCAGGTGCTGCGCTATGAGACGCTGAAATCCCGCGAGGACAAAACGACCGGCGGCGTGAAGGAAATTCAGCTCCAAATGGCAGACGAGGAGCACGGCTACATCCGCTTCGTGGTGTGCCGCATCAAGCTGAACGAGAACACGAACACCACCTTCGGCATTCAGATCCCCAACATGAAGGTGTATGAGAAGGTGAAACCCACCTATGTGAAGTGGAAGACCACGCTGCAGCAGTTCGCGGACGAATAGGGGCCGGTTTTCTCCGTGGGGTCGGGCCAAATAAGGCACGATCTCACGCTCCCGCGATCACGCAGACCTCGCGGCGGTTCGCGGCGAGTTGAGTGACGAAGACAGGACCGGGGGCAAAGCTGCGGATGTATCCCACGAATTCATCCACGCGTTGCTCAAACGAGAGGTGGTTCAGCTTCAAGGTGAGGATGAGGCGTGGCACGCGGCAGGTCTGGCACAGGGAGGCGATGTGTGGCAGCACCTCGGGCGGGGCGAGATTGATGTCACAGAGCAGCAGATCAAAGGTGGATGGCAGCTTGCTGGTATCGAGGCGGGCGAGTGGCACGCGGAGGTGGCGGAAGCCGCCGCTATCGTGGCGCAGGACGGATTCATCCATGTCCCCGGTATCCACGCCGATGACTTTCATGCCACGGTCCAGCAGGGCCAATGAGGCACCACCCGGAGAGCAGCCGAGATCGAGGGCATTCTGGTTGTGGAGATCGGCCTTGTCCCAGCCTCGAAAGGCGAGGGCTTGCTCGAGCTTGAGCCACGCACGGGATGGGGCGTGAGAGGGCAGGGTGATGCGCGGCAGGCCGCCGCAGGGCAGGGGATCACCCGCGCGGCGTTTCCGCAGTCCGGTGAACCAAGCGGCTTCGGGCTTATCATCCACGATGAGGCTCAATACATGCTCGGCGCTCTCATCGAGCGTGATGCCGGCGTTTTCGAGAGCGGTGGAAACGCGGTCGCGAATGGCATCAAGGGCTTTCCAGTCGATCGCACCATCTTCGGGGGCCACACGAGGAAAGACATGCAGGCTGATTCGAGTGAGCGAGCGACTCGTGATCTTTTCGACGACCTCCGCTTCCGTTTTGCAAGGGCCGAGC
Organism: Prosthecobacter sp.; assembly: GCA_044370285.1. GTDB lineage: Bacteria > Verrucomicrobiota > Verrucomicrobiia > Verrucomicrobiales > Verrucomicrobiaceae > Prosthecobacter. The sequence goes on from JBILVU010000042.1 coordinate 41,626, forward strand.
GAGAGGCCGGAGACGCGGGCGAAGGGGGAGGCGAGGTCAAAGGTCTCATCGACGGGCGCACGAGCCTTCCAGGTGATGAGCTGTGGCCGCATGAAGGCGGGCGTGAGCAGCGTGGCATGGCGGCGGAGCACATCGGCCTTGAGAGAGGCTTCTGAACCCTCGCGGCAGCAGGCGAAAAGGAATGGCTGGGCAGTGGCAGGGGCGGGCATATCAGCTCTTCGCCTTCTTTTTCTCCGCAGGCTTCTCTTCTTTTTTCTCGTCCTTCTTTTCCTCAGGTTTCGGCTCTGCCTCGGCGGGGCCAAATTCGGCGCGGGTCTGCTGATGCAGCATCTCGGACTCGGCGGCGCGTTGCAACTCAGCGCGGACCTGCGCGGGCACATCGCTTTCGGTAAGGGGTGGGAGGAGAGGGTTTGGCGAATCCGTCCAGGCTCCCAGCGTGGGCAAGCCGGAGGCGTCAATGCCGCCGACAGCCAGCTGGCCGGGGTTCGTGAGACGGTGCGTGCCGATCACCCGAAGCTTCGCGCCGAACATATAAAACACCGTGTAGTCATCCATGCCCTCGATCGTGCTGCCGCCGCGCTGCAGCACCGGTTTGCCACGTAGGATGACCTCGTCATCGCTGAGCAGCAGCTCCTGGCAGAGACCCTTCGCAGGCTCGAGGAAATTCATCTCGATGAAGACGCGGCCCTTCGCCCGCACACGGCGTGGCGTGCCGTCTGCATTGGTCTTGGTGACCTCGATGCTATCTGCCGCCACCTTGTAAAACGGCGGAAACTCAATCGTCTGGGCGCTGAGCGTTTTCGCCTCGTTGAAGCTCATGCTCAGCAAAAAGCTCACATCGACGGCGGCGGAGGCGTCTTCGCCTTTTTTCTCTTCGCCGTCCTTTTTGTCGCCACTGCCCTTTTCCTCCGTTTTTTCAGTTTTGGAGTCGCCTTTCATCTTGGAAAGCGCCGTGCAGCCGCTGAGCGAAACAAGCGCGAGCAGGCTGGCAGTTGCGATGAAAAGACTCCGAAGGATCATGGGCTGGGACGGTCAGGGTACATCATTCCCGACATCCGACACCCGGAAATTCGGCTTTGCTGAAATGTTTCACTCCCGCCGGTAATCCGCGAAGCCCATCGCACAACAATGACCACGAGATCGAAGCCCTGAGCCGCACTCACCCACTCTTTTCCAGATCCGATCAAAAAAATCAGCCGCCCCAAAGTTCCTCATTCTCAAGGAGAAGCTCAGGCTTCGGGACCGTCGAAGACCCCTCACCGGAAAATAGTCATCGACTTCTGTTCGGAAATTTGCTGGAATTTTCCTGTTCGAGGAAATTCCCGATGAACACCGCCCACCAGTGCTTTTTGCGCAGGCCCACCAAGGTGACAACCTTGACGAGCACGGGGATGAATTGCCTGCCTCCGGCACCAGCGGTCAGCGGTCAGCGGTCAGCGGTCAGCGGTCAGCGGTCAGCGGTCATCGGTCATCGGTAAAAATTTCGGGGGTGTCCGCCTGTCAAGCGGGGGTGCTGGGTGCTCAGTGGGAAAGG